>PXPI01000136.1 GCA_003021905.1 Cyanobacteria bacterium SW_9_44_58 | reverse complement strand
GATTACAGAGGCAATGCTAAAAGTAACTAATCAAGATATTCGGAATTGGTTTACTCACTGTTGTTACTGTACCTTATGAATTCGAGAATTGCTATAAAATGATTCCCATTAATAAGAATGGAAATGCCTCAACAATCAAACTGAGAAATAACGTAAAGCTATTCGATAATTGATTCATGGTGATACGATGACAAAGACGCGATCGCGAGACTCTAATAACCCTTGCCGCATTAGAATTAATAGCATTACTTCCGGCTTGAGCAACAAAATGTCAAAAAACACAAGATAACAACATAAAAACAGGTTACAATCAGCACGAGTCCCCATTAACAGAGAGTTGCGGGGAAGCAACAAGCTAATTCTACTTGATGATGAGTCTATTCTAAACAGTACCTATGCGCTTAAAACAATTTACTGCTTTAACCACAGCCACCGCTTTAGCAACAATGTTGACCTTTCAAGCAAGCAATGCTCAAAATTTTGGAGCAAAAGAAGTTCCCCAGGAAGACTATATTGCCGTGGCCGCTCCTTTTGGAGATGATAACTATAAACTGCTGATTTTAGAGCAAAAATCAGACCAAAGAGCCTGTTGGAGTGAAAGCGGATCTAATCCCGTGGTCATTGATCCCCTTCTCCTCGATTTTGACTTTACTGGCATTTGCGGACGCGCCACTGACAGCAACGGTTATTCCATTCGCATTAATGGGCAAGACTATGGTCAAGATTATCTCTTGCAAGTAGTGGAACGAGATAATGAATTGGTACTAGTAGGAACGCCTCGGAACAATCAAGGGGAAAAAGTGGTGATTGGGAGTACCAATGGCATGGCTGAGGGTTACCTAAAAATTCAGCTGAAACCCAATTGGGATTTTGCCAAACGCACCTATGAAGACAAAACCCTGGGTCACATTTATTTAGCGAAGTCAACGGCAGGGGATCTTCCCTTTGCTGATATTCGCAACGATATCTACCGCGAAGAGATTGCAACTGCTGTTAATATGGGGTTTGTATCCGGATTTAAAGAAGATAACACCTTTCGACCGGAAGCGGAATTAACGCGAGAACAACTCGTTTCCATTGCTATTGAAGCCTTAAAGACAATTCCTGAGGTGGATGTCATGGTTGAAAATCAAACAAACACTGCCCCTTATCCGGATGTGGAAGCCACTCGTTGGAGTGCCGGAAAAATTCAATGGGCGAAAGAAAATGAGATTGTTAGCGGGTATCCCGATGGCACGTTCCGCCCCACACAACCGGTTACTCGTGCTGAGTTAATTGCTGTGGAAAATAAAATCGCACAATATGCGCGCAACCAATTAGGAAAAACCGGAGAACTTCCCAGCACTCAAACTGCAATGGATTTTAGCGATACCAGCGATCATTGGGCAACGAATCTTATTAGTCAGATGTCTTCCTATTGTGCGGTGGCTTCTCCTTTAGGGGAAACTGGCAGGAATTTTGCCCCAGATCAACCGGCACAACGGAACTATGCAGCTGCTGCTACTGTCAGAATGCTGGATTGTGTCAAAGGCAAGGAAACGCTAACTCAGACAGATTAAGACAAGTTATAGGGTGGGCAAAATGCCCACTCTAGGCTTAAGTTTCCTCCTCTGAGTCATGGCTAACGTTACTGGCACTTTTGAGGAGGGGAAAAGCAATGACATCCCGAATACTGGGAGAATCAGTCAATAACATAACCACGCGATCGATACCGATTCCCAATCCTCCTGTGGGGGGCATCCCATACTCTAAGGCGGTTAAGAAATCTTCATCGACATTATGGGCTTCTAAATCGCCTGCTGCTTTTTTAGCTGCTTGCAATTCCAACCGTTCCCGTTGATCAATGGGATCAGTTAATTCGGAAAAACTATTTGCTAATTCCCGTCCGCCGATATACAACTCGAAACGTTCGACTAATCCTTCTTTTGAACGATGAGGTTTAGCAAGAGGAGAAATTTCTTTGGGAAAATCGAGGACAAAAGTAGGCTGAATTAACGTTTCTTCTACCTTTTGTTCAAAGGCTTCGTTTAATAATTTTCCCATGGATTGACAATCTTCAGGGATATTTATTCCCGCTGCTTGGGCTGCTTGTTTCGCTTCAGCAAAGTCATTAAATCGATTAAAATCAATTCCGGTTTTCTCCTGAATTAAATCGTACATTGTTGCCCGTTTCCAAGGCGCATTTAAATCAATTGTTTCTCCTTGATAGTACAGAATTAATGATCCTAAGACCTCGTTCGCTGCGGAGGTAATAATATTTTCAGTTAAGGTCATCATATCGTAATAGTCGGCATAAGCTTGATACACCTCAATAGAAGTAAATTCCGGATTATGCCGAGTGGAAACCCCTTCATTTCTAAAAATTCTTCCTAATTCAAATACTTTTTCTAACCCCCCGACAATTAACCGTTTGAGATGGAGTTCTGTGGCAATTCTTAAATATAAGTCCATATCTAAGGCATTATGATATGTGACAAACGGACGGGCATCAGCACCGCCAGCTTCAGTTTGCAATACTGGGGTTTCAATTTCTAAGAAGTCTTCTTGTTCTAAATATCGCCGAATGGCAGCAATAATTTTTGCCCGTTTTCGAAAAGTTTCCCGCACATTGGGATTAACAATTAAATCCACATAGCGTTGGCGATAACGTTTTTCTTTATCCGTTAAACCATGCCATTTATCGGGAAGCGGCAACAGCGATTTGGTTAAAATACTGTATTCATCAACGTTAACCGAAAGTTCTCCTTTTTCTGTCCGTTTAATGCTTCCTTTGACTCCTAAAATATCCCCTGTATCGGTTTGTTTTTTTAGGATATTAAAAGCATTGTCAAGATTCGACATTCCTGCCGAAATCCGTTTTTTATCTAAATATAGCTGAATTGTTCCGGTTTTGTCTTGTAGGGTAAAAAAGGCAAGTTTGCCAAACACGCGACGAGCAACAATTCGTCCGGCAATCGAAACGTCTGTTTCCACTTCTTCGCCGTTTTCCAGTTCAATATATTCCTGTTGCAGTTCTTTAGCATGATGAGTAATCTCCCATTTATAAACAAAGGGAATCAGTCCTTCTTCTTGTAATTTTTCGATTTTTTGAATACGAGTTGCACGAATCTCTCTTAAATTGGAAGCACTTTGTTGATTGCTTTTTTCTGAGGAAGAAGACATAATAAATAATTGATAATGGACAATGCACAATTATAGCATTTACCTGTTTTGCAATGTCATGCTATTCCAGTAATCAGTAAACTTTCGCTTCCCTTATTTATCAAATTCATTGAGAAGTCGAGCTTCATATTGCGGCAATATTGCAGTTAAACCTTCCTCAAAGCAACGCTGGCATCCAAATAAGGTACCAGTAATGACGATCTGTTTTAAGTCATTCAAATTAATGATTTTTGCGGGTAATTGTTTAGAATTTATTTTTTCTTTTAGAGTAAAATTTAAATCTAATTCAGCGTTGATATTATTATTGTTAGATAAATAGTTTTTTAGGGCAATTCCCATTGCAGGAACTTTATTGTTCCAATTGATACCAATACCAATGACAACTGCTTTTAGTTGATTAGTTTTAACACGAGTTTCTGTTAAAACACCGCCTAGTTTTCTTCGTTTTAGAAAAATATCATTTAACCATTTAATTTGCACTGGAATTTGATAAGCTGATAACATTTCAGTAATTCCAAAAACTGTACTAATTGTTAGATGGGAAGGTTGTTCAATCGTTATATTTGGAGACAAGACAATTGATAAATAAAGACCGCCTTGGCTAGAAACCCATTGTCTTCCCCATTGTCCTTTACCTGCAGTTTGTTGATCTGCCGTAACAATAAAAGGAGTAACATTTCCCTTTTGGAAGAGTTGCCAAGCAGTATAATTGGTTGATGCTAACTCTGGAAAATAATAGACAGGCAGACTTTTATTTTGCCAAGAATATGATTTGATCATCAATCAAATGACCGTATTGATTTTTAAAATTACTGCACAGCCGGCACCTGCAAGCTGATTTGTATTCTTACCCTAACCAATGTCAAAGGTTAGTTGCCAAGGGCAAGGGGTTATGTTACTCTAGGTAGAGCGAAAGCAGGCGGGCATAGTTTAGTGGTAAAACCTCAGCCTTCCAAGCTGATGATGCGGGTTCGATTCCCGCTGCCCGCTTTATTTAACTAGAAAAAAAGAATTGGCGTTGTTGGTTAGGATTATCAAGACTAGGCTTATGTCTGTCTAATTTAGCTTCGTTGAAGCGTTAATGCCTGATTCCAAGAGACCGAGACATTCATTTAAAATATAGGGTAAAGCACTCCTAATCGGCTAAGATAGCTATGCTTCAAAGATTACTCACTTTATTGGGACGACAACCGGAAAACTTTCAAGCTGACGTGGAAATTTACACGTGGCAAACTTGTCCGTTTTGTATCCGCGCTAAACTCCTGTTGGGCTGGAAAGGGGTAAAATTTACTGAGTATAAAATTGATGGCGATGAACAGGCGAGAAACGAAATGGCGGAACGTGCCAATGGGCAACGCACTGTTCCCGAAATTTTTATCAATAATGAACATATTGGGGGCTGTGACGAACTGTACGCCCTCGATAAAAGTGGCAAACTCGATAAATTATTAATGCAACCGGCAAATGCTGGTGGATGAGATTAGTTATCAGAAGCATTGTCGTTGGATGCAGTATGCCCTGCAACTGGCTGAAGAAGCGGGAAAAGCAGGGGAAGTTCCGGTTGGCGCAGTTATTATTGATACTGAAGAAAACTTCGTCGGGAAAGGAAATAATCGCAAAGAGCGCGATCGCGATCCCACAGCTCATGCTGAAATCATAGCAATCCGCCAGGCGAGCCAACGAGCAGCCAATTGGCAGTTAAATCATTATACCCTATATGTCACCCTTGAGCCTTGTCCCATGTGCAGCGGCGCGATCGTCCAAGCTAGGATAGGCACGTTGGTTTATGGGGCAGATGACATTAAAACCGGTGCTGTGCGAAGTGTTTTAAATCTTCCTGACAGCGCGGCCTCCAATCATTATTTAACCGTCATTGGCGGCATTTTAGACACTGCCTGTCGGGAACAATTGCAACAGTGGTTTGCCCAAAAACGGGTGTCTCAATAGCAAATGTTGTCATCATTGATCGTTTCATTTCCATTAATCAAACAGTTGTCGCCACCACACCTCAGAAGCATTGCCTTCAGTTTCGACGAAGTCAATTTTTTCTTCAATTTCTGACAACTTCCAACCTGTTAAATTCGCAAGGGTTTTGGCATTTTTTTCTTGTCGATCGCGCACTCGTTCATAATAGGATTCGGCTTCTGGGCAATTTGCTTGGCCATCATAAGGATGGCGAATAACATACCGTCCCTGGAAAAATTCCCGGTTTGGGGTTTCTTGAAACCGTAAATCTTGCGGGTAAAGATTGTGATTATACCGAACATGAAGCCGGGTAATAAATACTGAATTATCATCCCAAAAAACGCCAGCATTTTTCAATTCTTCTGAATTGAGCGGTTGTGCCGAGCAAGGATCACATTTGCTCATATCCCAAGCATATTCTAAAAAGACGGTTTTACCATTATTTTTCTCCCAGCTTTTTTCAAACATGGATTGATAAAACTCAGGAAATTTTTCTTCTTCCTTGATATAAACTGGAATCTGAACATCAGAAGGAATTTTTACGGTGCGATAGTTGGTTACTTCCGCTTGCCCTTTCGGAGACAGAATATAAACTAGTAAATCTTGGTTGCCTTGGGCATTTAGCGTTCCTAATCGAATTGGCAATATAAACCGAGATGATTCATAGGCCATTTGTAAGGGGCGTAAGGAGGTAAATTTGTCTGGATTATATTTTTCTAAATTAACTTTTGCGACAAAGAATTTTAAGTTTTGACGAATATAGGGCTGTAATAAGTCACTTGCCCCATCCGGGATGTTGTAATTATTTTGTTGCAGCCAGGTTTCCAAGCCTTTTGATTCCTTAGCGCTGAGAATTACAATTGAATACTCCCCAACGTCAAATTCTTCTTCCACGGTTACGCCGAGGGAATCTGCTGATTGCGCCCTTCCTGCTTCTGTTTGCGATGCCGTCGATTCTAGCGAGTGCAAAATTGGTCCTTGAGGACGACAGGGATTATCATCGAAATATTCCACTAAACGCGGGGCACTAAAGTTATCAATGCGTTTGATAATTTTGGGGGTTTGCACTTGCACTTGTTCTTCTTTTAGCACCACAGGAACCGGAACAACCAGCGCAAAATTTTCCACTTCCCCCTGATAATCATTGGCCATGGTTAAGACCGTTCGGTCTCCATCCCGTGCCATAATCACTTGAGAGGCTTGGTTATAAAGATCGCCATCAGCTTGGGCAACATAAAAGCCGCAAAAGGCTAAGGCAGGAGAAATATTGAAAAACAAGGCAATCATTAAACTGATCGCGCCTACTCGGAATTTATGCTTTGCTAGCTTCATTTTGATTTCCTCCCAATTGAAAAGTCGTCCAAGTCCAGCTAAAGCGTTTGCCTTGCCAAAAATCGTCAAAGATTGGCGTTAACAACGATAGGAAAAATAGGGCGAAAAACGGTGCAGTTGCTAAGAAAAATTGATATTTTAAAATTAGGGTTAATAGCGCGATCGCGCTTGACCAAATGATTCTCCCCCATTTTCCATCTGGAATTGAACGGGGATCGCTAATCATAAAAAAGGCAAACAATAATAAACTGCCGCTATTGATTTCATGCCACCAAATCTCAGGCCCAAATCCTAACCATTGATTTCGCAAGGCAATTCCTAACCCATAAACCAGCAAAAATATAGCAGTTGTTTCCCAGCGTCCCAGCCAGGTTAAAATTAAACCGCCAACACTAATAAATAACAATGCCAGAAAAAATGATTCTCCCCACTGTCCAGGCGATACCCAGGCACCGTCAGTCAAACATAAGACACTAATAATCCCGAAATTGGCAGGATTAAATAAATGTTTTCCGCGATATTTAATTAAGAATTTGCTTAACACGGCACTCACCGCAGCGAAGGCCATAATTTCCCAAGAATTGGTTCGCAACAATAAACATAATCCTAACCCAGTAATTAAAGCGCTACGGGAAATCAACTCCGGCATTTCCTTCTGCTTTATAAACAAATCAGCTAGATATTGGGTACTAACTGAAGCAACAATGGCAACCAGAATGGTTTGAGAATTTAAGGCAAAATCAAATCCTTGACTGATTAAACCTAATAGCAAGAAGAAACTTAAAGCAAAAATTTGTAAATCCCGTAAATCAATGTTCAACGTTGTCTGATCTAAAATTGCTTTGGCTTGTTTCATAAATTTGTACGGATCGCGCTATTCATTTCAGAAGAAAAAAGTTGGTTATTGTTCCACGAGTTGGCAAAATTTTATCAGAAGCTGAAATTTCCCAGTCAATACGATTTCAATAATTCAAGTATATGTTGTCTGTGTTTAGGATAGTCGTAGGGATCGCAAAAATTTATAAAAATGGTATAACAAGAGAGTAAAAGGGGCGAGGAGACATTCAACTGGGGAATGACGGCTCAATTTATTGCCACTGAACCCTTAAACCAAGCAGGGGCAAGTGCTGAAAAGAAAGTTTGGACAACAATTCAAAATACCTTTCAGGGGCGCAATTGCATTGCCTACTGGCGCTATCCCATTTTTTCCCAATTAGGCAATTTTCGGAAAGAACCTGATATTTTAATCCTCGATCGCGCCCTGGGAATCATTATCATTGAAGTCAAAGCCCTTGTGATTAACCAAATTAAACAAATTACCGGGCATCTTTGGCAATATCAAAATTTCTATATCAGCAGCGGCAATCCCTATCAACAAGCAGAAAATCAGCTGGCGTCTCTTCTCTCTTACTGCGATCGCGAACCCAGTTTAAAGGATCAAATTACCAGTCGCATTTTTGTTGCGTTACCCCACATTACGCAAGCTGATTGGGAAGATCGAGGCTTTCATCTTTTGCCCAGCAATCCTCCCCTGTTACTTCAAACGGATCTCAATGTCGCTGACAATTTATTAGCAACGATTCAACAGACAACTCCCCGATTTCAAGGGAATCATTTAAACGAGACGCAATGGCAATTATTACTGGCTGTGATTAGCGGAACCCCGCTTTATCAAAAACAAACTCATCGCGTTCTTGCTTCGGCAGATAGTCGCGGCAAAGTCTTACAACAAATTCATCAACACATTTCTAATTTCGATCAGCAACAAGAAAAAATCGGCAAACAAATTCCCCCTGGTTGTCAACGCATTCGAGGCATTGCCGGATCGGGAAAAACCGCCCTATTGTGTCAAAAAGCGGCGCAAATGCACTTAAAATATCCCCAATGGCGGATCGCGATCGTCTTCTTTTCTCGCACTATGTATTCGGTCATTATTGATCAATTGCGTCAATGGTTAAACCGATTTAGCGAGGAAACCATTCAATTTGATCCCAAAAATTCAAACTTGCGCGTTCTTCATGCTTGGGGGGCAAAAAATCAACCCGGTTTGTATCGCGTTCTCTGTGAAACCACAGGCGTTTCTCCGCTTACCGTGCAAGATATTCCCCAATCGCAACGATATCAGCCCCATCTTGCCCTTGCCCTCGCTTGTGATGACTTATTAGCAAAAGCCTCGATTCCGCAACTGTTTGATGCCATTTTAATTGATGAAGGACAAGATTTATTAGTTGATGAAAACATTAACCTAGGAAGTAAACAACCTTTTTACCAACTTGCCTATCAATCCTTGCATCCGGTTCATCCTAGCCAACCGCAACAGCGACGGCTGATTTGGGCATATGATGAAGCGCAAAGCCTCAATAATTTATCAATTCCCACCCCTGGCGAAATTTTAGGGGATGACTTAGCCCATCTCCTCAGCGGCGAATACGGGGATGGCATCAAAAAAACTGAAATTCTCTCGCGCTGTTACCGTCTTCCTCATCCTGTCATTACCTTTGCCCATGGCATTGGCATGGGGTTATTAAGAGGAGAAGGGATGTTAACTGGGGTTACCCATTCCCAAGACTGGGAAGCCCTAGGTTACCAAGTGAAAGGCAGTTTTCAACCGCAAACGGAAATTACCCTGCAACGCTCCCAAGAAAACTCCCCTCATCCCTTACCCGAGTTATGGCAAGGAGACATTGTTCGCTTTCAAAGTTGCGCCACCCGACAAGAAGAATTAACGGCTTTAGCCCAGCAAATTTTGATAAACTTGCGACAGGAAGGCTTACGCCCTAGCCGCAATCTCTTAGTTTTAGTCTTAGGAAACAGCTTAACAGCAAAACAGTTAGAAACCAAAGTTGCCACATTTCTGTATCAGCAAGGCATTGATATTTATCTCCCCAGTGCCCCCGATTGCAATCTTTTTGCAACACCTTCCTATCAACGTCGCCCCAATCAGTTTTGGTGTGAAGGCGGCGTTACGGTGTCCCGGATTCATCGCGCCAAAGGACAAGAAGCTGATATGGTGTATATTGTGGGATTAGACCAAATTGCCCAAGCAGAAGCTGATCTTTATTTACGCAACCAATTATTCACTGCTATCACTCGCACTCGCGCTTGGGTAAGCTTAAGCGGCATTGGTGCTTATCCATTTTATGAGGAATTGCAGCAAGTCATTAATAGCGGCGATACCTTTCGATTCATTTATCGTCAACCGCCGCAACGAGAAATTCTTGTAACGGCTGTGGGAGAATTTTTAAATCGTTATGCTGCCGGCGAACGCAATTTTCAAAATATTGATCTATCAGGAACAGAATTAAGTCATTTTGATCTCAGAGACTGTAATTTAATTGGGGCAAATTTAGAAGGAGCAAATTTAAGTCATAGTTGTTTAGAAAGAGCAAAATTAGTTATTGCTAATCTAGAAAATGCTAATTTATATCAAGCGAATTTGAGAAAAGCAAAATTAATTGGGGCCAAATTAACCAATACTTATTTAGAAGGCGCAGATCTCACCTATACTGATTTTGGTGAAGAAAATCACTCAAATTAATCTGATCGCATTATTTAGAATCAATACTAACCGCACCAGCACCTGTGTAGGTAAGCAATAATAAACCGCCGATTAACCCTAAATTTTTAAAAAACGCGATTCTTTCATCAGGATTAACCCAAAAGTCATGGAAAATAATTGTCGTGGGAATCAGAAAAATCAGAAGAATGACGGCTCCCCATTTGACCTTAAATCCTAGTAAAAGGGAGATTGCCCCCACTAACTGGAAAATGATGTTTCCCACTAACAATACTGTCGGAATGGGTAAGCCCATCTCAACCATTCCTGCTTGCGTTTCACTAAATGTCGAGAAATTTCCCCATGCCCCTTGGAAAAAAATTAAGCATAGACAAATGCGACCAAAAAGCGGAAGGTAATCCATAGTAGTAATGTTACAAAACGTTCTAAAATAACTATCAGTATCTTAGCAAATGATGGAGATAAAAGTTTTCTGACTTTATGATTGCTTAATTCTTAATTCCGGTGGTACTTATTCCTTGAATAAACTGCCGTTGCCCGATTAGAAATAAAATAACAACTGGAACTGTGGCAATAATGACTGCAGCCATCAGCAACGACCAATTACTGGTAAATTGTTCTTGAAATTGCGCCAGCGCAAGTTGCACAGTTGTTAACTCTGGGCGTGTGGTAAACACTAAGGGTTTAAATAAATCATTCCATTCCCCAATAAATGTGAATAAAAATACAGTAACTAACGCTGGACGGGCTAAAGGAAGCATAATTTGGGTTAAAATTTGCCAACGGTTTGCGCCATCTAAGGCCCCTGCTTCTTCTAATTCGATGGGAATAGTTGTAAAATATTGACGCATTAAAAAGATACTAAAGCCATTGACAGCAGTTGGCAAAATTAGAGCGCCATACGTATTAATTAAATTGCCCCACTTTAAAACAAGAAAAATGGGAATTACTAATAACTGAAAGGGAATGACTAAGGTCGCTAAAATAATTAATAATAATGTACGGCGACCGCGAAATGTTAACCGGGCAAGGGCATATCCCGCCAACGAGGCTGTTATAACTTGTAAAGCAGTGACACTTAAAGCAACCAACGTCGAGTTAGCAAAAGCCAGTAAGAAATTTCCCTTTTGCCAAGCTTGCCAATAATTTTTTAAAGTGAGAGAAGACCAACTAAAATCGGGAGTAGCAGTACTTCCCGAAGGGGCTAAAGAGGTGAGGAAAATAATCGTCAGCGGCGATAAGACAATCAAACCGCCCAACACTAAAGCCAAGAATTGTAAATGATTTTTCATC
This sequence comes from Cyanobacteria bacterium SW_9_44_58, assembly GCA_003021905.1. Lineage (GTDB taxonomy): Bacteria > Cyanobacteriota > Cyanobacteriia > Cyanobacteriales > Rubidibacteraceae > Halothece. Next base: position 12,373 of record PXPI01000136.1, on the reverse strand, counting down.
GGCGGCAATTCCAAGAAAAAGAAACAACAGAGCAACCAACAACTAGATTTCTATTGTCAGTTCTCAATTGTGAAGTGTCAATTCTCAATTAGCCGTTAACAACTCCCTTCTCTGAAAAGGAACGTTAAAATAAAAGCAAGCTAATCGTTTCTATAAAAAGATTCAAGGCGATCTAGAACGAGATTTTGGCGAAAAGGCCGAAACTGTATATATTATTGGTGATAAGGAAGCCATAGGAGATCATCTACTTATGCAAGATGTTGCAACCCCAACACTAGATTACACCAGCGAGACTTATAAAGATGCTTATAGTCGCATCAACGCGATTGTAATTGAAGGGGAACAAGAAGCCCAAAATAATTACTTAGACTTAATTAAATTGTTACCCGATAGCAAAGATGAACTCACTCGCCTCTCCAAAATGGAGGCGCGACACAAAAAAGGATTTCAAGCCTGTGGCAAAAATTTAAATGTTACTCCTGATATGGAGTTTGGCAAAGCGTTTTTTGCGGAATTAGACCAAAATTTCCAAAACGCACTGGCAGAAGGAAAAGTTGTTACCTGCTTGTTAATCCAATCTCTAATTATTGAATGCTTTGCGATTTCGGCATATAACATTTATATTCCGGTGGCTGATCCCTTTGCTAAGAAAATTACAGAAGGGGTTGTCAAAGACGAATATACCCACCTTAACTATGGAGAAGAGTGGTTAAAGGTCAATTTTGACAGCGTTAAAGAAGAATTGGAACAAGCCAACCGCGAAAACCTTCCTTTAGTGTGGAAAATGCTGAACCAAGTGACTGAAGATGCTAAAGTCTTGGGGATGGAAAAAGATGCTCTCGTAGAAGATTTTATGATTGCTTATGGAGAAGCTTTGGGGAACATTGGCTTTTCCACTCGTGAAATTATGCGGATGTCCGCTTATGGACTGCGAGAAAGCTAAATTAGCATCTTTAATCAGCAAGTTTAAGTAAGGTGGAGTTTCCTCGCCTCTTGGCGGGGAATTCCTATCTCAGGCTAACAGGCAACTGGTTTAGCAAACGCTTTCCGAAATCTTGTGAAACATCTTAAGATTGATAATAGTGGGTTATTATCTCCCACCCTAATCATACTTATCACGACCTGATTTACAGGTTGACAGCGAGAAATTCATGTTTGGTTTGATCGGTCATTTGACCAGTCTTGAACACGCGCAAAATGTTGCTCAACAACTTGGCTATCCCGAATATCATGAACAGGGATTAGACTTCTGGTGTGCCGCACCGCCCCAAATTGTTGATGATATTACAGTAACCAGTATCACTGGAGAAACCATTCACGGCAAATATGTTGAATCCTGTTTTCTCCCGGAAATGCTGACCCAGCGTCGCATTAAAGCGGCGGTGCGCAAAATTTTAAATGCTATGGCTCATGCCCAAAAGGCAAATATCGATATTACCGCTCTAGGTGGATTTTCCTCGATTATCTTTGAAAATTTTAATCTGGAAAAGAACCGGCAAGTCCGCAATGTAGAATTAGACTTTCGTCGGTTTACCACCGGAAATACTCACACCGCTTATATCATTTGTCGTCAGGTAGAATTAGCGACACAACAACTGGGGCTGGATTTGTCTCAAGCAACCGTTGCCGTATGCGGTGCCACTGGTGATATTGGCAGTGGGGTATGTCGCTGGTTGAATGCCAAAACGCCGGTGCAAGACTTGCTATTGGTGGCGCGCAATCAAGAACGCTTAGAAAACTTAAAACAAGAATTGGGACGAGGTAAAATTTTTTCTATGGAAAATGCCCTCACTGAAGCTGATATTATCGTTTGGGTAGCTAGTTTGCCCAAAGGGGTTGAGATTAATCCGGAAAAAATGAAACGGCCTTGTCTGATCATTGATGGGGGGTATCCCAAAAACTTTGATACGCGCATTCAGGAACCGGAAATTTCGGTATTGCAAGGGGGAATTGTGGAACATGCCCTTGACATCGAATGGACAATTATGGAAATGGTGAATATGGATGCTCCCAACCGTCAATTGTTTGCTTGCTTTGCCGAATCTATGTTGCTGGAGTTTGAAAAATGGTACACTAATTTTTCCTGGGGACGGAATCAAATTACAGTAGCAAAAATGGAGCAAATTGGAGAAGTTTCCCAAAAACACGGCTTTGAACCTCTCTTGCTTGCTGAAGAGCGTGTCAGTGCTCATCAAGCTTAGCACGTCCTCTCCCTGCTTTCCCACTCCTTTTCATTAACCCGTCGTTTCCTGCTTGAGGATTAGCAATTCTTCTATGTCAAAATCCAACCGAAAAACATTTCTGCTTGAATTTGAAAAACCGTTATCGGAATTAGAATCGCGAATTGAGCAAATTCGTGAACTGGCTGAAGAAAATCAAGTGGATGTTTCTGATCAAATCAAACATCTAGAAGAAAAAGCGGTTCAACTGCGCAAGGAAATTTTTAGTACCTTGACTCCGGCTCAACGGTTGCAATTGGCCCGTCATCCCCGTCGTCCAAGTACCCTGGATTATATTCAAGCCATGAGTGAGGAATGGTTTGAATTGCACGGCGATCGCGCCGGTCATGACGATCCGGCTTTAGTGGGCGGCATTGCCCGTCTCAATGGTCGTCCGGTAATGATGTTAGGCCATCAAAAGGGGCGCGATACCAAGGATAATGTGGCCCGCAACTTTGGCATGGCAGCCCCGAGCGGATACCGGAAAGCCTTGCGGTTAATGCAGCATGCGAACCGCTTTCGGATGCCCATTTGTACCTTTATCGATACCCCCGGCGCCTGGGCGGGTGTGGATGCCGAGAAAAATGGACAAGGCGAGGCGATCGCGTATAATCTGCGAGAAATGTTTAGCCTCGATGTTCCCATTATTTGCACCGTGATTGGTGAAGGCGGTTCTGGCGGCGCGTTAGGGATTGGTGTCGGCGATCGCCTGTTAATGTTGGAACATGCCGTTTACACAGTGGCAACCCCTGAAGCCTGTGCTGCCATTCTTTGGAAAGACTCCGGCAAGTCGGAACAAGCTTGTGAAGCCCTGAAAATTACGTCTTGGGATTTAAAAGACCTTGGCATCTTGGATCAGATTTTATCCGAGCCAGTACGCGGGGCTCATGCCGATCCCATGGGAGCCGCGAATCTCCTTAAAGAAGCTTTAATTGCCAATCTCGATGAACTGATGCAGCTCTCGCCCCAGCAACGACGGGAACAACGCTACCAGAAATTCCGCAATATCGGCAACTTTACTGACTTAGCCGCTAATGGCCAACTGACGCTTCCCAGTCAAACCAGCAACGAAACACATCAAGTGGAAAGCAAAGATAACCATCATATGGAGACGCCTCCTTCCCACTCCCTCAGTTATTAAAACGGTTTCATAATCGTCACCGCATATTGTTGGGTAGAAAGATAGGTTTGGGCCAATCGTTGCAATTCTGCCGGTTCTAACTGCCGAATCCGAGTCGGATAGCGCCAAGCCAGTTCCGGTTGCGCTAAGATGCTGTAATAGCCGTATAATCCCGCTAATTGTCCCGGTGTTTCCGTAGAAAAGGCATAATCGTTGCAGAGCAATCCTTGGGCTCGCTTGAGTTCTTTTTCGCTCACCGGCTGCGATTGCAATTGCTGGACGCGATCGCGCAGAATGCTTTCTACCTGATATAAATGTTGGGCGGGCAACCAAACATTAATCGTAAATAAACTGGAATCTTGCTGTAGCGAAAAACTGCTGGCAATTTCTTGTACCAATTGTTTCTCTTCCCGCAATTCCTGCACCAAACGCGAATAACTTCCTTGCCCTAGCAATACAGACAGCAAATCTAATCCCACCGCATCGTGCCAGCCCTCAATGCCAATACAACGCCATCCCATCACTAACCGCGCAATTTCCAAACGAGGCAGCCGAATTTCTCGTCGTTGCGGCGTCGTTAGCTTCGGTTGTGGCGGAATTTCAAATGGCGGACATTCGGAAGGAACACTAAAGGGGTAGAAAGCAGACTCAATGCCTTGGCAAGCTGTTTGTTGATCCACATCTCCTACCACAACAACAGTCATGTTATGCGGTTGGTAATAAGTCCGATGAAAACACCGCATTTGATTCGGGGATCGCGCTAACAATTCTTCTTCGGTTCCCAAAATCGACCGCCCGTAAGGATGTTGGTCATATAAACTTTCACAAAGGGCTTGTAGCGTAAAATAATCGGGATCATCAGCCATTTCCCGAATTTCTTCCAACACCACATTACGCTCGCAAAGAAATTCTTCTTCGGGAATTTCCGCTTGTAATAACAATTCAGCCAGGTAGGGCAATGTTTGTTGCCAGTAGGTTCCTGCAGTGGTCAAAAAAAAGTGGGCATAATCGTAACTGGTTTCCGCATTGGCCATGCCCCCGCAATTTTCAATGACATAATCGAACCAACCCGGCGGAATGCGCTTGGTTCCCTTAAAAATGAGATGTTCCAGAAAATGGGCAATTCCCTGCCACGGTTCTTGCCTTGTCCCAGCATTTACCCAAACATCGGTTACAACCACTGGTGTCGTTGTCAGTTGTTGATGAATAATCGTTAAGCCGTTATTGAGTTGAAAAACCCTTGCTGGAAAATTCTCAGTTGGCGTTGGCGAGATGAAATGCGACATCGGCGGAACTTGTTATTCATATTACATCCTCTAACCTAACAAAACAATCCCCTCTGCACAAGGTAAAGGGGATGATTTGACACTGCAACGCCGTTTTACCTCAGTTAATGACCTCCTGTCGTCAGGTGGGCACCGACATTTTGCTTTAAGTTTCCGGGTACTTTGCCCGGTTTACTGCCACAAAAGGGGTTGGTTCCCTTATAGGTCTTACTTGTAGATCAAAAAACGATATTGGCAGTCACCAACGTTGCAGCTATCATTGGGCAAGCTCTCAACTTACCCGTTTCGGTTTAGATCATAACTTGCCCTTGGGGGGAATTGGCAAGAGAAAAAACCAAGATTAATTCTCGTCTTCTTCTGCTTCATCTTGCTCATCAAAGCCAGTGACTTGTTTGAGATGAATATGTTTCCGTCCCAGGGTGATTTCAAATTCATCTCCCGGTTTTAGACCCATTTTTTTCGTGTAAGCAGCCCCAATCAATAAATTGCCATTGGACTGTACACTAATTCTATAACTTGCCGAACGTCCCCCACGTCCTCGTCCATTTCCATTACTATCTAAGCTGATTCCCTCTGCATCCATTAGGGCATTAAGAAATTTCATCATATTGACTCGTTGGACACCGTTTTTTGTTTCGGTGTAGTAACCACAAGCCTTAGCTTTTTCTTCCCTACTGAGATTACCCAAATCTTTAACTTTTTGGAGTAATGCCTCCCCAGTTAAGGGATTTCCTTGTTTTTGTGCCATCAACTGGAACTCTTAATTCATTAATTTTCACACTTCTACTTTAGCTGGTTTTTATCCGTAAGCGCAATTCAATTATTGACGCTTAAGGTTTCAGCTTCTAAAAACCATATTAGATCTTTTTGAATAAATCAATCATTACCAATTTTTTGTTGGAAAAGACTAGAATCCACTGTTTTAACATTAGAGAATCAGCACTGCTTCGGTTTTACTAAAGGCTTGACTTTAGCAAAAACGATCATCAGCAAGTTAGCGTAATTATTAAAGAAGGTATCTGCAAAAAACGGATGAATAATCTCTCTTGGGGAACTAACTCCATTAAGGAATGATAGGGTAATAGTATTTACGCCCGAGATTGAGGAGGTGTTTCCCATTATCCATTTATTTACCCACCCTTATTATTATTAACTCGACCAAGATGAAATTAACGACTCGTGGACACTATAGCGTCAAAGCATTATTGGATTTAAGTTTACAATCACGTCTTAGTCCCGCCTCTGTCAAAGCGATCGCTGAGCGTCAAGAAATACCTGCTCCTTATTTAGAAAAGCTGTTGATTGCACTGCGTCAAGCCGGTTTAGTCAAGTCAGTCCGCGGGGCGCAAGGAGGATATCAATTAGCCCGAGAACCGCGAGAGATTTTTTTAGGGCAAATTTTAGAAGCGGTTGGAGAAACCATTGAACCATTGCCTCGCCATACGCCGGATGCCGAACAAGCAGAAGATTGGGTAACTTATGGACTATGGCGGCAACTGCATCAAAAATTAAAAGAAGCACTCTATGGAATTAGTCTTGCGGATTTATATTATGATGCTCGCAGTTGGCAAGCAGCCCAAGGAGAAGAAACCAATTTTGTTGTTTGATGATGATAGATTACAGGGCAACGGCATTATTAATTGCTGCTTTTCTCGATTATCTCATTGCTGATCCCAGCAATATTCCTCATCCTGTTCAAGTGATGGGAAGCATGATTTCCGTTACCAGTAAAACCATTACTGATTTCACTAAAAATTCTATCTTACGCCGTCTTGCGGGAATCATTTTTGGAATGGGGTTAATTATTGGCAGCGGTGTGTTGGGTTGGGTTGTCATTTACTTTAGCAAACAGCTATCTCTCTTTCTCAGTTTTTTTTTAGAAGTTATTTTGCTAGCAAGTTGTTTTGCCGGTCGCAGTTTAAGAAATGCTGCCGTTGCCGTTTTAAACCCTTTAAAAAATAACGAAATTGGCAATGCTCGCACTGAACTCAGTTATTACGTCGGACGGGATACTGAAAATTTATCAACACCAGAAATGTTGCGAGCAGTGTTAGAAACGATCGCGGAAAATACAACCGATGGGGTAACAGCCCCTTTATTTTATGCCATCATTGGTTTATTCATACCAGGCTTGGGAAGTGTGCCTTTGGTACTAGCTTATAAAGCAGCGAGCACCCTTGATTCTATGGTGGGTTATCAACGGGAACCCTTTACTGATTTTGGTTGGTTTAGTGCCAAATTTGAAGATGCTTTAACCTGGCTTCCTTGTCGATTAACTGTACTAAGTATCGGACTGATTGCCCGAAAACCCATCAGAGTATGGCAAATCTGTCAACGGGATGCCACCCAAGATCCCAGCCCCAATGCCGGGTGGAGTGAATGTGCTTATGCAGTTGTTCTAGGCGTGCAGTTGGGCGGCAATAATACTTATCAAGGCATCGTCAAGGAAAAACCCCTGTTAGGAAATCGGGATCAACCCATTACCGAACAAACAATTGAGAAAGCATTGACCTTAACCCGGGTTTGTTTTTTGAGTTGGTTAGTATTGGGAGCGGCTTTGAGTTGGGGCAGCTAAGTTTTGACAATTTCGGATTGGGTATAAACTTGCCAAGTAAATCAATTAAGCCATTGAGAATCCCTACTGCCACACTAGCATTCCCTTTGCGGCCAATAACGCGAATATGGGGAACTGTCAGCGCTTCTAACTTTGCTTCTATCTCATCCATTTGAATGAATTTCGGGTTTGTCATCACTGCCAAAGCCGGTTTAATTTGTTCATGATCCAGTAAATCCAAAAAAGTGGAAAGTGTTCGTTGTTGTTGGCCAATGACAAAAATGCCCTCGGGATGCCGTTTTGCTAACGTCGGCAACGTGTAACTGCGATGATGTTCCCAAGGTGCATAAATAGAATTAGCAAAGCAATTTTGTGCCACAGGGGCAATTGCAGTTTGAATCAATGGCACATCGACCACAATAGCAGTACGGGCCGCTAATGCGGCCGCCCCTGCACTGAGAGCGCGATCGGAAAAATGAAGGTGCGAAACATAATCAAAATCTCCCGTTTCATAGATGACGCGACGGATAATTTCGTAGGCCGAGGGAGAAAAGTAATGTTTCCCCACCTGCTGATCAATTGCGAGTAAACTGTTAGCTTCAGTTTTTGTCCATGCCATGAGCCGTAATTTTGAAATTAGTGTAAACTCTCCTCCCAAACGCCAATATAGATGGTTCCTTCCTTCCGTCTTTCAACGACGCCCTCCCAATTTTGAATGGAGAAAGAACGCAAGTCTGTTTCCTTGCGATAGACTTCTGCTAGCGCATTCGCAATGGTTGGGGTTATTTCCCCCTGAAGCATATGTTTTAGGGTACTTTCCATTACATTTAAGTCCACAGACGAGGCAAAGGAAGCTTCCGTTTGTTGTAAGCTGCCAGTATCGCGGTCAAAAATATATCCCAAATCCAGTTTTCCGGATACATAATCTTCATACAACACTGTTTGCGTATTCTTCCAATACCCCTTACGAGTTGAACTAGGGGTTCCCAGGGTCGCAATAACTTTTTCTTTGTTAACCCCGGTACTGAAAATGGGAATTTCTTCCAGACGTTTTTCTGGGGTAGTATCAGGTTTCTCAGAAATAGTGGGAACCATGACGGTTCCAGGATCAGCTTGATTATCTGATTCTGCTTCTATTTGATTATTAGTGGATGGTGTGCTGGAAGTGGATTCAGACTGATTGTTTTTGTTGTCGGTTTCTGCTTTTTTGTCTTGCCGTTTTGGTTGATCGGTTTTTTCTTTTGCTGAGGAGGTTTCTTCCTGAGGCGAGGCATTTGATTCGTTGGAATCTTCTGTGGCTAGCGACGTTCTATCGCTATTTTCCCGGAGACTTTGTAAAACTTGTATCATCCCATAGCTTACGGCACCGCTGCCTAAAATAATCATGACAACAATGAGAAACCAAACGAAAAAAGGATTGCCATTGTTTTGTTTTCTTCCTTTTTTAGCCAGAGAAGGGGGAACTGCCGCCGCTGTTGCTGCCTGGGTCAAGTTTTGCTGGGAATGGTTGTTATGGGAAGTGGGTTGCCTTTGCGGTGTGCCATTGCTGGCGGTGAGTGCAGCTAGCATTTCTTTGGCATCGGCAAAGCGATCGCGGGGATGAAAACAAACAGCGCGATCAATGATTCCTGCCAATTGACTATGTAACCGAGGGACAACATTTCGCCACAATAATTCTCCAGTTCTGGGATCGCTTTCTAGGGTATGGGGAGGTTTGCCGCTGAGTAAAAAGACGGCAGTAAGTCCTAAACTATATAAATCGCTGGAATAAACAGGGCGTCCGCCAGCCTGTTCCGAGGGCATATAGCCGGGGGTGCCAATGGCAATAGAATGAGTCCGATCAGAGTCCATTACCCTTTCCAAGGCTTCTTTAACCACGCCAAAATCAATCAAGACCGGTTTCCCGTCAGAAGCACGCAAAATGACATTATCGGGTTTAACATCGCGATGGATAATTTGGTGACGATGCACATAATCCAATACATGTAGCAGACTAATCAAAATATTAGTAACTTCCCGTTCTGATAAAATGCCATTTTTTTCTACCTTTTCGGTGAGTGTTTCTCCCTCAATGTATTCTTGAACCAAATAAAAGGTTTCCGCTTCGGCAAAGTACGCATATAGTTGCGGAATTTGACCATTGCCTCGGCTTAACTCTTCTAAAATGGCAGCTTCTCGTTGAAAACGCTCTCTTACCCATTGGTATTGCTTCGGTTTAGAAACAATGGGATAGAGTTGTTTAATGACACAAGGCCGTTCGGAGGGAAGATGCGTATCCACCGCCAAAAAGGTTTTACCGAATCCTCCCTGACCTAATTCTCGAATGACGCGATACCGATTATTTAAAACAACAACAGCCATTCCCGCACCCTATTCGTTCACCGCTTATCATCACTATTTTAAGTCTCGTTTCCCCTGTTCTTTGCGTTTCGGATTAAACCGAATTTCCATGGTTGCTCCCCGCGCACTTGGCGTATCTTTGATTTCTGCTTCCAAACGTCGCGCAACGTTTTTTAAAGGTTAAGGTTTGCTTTGGGTGAGTTCCTAAGCTTGGGCATAATTTTGCTTTTCTGTATCTGTCATGATTAATGTAGCATCAATGAGATCGCTCCATTGTGATTGGCAATGACGGATTCCTAGCGGAATTGTTCCATTTTTTTCGATTCAAGAGGCTTGAATCGCGCTGAGCTGCTCCGACTGGCGCGTTCATCGGTCAGGTAGGGAAGGAAATTTAATATTGATTAATTCATGCTACACATAAGTAAGTTCTTCACCTTGTCTCCTTATCGCCTTGTCTCCCTATTTCTCCGAGCAAGAATCAAGCAAACATTTATCCATTTGATATAAGTTCAGTGGGAGAGGCCATTAATTTGCAAGTTTAAGAAAAGTTTTTATTTCTTGTTCTCTCCTTTTGGGGATTCCTTTGTAACGAAATTTAAAAGTTTCCCCTCAGCACATATACTTACCATTTATGATTATTTTAATTGACCAGTGAAAGAGGATAGTGATTACGTTGCTGGAATTATTTGAATTTTCACGTCAATACTGTATCACGATCTGTGGTTTCCTGATTCCCATTAATCTTTTATTGACTTCTTTGACATTGCTTTTATTAGTTCGCCAATTTCCTATGGCCAATTTGCGTTGGAGCGCCGGGGCAGCTATTGCTTTTGCCCTAGCCATGGTACTTCATGTGGGAACTTGGTTAGCAGTGGGTGTCGTTATGGCACCAACTTATATTTTATTGTCTTTAGCGGCAACTTGTTTAATGATTAACGGTTATGCTCTAGCGGCTCCTCAAAAGTTTCGGCAGTTCTTGGGAATTGCTTAATTCGATTCCATTTTTTTCTTCCCTTGAGAACGCGACTTAGTCCGACGGGGAATGGGCTTGGGGCTTTTTTGGGAAAAATTTTCTTTTTGTTTAGAAGATGTAGAAGATTGTTTTTTTGGAGCGCGATTGGGTTTCTTTTGATGAGTCAGAGGCGAAATTTTTTGGGCTTTGGTCACCACTAATTCTTCTCCTTTTAATTGCGCATCTAGATCCCAAAACCATCCTAATTTTTCTTTTTCATCCGGAAGCGTCCCATTAAGTTTGAGTTTAAAGAAAGTTGGTTTCTCTGAGGTGCCTCGCTTGATTTTAATAATAATTTTTTGTTGAACTTCGGAATAAAAAATCAATTCTCCCCGAATGGAAAAGTATCCGGCTTGCGAATTCACTTGAGAGACGGTTTCTGCTTGTAATTGTTCAGCGCGTTGGGACGATTCATGGAGGGTTGTGGGTTCCCAAATGCCGACAATTTGTAAATGGAGATAATCTTGTTTTTGTCGCGTGCGAGGATAAACGACCCATAGATGAGGTTGTTCTAGGTTAATATACTTTTTGACCACACTAATGGCACGTCCTAACAGCACAGTTTCCACACTTGCTTGTTCGGAAAGTTTCATTCTACCGCGAGTGAGTTTTTCTTGGGGCTGATATGTTCCCCAAACCAGTCCGATCGCGCGGTATTGAGTCTCGTGAGTCGGCGGCGGAATTGGATTTTGTAAGGCAGTTTCGGTATTGGTTTGGTTTTGACTGAACATAGAACCCTCAACTCACCAAATTTCAATATGGTTTAATTAGCTCATTGTAGCAAGGAGCCTAGGCAACATAATCTGTAACTGCCGTTTCCGTTAACCCAACCAGCGACTGACTCGCTGACGCACTGCTTCCCATAAATGAAGCTGCTCACTATCGAACCATTCAATCTCGGAAATCGCACCGAACCAAGTGCGCTGTCTTTTGGCAAATTGGCGCGTATGAAGAACAATTAACTCCTGGGCAGTTTCCAAAGAACTTTTTCCGGCTAAATAGTCTTTAATTTCTTGATACCCAAGGGTATTTAACAACGGCAACGACTCCCCATATTTCTCAATGAGTCTTTTTACTTCTTCTACGAATCCCAACGCCATCATTTGTTCCGTTCGAGCTTCAATTCTAGCAGCTAGGGCTTCTGGAGAACAATCCAATCCAATTTGCAGAATGGGATAGGAAGGCGGATTTTCTCCTTGTTGGTCGCTAATGGGAACTCCTGTGACATAAAAAACTTCTAAAGCGCGTAGGGTGCGAACCTGATCATTGGGATGAATTTTGCTGGCAGCTTGGGGATCAAGGTGTTGTAAAAGTTCATATAGATGGGGTTGACCCAGAGATTGCAAGCGCGAGCGCAGTTCTGGATGAGGGGAAACGCTTGGAATTATTAAGCCTTTGGTAATGGCTTTAATATACAAGCCGGTACCGCCCACTAATAAACCGGGAGAAGCAGGAAAAGAAGCAATCAATTCCTGAGCTTGTTCTTGATATTCAGCAACAGTAAAGTTTTCCCTGGGGTCGCAAATATCAATCAGATAATGAGGGATTAATGCTTGTTGTTGGGGAGTAGGTTTGGCTGTTCCAATATCAAATTCTCGATAAACTTGTCGGGAATCAGCATTGAGAATAACCGTATTTAGATATTGGGCTAATTTCAGGGCTAAACCTGATTTTCCCGTGGCTGTGGCGCCACAAATGACGATCAGTGAGGAAAGCATTGATTCAAGCTTACAGCAGGCCAGAGTGAACTACCCGCGACTAAGCTAACGCTGTAGTCGGGGCTTCGGTACTCTCAGGAGAATGCCCAAACTTGACCTTACGACCAAGTTTGGGACTTCTATC
>PXPI01000135.1 GCA_003021905.1 Cyanobacteria bacterium SW_9_44_58 | reverse complement strand
AGTGAAGCTCTGATTCACCTTGCTATGACTCGTCTCATGCTGAAACGGTTAGCTTGCTCTTGAGCTAAGCTTAATGTTTATTTTAGGAACAGTCTCTGATGGTTTGCGGGGATTAGGGTTTCCCGAAGTAATTTGCTTTACTGTCGGATACACTTTTTTACTGATTTATCTTAGTATTAATGATATTTTTCATATTGCTGATGCGATGAAAGTCAAAGGGTTGGATTTAGAGACCAAAAATCCCTGTCGTTTAATGAAGAGTTTAGCCAGGTTAATGATTCCCACCATTATTACAATTGTCCGACGGGCAATGACGATGATGGCAGTTCTGCAAATGCGGGGATTTTCAGCTTCAAAACAACGGCAAAGAAAAAATCCGCCCAAATTTGATTTTGGAGATGGCATTTTCCTGATAGGGGGATTAATTATTTTGGGATCGGCTTTAGCTGGTCGTTTAGGATGGCTATCCAGCGCGACTGGACAGCGGCATTGAAACAAAAATCGCCTCATTTTGCCCAGGTTGAAGAATTTAAGTCCCTATAATCCCTCACAGTTGTGATTAACGGCTTGGTTTGGTTAATAATCCCCAAAGAAAAATAATCGCGATCGCGCCCAAAACGGCCATAATAATGCCTGATAGACTGAAACTTCCCGCTTCTGGGGCGGGAATATCTAAGATATCATTCAATGGTTCTCTCAGTTGTTCGCCAATCCAACCGCCGACGAAAGAACCGACAATCCCTAACGCCATTGTGCCCAACAGACCGGTATTTTGTTGTCCCGGATAAATGGCTTTTGCGATCGCGCCTGCAATGAGGCCTAGAATTGCCCAAGTAATAATGCCCATGGTTACGACTGGTTATTGGTTGTTGCTTCCGTGGTTGATCCCACTAATCCGGTTGTGGGAGAACTGGCACTAGCATAGCGTTTAATGGGAATCCGTCCTGCCAGATAAGCCAGTCTTCCCGATTCGGTTGCCAATCCCATTGCCCGTGCCATGGCAACCGGATTTTTGGCCAGCGCGATCGCGCTATTGATTAACACCGCATCCGCCCCTAACTCCATGGCGTAGGCGGCTTCGCTGGGACTGCCAATGCCGGCATCGACCACAACAGGAACCTTGGCTTCTTCAATAATAATCCCAACATTCGCTTCCGTTTTAATGCCTTGCCCGGAACCAATGGGCGCCCCTAACGGCATGACAGTCGAACAGCCTACTTCTTCCAAACGTTTGGCTAAAACCGGATCGGCGTTAATATAAGGCAATACGGCAAACCCTTCTTTAATTAACTGTTCTGCCGCTTCCAACGTCCCAATGGGATCCGGCAATAAATGCTTGGGTTCGGGAATAACCTCCAATTTAACAAAATTATTGTCTTCCTGTCCCAACAGCTTCGCCATTTCCCGTCCCAGTTTGGCAACGCGAACCGCTTCTTCTGCCGTTTGACAGCCTGCGGTGTTGGGCAACATCCAGAGTTTATTCCAATCCAAGGCTTCTCCCAACCCTTCATGGCCAGGGGTTTTATTTTGCACCCGACGCACGGCAACCGTTACCATTTGACTGCCGCTGGCAGCAATGCTGTCTCGCATTATCTCAGGACTGGAATATTTCCCTGTACCGGTCAATAAACGGGATTGAAACTGACGTCCGGCAATGACTAAGGGGTTATCGTCTTCCGGTTGCGAGGCTTCGGGTTGGCTTGGTTGGGGAAAGGAAAGATGGCTAATTTGAGACTGTTTGTTTTGATTGCCGTTCATTGTTGTTGAAGCAGTGTGACGATGATTGGTGAACCATTGACGGGTATTTTTGCTGTGGAAACGTTGGGGACGGAAATGATCCAGCAAGGGATCCGCTTTGCCATGGGTTATTAAATCAGCAATTAGTTCAGCAGTAATGGGCGCCAGTAAAATCCCGTGGCGATGGTGCCCTGTGGCGAAAAACAGGTTGTCATAGTCCGATTGGCCTAAAATTGGCAAATGATCCGGGGTTGTGGGACGATAGCCCCACCAGGTGTTTTCTAGGGAACAATCCGCTAAACCGGGATATAAGCGAAGGGCGCGATCGCTGAGGGCTTTAATCCCAGCGAGGGTATTATTGCCGGTCCATCCCACATCTTCCACAGTGGCGCCAACAATGAGCCTACCATTTTCTCGGGGAATTAAATACGCATTGGGACCAAATAAAACCTGTTGGATCGGATAAGGCGACGTTGGCATCCGCAGCGACATCATTTGCCCTTTTAGGGGACGCACCGGCAGCGGCAATAATTCTTTGACCCAAGATCCGGCAGCCAAGACGTAATGATCGGCTTGGAATTCTCCCTGAGTGGTTCTTACCTTGGTCACGCGACCGTTTTGCCGTTGCATGCTTTTGACTGTCACGCCCTCTCGAAACGTTGCCCCGCTTTGTTTCGCTGCGGCAGCGAGGGTTTTCATTAAGGCGCAACTGTCTACTTGGCTATCTTCAGGATACCACCAGGCCCCGACCACATCTTGACCCAGTCCCGATTGATAAAATTCCAAGCCACTTTTTTCCACCCAAGTAGCCGGTTCCACAGGCGGCGAGTCCGGTTCCTTGCCGGCATCATATACTGGGGCTAAAATCCCGCAGGGAAAGTAGCCTGTATCCCATCCCGTCATCGCTTCCAATTGCTGAATCCAGTCGGGATAGAATTGACGCGATCGCAGGGCTAAATCCAGTAAAGGACTTGGAGGAATGGCTTCGGCTTGGGGGGCAATCATGCCGCCGGCAGCGAATCCCGCTGCTTCGGCTTGCTGACGACTAATTACCGTTACTTGTTCCCCCCGTTCCTGTAACGATAGCGCGATCGCGCTTCCCATTAAACCGCCGCCAATAATGACTGTACTGCTCATTTTTGCTATTTCAATCCTTCCTGTTTTCTAATCTAAATACTTTTGGACAACCGTCCATCCTGTCCAAGAGACATAAGCCAATGCGAAAAATAAAATGGCATTGGCAGTAACATGAAGCGATCTCGCCCAAGGCCGTTTTGGACTGATTTGCGTGGCACTTCCCGCTGACAGCAACACTAACCCCACCACCAGCAAGCCGGCAATTAAATGGGGGGAATGGCCTAAGCTGCCAAAATGTCCGAGAGTGCCGACAATGCCAATACTTAGCAAAAGAAGCACTAAACTGACTAAAATGATGCCGAAGGTGTAATGGAGAGGACGTAACCACTTAGGGCGCGGTGATTTTTGGGCGCGGAAATAGTACAATCCGATGCCAGTGCCTGCCAGAATGCCATAAACGGTCACTGACAAGCCCATGGACCAGGCTGCAATTTTCCACAACCAGAGAAACGACGGTAAATCCAAGACTCTTCCTTATGTGTTCTCTTTTCTATTATCGCTTAATCTGCTAGGATTTCAACTGCTCATTTTCGATAATATTACTGTTAATTCGGGGAATTTAGAGGTAAGGCCAAATGTTAAAGAATGATGAATGGATTAAAGAAAAAGCCAGCCAGGGCATGATCTCGCCGTTTGAATCCCAACAAATTCGGAAACTTGACAATGATGTTCCTGTCATTTCCTATGGCCTAAGCAGCTTCGGTTACGATATTCGATTATCGCCCAATGAATTCCGAATTTTCCGTCATATTCCTGGGACGATTGTTGACCCGAAAAACTTTAATCCTGACAATTTAGAACCCACGGAACTCTGCACTGATGAAACGGGTAGCTATTTCATTCTTCCGGCCCATTCTTATGGCTTAGGTGTAGCATTAGAGCGCTTAGAAATCCCCGATAATGTAACGGTTATTTGTATTGGCAAATCGACGTATGCCCGTTGTGGATTAATCGCCAATATTACCCCTGCTGAAGCAGGTTGGCGCGGTCATTTAACATTAGAAATATCCAATTCTTCCAGCGCTGATTGTAAAATTTATGCCAATGAAGGCATTGTCCAATTAGTCTTTTTAGAAGGCGATCCTTGCTCAGTGAGTTACGAACAAAGAAAAGGCAAGTATCAAGAACAACCCGATCGCGTTACTTTAGCTCGTATTTAATCGTTAATTATTAAAAATAATCAAAAGATAAATGGATAAATTTAGAATCGAAGTTATTAAAGCAACTCCCAATCCCCAACAAGTCATGTGGTTGGCAATGCACCAAGATTATTCCGAAGAATTTGTTTGGGATCAGCGCGATCGCGCCCCCGATGAAACCCAAGCGGGCGACAATGTTATCAAATATTTATTAGCCGGAGAACGCGGCCATTACGGCCCATTGGAACATCCGCAAATCACTTTGAATGTGGGCTTTTTTCCCCACTCTATGATGCAACAAGTTCGGACTCACAGAGTCGGAATTTCTTTTGATGTTCAATCTTTTCGTTACACCGGAAAGCGCATTCTCGATGTTGCTGAAGGGAAACGAGATGTGGAAGACGTGTTTTATATCCGCCCCGTGGGAGACTATACCAACCGTCAAGGAAAGCGGTATTCCTATACCCAAGGGCAACGGTCTGAAGATTTAGAATGGTGTATTCAAGCGAGTCAACGCTATCAACAACGGATTGCGGAAGGCTTAGCCGAAGAACACGCCAGAGGGATTATTCCCTTCGATACCCGACAGCATTTTGTCATGAGTTGCAATGCGCGATCGCTGATGCACCTGCTTGATCTACGCTGGAAAAAAGATGCTCAATTAGAGGCGCAAAAATTCAGTGAACTCCTATTTGAGCGTTTTCAAGCGTGGACACCGCAACTGGCACAGTGGTATCTAGAAACACGGGCTAAGAAAGCAAAATTGTCTCCCTAGCATATTGGAATGATGTCCAATCAAATTACAGTAACCGTTAAACTATTTGCGGCGTATCAAGAAGCATATGGGGTGGCCGAAATTGAGCAACAGTTTCCTCCTCAAACCCCCGTAAAAGCAGTCTTGGATGAAATTTTAAAAGAACATCCCCAACTGGAACAGTGGCGAGAGGTTACGAATTTTGGGGTAAATTTGGACTTTGTTTCCCCAAAGACAATCTTAAAAGATGGGGATGAAGTGGTGTTGATTCCGCCTGTCAGCGGCGGTTGAATCTAAAAAAGAACATAACTAATGACAAATGTCAAAAAACTGTAACAAAAAATACCAAACCCCTGCCATTGATCCGCATTCTCTGAGAGACTAGAAAAGCAGTCATTTAAATGAAAATGGGAGGATTGTGTGGGCGGATCGCGTCAAATTCCTATCGCCAATCGTGTTGGTGAAGTTACCCCCTCCTTAACCTTGGAAATTTCCGCAAAAGCCAAAGCGATGAAAGCAGATGGCTTAGATGTGTGCAGTTTTAGTGCGGGAGAACCCGATTTTGATACGCCTCGTCATGTAGTCGAAGCAGCCAAACAAGCCTTAGATGACGGACAAACTCGGTATGGCCCGGCTGCCGGAGAACCGAAATTACGCAACGCGATCGCGCAGAAGCTTCACACTGAAAATAATTTACCGTACTCTGCAAATCAAGTCATTATCACCAACGGCGGCAAATATTCCCTTTTCACCCTCATGCAGGCCATGATTAATCCAGGAGATGAGGTCATTATTCCCTCTCCCTACTGGTTAAGCTACCCGGAAATGGTGAAACTGGCTGGGGGGATTCCCGTGATTGTTCCCACTGCTGCTGCGCAACAATATAAAATTACTGCCTCGCAACTGCAACACTACATTACCCCGAACAGCAAACTCTTTATCCTCAATTCTCCCACCAATCCCACAGGGGCAGTTTACTCGCGGGAAGAACTGACGGCTTTAGCTGAGGTAATTGTCAATAATGATTTATTTGTCGTTGCCGATGAAATCTATGAGAAAATTCTCTATGATCAAGCCGAACATATTAGCATCGGCAGCTTAAACTCAGAGATTTTTGAACGGACATTGGTGAGTAATGGTTTGGCGAAAACCTTTGCCATGACGGGTTGGCGAGTGGGCTATTTAGCGGGAAACGAAGAGATTGTCAAAGCCATGACCACGATTCAGAGCCATAGTACCTCCAATGTCTGTACCTTCGCCCAATACGGCGCGATCGCGGCCTTAGAAAATCCCCTTTCTGAAAAGGCCATTGACGAAATGCTAGCAGCATTTACCCAGCGGCGTCAGGTTATGTTGGATGTTCTTTCCAGTGTGCCCCAATTAAGTTGCCCTACCCCTTATGGCGCCTTTTATTTATTTGTTGATATTAGTGAAACTGGAAAAACTTCTCTTGAATTTGCCAATCAACTGCTAGAAGAAAAACAAGTGGCAACTGTCCCCGGGATTGCATTCGGAAACGATAATTGTATCCGGTTGTCTTATGCCACTGATATGACAACGATCAAAAATGGTTTAGAACGTCTTGCTAAATTTGCACAAAATTCATAGTTTTTGTTAAAAAATCTTTCCCAAAGGTGATCACAGAAATCAAGATCATTAGTATTATTAACCGCGATATTATCAAGGATTATAGATGGGATTTCAAGAAATAAGTCCATTGCAAATTTTCTGGTGCAGTTAATCAAGATTAAAATACCAACCATTCATCTTTTAGAAAAGGTCATCCTCGGGAGCCTGCGGATGACCGTTGGTCAGAGATTAGGGAAAAGAGACGATGAACAGTCATAACCGCAAACAAATTGCTTTAATTTCTGTACATGGCGATCCGGCAGTCGATATCGGCGGGGAAGAAGCCGGCGGACAAAATGTTTATGTGCGCCAAGTGGGAGAAGCCCTTGCCCAACTGGGATGGGAAGTTGATATGTTTACTCGTCAAGCCGATGCCAATCAACCTCGCTTAGTGGCACATCAACCCCATTGTCGCACCATTCGTCTAACGGCAGGGCCCGAAACATTCATTCCCCGACAAGAAATTTTTGAACACTGCGATAGCTTTGTGGAAGAAGTGATGAAATGGGGGCAACAACAAGAAAGAAAATATGCCCTTATTCATACCAATTACTGGCTTTCCGCTTGGGTGGGGTTGCAATTGCGAAGAAGATTATCTTTCCCCATGGTTCACACCTATCATTCTCTGGGGGCTGTGAAATACCAGTCGGTGAAAGAACCCCCGCAAACAGCAACTCGCAGGTTAGAAATTGAGAAAGCCTGTTTAGAAACAGCAGACTGCATTGTGGCCACTAGCCCTCAAGAAAAAGAATATCTGCGCTCTTTGGTATCGAGTCGCGGCAACATTGAAATTATTCCCTGCGGTACCGATATCAACCATTTCGGTTCCGTTTCCTATCAACAAGCCCGAGAAAAATTAGGATTTTCCCCAGAAGAGAAAATCATCTATTACGTGGGACGTTTTGATCCGCGCAAAGGCATTGAAACCTTAGTGCGAGCGGTACACCAGTCGAAACTTCGGGGAAAAGTTCCCATGCGGCTGATTATTGCCGGCGCATACACCCCCGGTCAAAGCGATGGAGATGAGAAAGAACGGATCAGCCAAATTGTTCAAGAATTGGGACTAAGTGACATTACTGAATTTCCCGGACGGATTTCCGATGAAAATCTGCCCGTCTATTTTGCAGCAGCAGATGTATGCGTTGTTCCCAGTCACTATGAACCGTTTGGGTTGGTTCCCATTGAAGCCATGGCAAGCGGGACACCAGTGGTGGGCAGTGCCGTCGGCGGACTCAATTTTACGGTTGTCTCGGAAGAAACCGGATTATTAGTTCCTCCCAAAGATGAACAGGCTTTTGCCGAAGCCATTGATCGAATTTTAAGCGATTCCCAATGGCGCAATCAACTTGGAGAAAATGCTAGAAAACGGATGGAAAATGAATTTAGCTGGGAAGGAGTGGCTTCGCAACTCAGCGATTTATATGGCCGTATGATTGAACAAAGCAAGGGTTGACGTTACTCGGCATTTTTTACCGATAAACGGGGAAGACGATGTTTAAATCCGCATAAGATTTCCCAAGAAATCGTTCCCAACTGTTGGGCCCAGTCATCGGCAGTAATTGCTTCTTGTTCCGCTTGTCCAATTAGAGTCACGATATCTCCCAGTTGGGCATGTTCGCAATGGGTAATATCTAACATTAGCTGATCCATGGTAATTGCCCCGATTTGGGGCACGCGCTTTCCCTTGAGGAGAACTTGCAACTCATTGGAAAGATTGCGAGGAACGCCATCGGCATAGCCAATGCCAACCACAGCAATGCGGCGAGGTTCCTTGGCAACAAATTGATGTCCGTAGCTAACCCCTGCCCCCGCAGGAATATCTT
The DNA here is from genome assembly GCA_003021905.1 of Cyanobacteria bacterium SW_9_44_58. GTDB lineage: Bacteria > Cyanobacteriota > Cyanobacteriia > Cyanobacteriales > Rubidibacteraceae > Halothece. The sequence goes on along the minus strand of PXPI01000135.1, from coordinate 15,966 downwards.
TGATTTGGGTAATGCGGGCTTTGACTTGCAAAACGGGTTTCAAGTCCGCGATCGCGCTTAAATGGGGAGAAGGAGACAACCCATAGAGGGCTAAACCCACTCGGACTAAATCATAGTGAAAACTGCTGTCGCGCAGGGTCGCTGCAGAATTGGCCAAATGCAGACAAGGCGCGGTAAAATTAATCGAATCCAACTGCGCGATCGCGCTTTCAAATCGTTGCTGTTGCAAGCGCATAAAACGGTCATCTTGTTCATCAGCTGTGGCTAAATGAGAATAAACACTCTTAATTTCCAATTCCGGAAACTGTTGAACATACTGCACAAAGGAGATTGCCTCTTCCCATCGCATTCCTAAACGAGACATCCCTGTGTCCAACTTTAAGTGCACCGGCAACATTGTTCCCAATTCCTGCAAGGTTTCTCCGAATAGCTGAACTTGCGGCAAACTGCATAAAGTGGGTTCTAATTGCCAATGAACAAGGGCTTCCACCTCTTCCAGGGTATTGATCACCCCTAAAATTAAAATCGGCGCCTCAATTTCTGCCAAGCGCAATTCAATGCCTTCTTGCAAGGTAGCAACGGCTAATGCGTCTCCCCCTGCTGCCATAACGGTGTTGGCAACTTTTACTGCGCCATGGCCGTAACCATCTGCTTTTACCACTGCCATGAGGCTGGTTCGAGGGGATAATAAGTTTTTAATTTGTTGAACATTGTGATGTAAGGCGGTTTCGTCGATTTCTATCCAAGCCCGTTGGGTGGTGTCGTCTTGGGGATAGTTGGGGAAAAATTCAGAATGTTTGAATACTGTTTTGATGTGGGATAGCTGTTCCCGACTTAATACCATGACTTACTCCTCACTCCCAGGATTGAATATTGTTGCAGCTTAATTGCTTGCATCAATAACAATTTGTCCTTTCAAGGATACCGATTTTACTGGCAAGCCTAAACCCGAATTTCTGCGCAGTTTTGATCAATCATCCATTCAACCTTGGATTGTAGCGCGATCGCGCAAAAGATTAGAGCACTCTCGTGATTTAAATAATAACACGCAAAAACCGGAGATTTAACGTTCAAAAGAATCAAAAAATTACTAATCCATTTTCTCGATTAGATTAATGGAATTTATTTTTTTCCGTCACTACATTACGTGTTTATATTATAATTATCATCACTACTCAAATTGCAAAAATTGATCCATGGCTCTCGAACAGTTAAAAGAAAACATTTCTAACCTTTCCCTAAGTAATCGGTTTACTCTTGTTAACTTTATACTGGAATCATTTAAAAGTGATCTTAACTCGCAAACACAACTAGTTAACATTACATAACTTTCTGTAAATAAGATCACAATTGACACCCTGTTGGAGTATTTATATAGCGAACGAGCCAGTTTAATGCGGAAGATGCGCGGGTTATTAAATACCGCTCAACCAACTCCGACAGATCAAACAGTTCGAGCGATGTTACAATAACGGCAACTAGAAAAATTTTTAAAGTGAAACTTTTAGTGGACACCAATATTGTTTTGGATTTTTTACTAGAACGAGACCCGTTTTTCCAGGAAAGCAAATTATTGTTTGACGCCACAAGCAATAAACGGATTATTATTTATAGATGGGCGCCGTAAAACCAAGCGTCTTTAGACGTTGGATATAAGGCGCGTTAACTGAGAGATTCGACATCTCGAAGTTAACAAATTCACAGAATTTTGGTATAATAAAAATAAGTTTAAGGAGACATAATCGCAGTAGCCGTGGTACGCGAAGCTATCCTCACTAAAGCTCCGGCTGTATAAAGGCTAGTGCCACCAATTCGTATCAAAATCGAATTGCCCCAAAAGTCCACTGAACTAAATATCAAGGCTGGGAGATCAATAGAAATTGAATACCGTGGGGGGCACGGAAATCAACGCTTGGGGAGCTACCCATCAGAGTGCTTGCCGTAAAGGTGTAGTCGGGTAGGACATGAGACTGTAAGACCAATACTGATTTGTCAGTGGAGGCTGGACTCAGCCCAAGAATCCAACGTGCTGGCTTCCGTTGGAGTCGTCAAGTAACTCCCCTTACAGTTGCCAATCTCTTTGAAATTGCCAAGTTGCACACCCAAGATTTTGAACGGGCAAAACAAGCAACTGCCATTATTTTGGCCACCTTAGAGATTTGTTTATTGGATCACGCAGTATTGCAACTGGCCTCGTTTGAATTAGCCTTGGCTTCTCCGAATTCTGATTTCGAAGATGCTATTCAAATTGCCTGTGTTTTATCTCAAGGGTTAGACGCGATCGTCGCTCGGGATCCCAAATTTTCCCATCCCTCAGTTGCAGTTTTTTCTGTCAAGGAAATCCTACAAAAAATTAGCATCCCGAATTAGCTGAGTTCAGCCACCGCTTGTTCTTGCAGCAAGCGTTGTTGGGTCAACAAATCATCGACAGTGATGCGCAGCGAGCGTTGACTATCAACCCAAAATTGAATCTTCACGCGATCGCGCCCCGGATTGCCGGCAGGCTTCAAATTAGCAATGGTTTTAGCCTCTTCATTTAAAGGAATGACAGTTGTTTTCGGGTCATCCAAGGTTCGGGTTACTAACCGATTGCCATCAAAATACACTTCCGTGCGTCCGCTATTTTCCGACCCTAATTCCCCAATAATCAGTTCAATGCTGGGCTGATTTTGGACTGATGCCCCGAGGGTAATTTCCACCGGAGTCGTCATGGGATAGGGTTGTCCCGCTTTAATAATGGGATGCCAACTGTGTTTATTTTCTCGATAATTCCAATAGCGAATCCCGTAGCTATGATAGAGAAAATCTTGCAGTTGAAACCCTTGGGCTAATTCCAGGGCACCGGACGCGATCGCGCTAAAGGGTTGATCGCATTGAATTTTTTTCTCATTAAAATACCGGTTTAACCATTGTTGCACTGCCGGGATTTGTACCGTGCCCCCCACTAACAATACCGACTGAATATCCTCAGCTTCAATGCCGTTGCGCCGTCCTTGCCGCAACACTTGGGTCATTAGTTCATCCAGTTGATCAAAGAAATCATGTTCTTGGAGAATTTCCTCAAAGCGATCGCGCCCTAGCTTCAACTCTAGCGTGTTCAACGTTGTTTCATCGAAATATACTTCTTCCGCTTCTTCTTGGGAGGATAGCTGTACTTTTAACCGTTCTGCCAGACGTGTGGTTAACGCCGATTTCTCAATGCCTTGGGTTTTCATAAAATAGTCAGCCAGCCAATCATCAATATCGCCACCGCCTAAATTTGCCCCGGCTTTTCCGTACACTCGCGCTGTTTTGACTTTTTGCGCCGAATTTTCCCCTAATAACTTGTCTCCCCATTTCAAAATAAAGCCGAGGGGTTGTTTGCTTTCTTCACCGAGGTTCAGTTTAACCAGGGAAAAATCGACAGTGCCGCCGCCAAAATCGATCACTAACAAAATATCTTGTTGGGCAGTTCCATACCCTAACGCCGCCGCTGTGGGTTCATCCAACAGGCGAATTTGTTGGGCGTTTAGCCCCTCGCAAACATGAGTTAACCAGTTCCGATAAGCTTCAAAACTATCCACAGGAACTGTTAAAATCAGCGAATTAATCTCGGTTTGTTCTTCCTGCTGCAACTGGTGGGTTAACGTTTGCAGAAACCATTCTCCGGCTTGTTCAAAATTAACCGTTTTCCCGTCCAAGGTTGGCAGAAAGCCTTGCACTGGTGCCGCAATGCCTCGCTTAAAACTGCGAAAGAACCGGGGATCGGATTTGACATCCAGGGCGCGATCGCGCACCGCTTGTCCCACTAAGACTTTATCCTGGCTTGCATCTTCCACATACAGCAAACTGGGAACTAATGGCGGGTTATTGGGCAACTGTTGTGAAATGTCTGATAGGGAAACCACCTCTGCTTTTTCAGTGGCGGGATTCCAACGAGCAATTGCCGTATTGCTGGTTCCAAAATCAATCGCGTAGTTTGCGCTTTCTGTCATCTTCCAAGTAGTTTTACGACACCAATGCCACCAAAATATAAACTTAACACAGCGCTAGCGAGGAGAGACTGCGTTAAGGGATCGGTGGAAGGGGTTAAAACAGCGCCTAGCACAACGGCACCGAAAATTACGTAACGCCATCCCGAAAGCATCGTTCCAGAAGAAGCAATGCCTAGCAGTCCTAACAATACCTGAATAATGGGAATTTGAAATGCCAAGGCGGTACTGAACAGCAACAGCAGAACAAAGCGGAAATACTTGTCAATGGACCACATTTGTTCCACAGTATCCTTCCCATAATTGATAAAGAAATCCAACGCTGCCGGTACTAGCGCAAAATAGGCAAATACTAATCCCACCCCAAACAGAATTGTCGATCCTACCATCACGGGAACTAGGAGACGACGTTCTCGCCGGGTTAATCCAGGCAGAATGAATAACAGAATCTGATAAACAATAAAGGGACTTCCCACCAGTAATCCGCTATATCCGGCGACTTTAATCGAGACAAAGAAGTATTCCCCGGGGGAAAGTTGCAGGAATTTTACCCCTTGTGCAGGAACTTTGAGAACTTCGACAATCGGTTCCACAAAGATAAAACAGCCGATGATTCCCACACCGACCGCAATCAGGGAATAAAAGATGCGCCAACGGAGTTCTTCGAGATGGTCGAAAATCGACATCTCGGTTTCATCGGGAATTTCGTTGAGATAGTCGTCATTGGCGCGATCGTCGGTTTTGGTTGAGGTTTCGACTTCAGGAGGGATAGGCATTTCTGGGTTGACTCAGAGAGAGCGTTTTTCTTTCCCATTCTATCTAAGGTGTGAGGGATTGATCGATTTGGTTAAAGCTCGATATCAATACAGTAAAAAGGAAAAAAGCAATGTAGCAAAGATAGTTTTGAAATGCGCGATCGCGCTAAAGTAAACAAAAAATATGGCTAGAAATTCCCAATCTTCTCTATCTTCCGAATCAATGGCGAACCTCATTGAGTTTATTGAACAAGCCCGCAGTCAAGGGGCATCGGAGGAAATTATTTTCCAATTGTTGCGCAGCCGGGGTTGGTCAAAGCAACAAATTGAAACCGCATACACTGAGGTTTATGAACGGCTAACCGGGCTTTCTATACCAGCGCCTTCTGTACACTCAACAGAGGCAGCGAGAGATGCCTTTCTCTATTTGCTTTCCTTTGCTACCCTAAGCATTTGGATACAAGCGTTAGGGGAAATTGGCTTTATTGCCATTAATGAACTGATCCCGGATCCCTTAAGCAATGATGGCGCTTCAAGATATCCTTTAGCCTTTATTATGGCTCGCCTGATCATTGTCTTTCCGATTTATTTAGTCTTAATGCGCATTATTACGAAGGATTTGAGGCGTTATCCGGATAAATATCAATCCAGGGTTAGGATTTGGTTAACGTATTTCGCATTATTGGTGGCAGCGCTGATCGCGATCGTGGATCTGATTATTTTCTTGACCTCTCTCCTGGAAGGAGAACTCACCCTCCGCTTCACTGGAAAAGTTCTGATTGTTTTAATTTTGACTGGGGGCGTTTTTTGGTACTATTTATCCTGGATTCAGAGGCGACCGGAATAATGGCGAATCTATCGAATAACCGAGTATTTGGCATCTTGTCAACTATAGCTGTAATCATTGGGATTGGAACGGGCTTTTGGCTATTAGGATCGCCTCAACAGCAACGCCAGATTCGACTTGATCAGCAACGCATTCAAGATCTTCGTCAAATTGCCCAATTTCTTCATCGACAAGCGGAACAAGATAATGAATCTGTGGATCTCCCTGATTCACTGCCATCGCGTATGCGCCGTTTAACTGATCCCATATCTGGAAAACCTTATCGATATCAAAAAATTGATCAAACGCACTATAAACTTTGCGCCAATTTCGCAACCGATAGCGACCAAAACAAACTTCAAAATAAGTCTCGCCCAAGACAAGATTTCTGGGAACATCCCGCAGGCAAACACTGTTTTGAAATCAATGTTTTAGAAGAACCCCCTTTCTATGATTGAGAATCCGCTTGCAAAAAGGTTCGCACTTTTTCTAAGTAATTGGGTGCATCTTCTAACATAGGAAAATGAGCTGTATCGGGCAACTCAAAGTATTCAATATAATTGGCATTTAGGTTTGCTGCTTTCTTTGCTAACCGAGTTGGAATAATAATATCTTTTTCTCCTGCCACTAATAGAGTCGGAACCGAAACATTGGCAAAAGCTTCTGGCATCACTGTGGAAGCATGTTTACTGACAGCAGTATAAATGGTTCCCTTTGCTGCGTCTTCATCCGCTAACAGATAATCTTCTAAAAAGGCTTTTCTTTCTTCTTTTGGAATCGGGCGATTGAGAAATCTCGCCATAAATAAGCGATCCATTGCAGGAATCTCGGAAAACCAGTTGAAGCGCAATTTCACCACATAAGTTCCGGCAAAATGGAACAGTTTAAAAGTAATCGGATTATACTCAAAAATACCGCTGCAGGTTAAAATCGCTTGTTTGACTTTTTGCGGATAACGGCTAATAAATAATGTTGCTAAAGACGCCCCCATGGAATGAGCATTGAGATAAACTTGTTCTAACTGCAATTTGTCTAAAAGTACTGCCAAGTCTTCGGCGTATTCTTCCATGTCGTAGCTTAAAGCATGATTCTCCGGTAGGGAAGAACGCCCGAACCCTCTTAAGTCATATATTAAACAATCGAATTGATCGCTGAGGGCTGTTGCTGTAGTTTTCCAATAACGGCCAGATCCGCCCCAGCCGTGCACAAACACTAAGACGGGCTTATTTGTTCCGTTGCTGGAGTCGCATATCCATTCATAATAATGGTCAATCCCGCGAAGATTAATGGTTTGTCCTTGTTGTTGCCTTAGTTGTGTCATCAATTCCCATTGTCAAAGAAAAAGCAGGGGAATCCCCCTGCCTAATTATGATAGATGAAAACGTTGGTTTAGCTTTGGCTAACCGTTTCTTGTTGTTGCTCTTTTGCCAAGAATTTTTCTAATTCACTCAAGGCTTCGGCATCAACATCCACCTGCATGGGACAGAATTTCGGTCCGCACATAGAACAGAATTCGGCACTCTTGTAGATGTCTGCGGGCAAGGTTTCGTCGTGATATTCTCGGGCGCGTTCGGGATCTAACGATAGTTCAAACTGACGATTCCAGTCGAAGTTATACCGGGCTTGGGAGAGTTCATCATCGCGATCGCGCGCCCCTTTACGATGACGGGCAATATCTGCGGCGTGAGCGGCAATTTTATATGCCATCAACCCTTCCCGCACATCTTCTGCGTTGGGCAACCCTAAGTGCTCTTTCGGCGTTACATAGCACAACATTGCCGTGCCATGCCAACCGGCCATGGCAGCACCAATGGCAGAAGTAATATGGTCATATCCTGGGGCAATGTCGGTCACTAAAGGACCCAACACATAGAAGGGCGCTTCACTGCACTCTTCCATTTGTTTTTTCACGTTAAACTCAATTTGGTCCATGGGAACGTGGCCCGGTCCTTCCACCATGACTTGGACATCATGTTCCCAAGCCCGGCGCGTTAATTCTCCAAGGGTTTTCAACTCGGACAGTTGCGCTTCATCGGAAGCATCATGGGTACAGCCGGGACGCAGCGAATCCCCTAAACTAAAGGAAACATCATATTTCTTGAAAATTTCAATGATGTCATCAAAATGGGTATAAAGGGGATTTTGCTTGTGATGGTGCAGCATCCACTTGGCAATGGTGCCGCCGCCGCGGGAAACAATGCCGGTAATGCGATTTTTCACTAACGGAAGATACTCAATCAGCAATCCCGCATGAATAGTCATGTAATCCACGCCTTGCTGGGCATGTTTTTCAATGACATTGAGGAAATCCTCGGGGGTGAGATTTTCCACATTGCCATGAACGCTTTCTAAGGCCTGATACACGGGAACAGTTCCAATGGGAACAGGAGAGGCGTCAATGATCGCGCTGCGGATTTGGTCTAAGTTGCCGCCGCCGGTGGATAAATCCATGACAGTATCGGCGCCATATTTGACGGCCAAGTTCAGTTTCTCCACTTCTTCATCAATGTTGGAAGAGTTGGGAGAAGCGCCAATATTGGCATTTACTTTACACTTAGAGGCAATGCCAATGGCCATGGGTTCTAGGTTGGGATGATTGGTATTAGCCGGAATAATCATCCGTCCCCGGGCTACTTCATCGCGAATCAACTCTGGGGAGAGATTTTCCCGTTGCGCGATGAACTGCATTTCTTCAGTAACTTTCCCCTGGCGGGCGTAATGCATTTGGCTGACATTACTATGCCCCTGCCGTTGGGCGATCCATTCACTTCGCATATCGTTTTTTTCCTTAAATAACAGCTTCCCTACGTCGGTGCTAGCCGATCTCAGGTTCTCGGGGTGTAATCTCAGCCTGTATCCAGCCCAGGCACCCCCAGCTTATTTGCGTATCCTAGCATACCAGAGCGCGATCGATAGCGATTTTTTCATCAAGTTGTCACAGCAAGCGTTGTTAAAGCACAGAGATAAATCGCTTCACTCCACTCGACAACCGCCCCGTAAGTGTCGCCGGTGTGTCCTCCCAATTGGCGATTAAACCACCAACTCACAAGCAATGGAATTGTCGTTCCCCCCACTAAAGGAATGAGGGAATACCATCCCAAATTTAGGAACATGGAACCTGCTATTGAAATTAATGCTAAAACAATCCATCCCAGCAACCAGTCTTGCGGCCATTGAAACGCCTCTTTATGGAAACTGCCTTTGCCTTCCGGTTTAAGATACGGATAAAGCGCGATCGCGCTCACTTGTGCCCAACGTCCCCAGCCGGCGCTTAAAATTAAAACGAACCACCGAAAGTTATTAATATCACTTAAAGCACCCACCTTCAGAACAAACAAAACCACCGCTGCCATTACACCAAATGCCCCGGTTGTGCTTTCTTTCATCACCGTAACGCGTCGCTCGGAATCCAAAACGGCCAACCCATCTGCGGTATCAATCACCCCATCTAAATGCAAGCCGCCTGTTACCGCAACTCCGAAAGCAATCACTAAAGCAGAGCGAGTTAAATTGGGTATCCCACAGAGATTTAATCCCAAATCGCTCAATGCCAAGAGAATGCCAATCAAAATGCCGACAAATGGGGCAAAACGCGCCACGCGATCGAACTTCAATTGCCAAGACTGCGGCAACGGTACAATTGTATAGAAAGTGACACTTCCCCACCAACATTGTCGGATCTCATCCCAAAAACTCATAAATTTTTTCATCGCGAAGGTGAACAGATATTAAAAGTTGGGCTAACATTGTGTCGTAGCTAACCGGTATTGAAATTGATCCAAACTTTAGCAAAGCGAAGATCGTATTGACCAACAGTTCTAGCAGGCGCCTTCCGTTTTCCTGTTTTTAGTGCCCAAATTTCAATGCCTTTTCGCTTCCCCACCCAATAGTTGCCTTAATTTTCCAGTTAATCAAGAATACAACACTATGAGTGATAATACACGTTTTCCCGAAAACCTTGCCCCTTGCATCATTGATAACGGCATTGTTGTCAATAAGGAAGATATTTACCGTTTATTAAGCGATTTAGGTCATGTCCGCTATGCGCATTATTTAGACGGGCAAGCCAGCGGCGAGGGAGAAGGATATATTGTTGAGGTATTTGATGACCCCTCGCAAGCAACATTAATCGCGAATCAAACCATTTATCTGAATCTGGGCAGTTTTGATTATCTCCAGCTGCAAACTGCCGCTAACAGCACCTATTTTGACTTAGTGCAAGATCAACGTATTCTACGGTTAATCCCCCTCACCAATCCCCTAAACTGCCAACAAGGGGATGCCAATCTTGATCCAGCGACGTTGGAAGCGATGGTGACAGATGTTTTGTCAGCACGCCGCGACGTGCAACTTGATGAGGAGGATGACGAATATCTCTTTTAAGTTTTATTGTCAAAAGCATTGTTGCCATACCAAAGCCCGAGCTGGAATTTTTGAAACGCCCCATGGCAAGGTCGAAACCCCTCGTTTTATGCCAGTGGGAACCGCGGCAACGGTCAAAGGATTAACTCCCGCGCAATTGGAAACTGCTCAAGCACAGATGATTCTTGCCAATACCTATCATCTGCATCTTCAACCCGGGGAAGACATTATTGAGAAAGCGGGAGGGCTGCACGCGTTTATGGGATGGCAAAATCCCATTTTAACGGATTCGGGTGGATTCCAGGTGTTTAGTCTCAGTGATTTGCGGAAAATTAGTGAAGCAGGAGTCACCTTTCGTTCTCCCCATGACGGACGCTTAATTGAGTTTACTCCCGAATTGGCGATTCAAGTTCAGAATGCCCTGGGCGCTGATGTGATTATGGCATTTGATGAATGCCCCCCTTATCCAGCAGACTACGATACAGTACGATTAGCCACAGAGCGAACCGAACGTTGGTTGGAACGTTGCCTTCAAGCCCATGCTTGTTCTGAAACCCAAGCCTTATTCGGAATTGTTCAAGGTGGCGTTTATCCTGAGTTGCGAGCGCAAACTGCAAAAAACTTAGTTGAGTTGGATTTGCCGGGTTATGCGATTGGCGGTGTTAGTGTCGGGGAACCTACTGCCTTAATTAATGACATTGTTGCCGTTGCCGCCCCATTATTGCCCTGGGAAAAGCCCCGTTATTTAATGGGGGTGGGAAGTTATCGGGAAATGGTAAACGCGATCGCGCATGGAGTGGATTTATTTGATTGTGTGATGCCAACGCGCTTAGGGCGGCATGGGGCAGCTTTGGTGCAGGGGGAGCGCTGGAGTTTGAAAAAAGCTCACTTTCGGGAAAACTTTTCGCCGCTCGATCCCGATTGTTCCTGTTATTGCTGTGCTAACTTCTCTCGCGCCTATCTTCGTCATTTAGTCCGAGCGCGGGAAATGTTAGGGTTTCTCTTATTATCGCTACACAACGTTACAGAACTAATCCGGTTTACGCAACGCATCCGCACTGCCATTTTAGAAGATCGATTTACCACCGAATTTGCCCACTGGCTAGAAGGTTAATCTTTGATAAGCAAGCAGTGGTTTCGATAGGAAGCTCTCGTCTATGATAAGGGTAGCTCACTCATGTTAAGATACATAGCGATATCTTAAGCAACTGCGTTGGTAAGGAAAAATTCGTTATGGAAGCAGCATTGTTATTTGCCAAGCTACCAGAAGCCTATTCAATTTTTGATCCCTTAGTGGACGTTCTGCCGCTTATCCCGGTATTTTTTCTCCTGCTGGCATTTGTTTGGCAAGCGGCAGTGGGATTTAAGTAGATTGTTTCAGTTATTGGAAATGTTGCGCGATCGCGCTTCTACCACCTACTTGGCAGTGGGTGGTTTTTTTAATTTCCAGTTTCCCGAACCCCACTGCTGAATGAGAGACGTTACACTACAAATAAGCAACACGTTAAGAAATATTAATAAAATTATGGCAGAGAAAGTCAAAAAATCCGAACAAGAGTGGAAACAACACTTAACCGAGGAACAGTTTCGAGTCGCTCGCCAAAAAGGCACAGAAAAGCCATTCACTGGGGAATACTACAATAAAAAAGACCCAGGAACTTACAAGTGTATCTGTTGTGGGCAACCTCTTTTTAGTTCCGAAACCAAGTATGATTCCGGTACTGGTTGGCCCAGTTTTTATGCCCCCATTAAAGAGGAAAATGTCAGCCATGAAACCGATCGCAGCCTCTTTATGAAACGCACGGAAGTACTATGTTCCGCTTGTGATGCTCATTTAGGCCATGTTTTCGATGATGGGCCGGCACCGACGGGCAAACGCTACTGCATGAACTCTGTTGCCCTAAACTTTGAACCGAAAGCATAAGCCTTAAGGAATTAATCGCGCTTTTTGCAACGCTTGGTCTGAAATCAATGCTTTTTGAGATTTCCGATCCAGAGAAGCAAGCGCGATCTTTTCTCATCTCGATAGACAAGATGGCGCTTGCAATGGAAATTGCACTGTTCACCGCAGAAGGGACAAGAGAATCTTTTTTGCCAATTTAAGCATATTGATTCCCTTATCCCTTGTTAATGGCACCTTATGAACCGCCGCGGAGTTTATCTAAGACACTGCGGTCTTCTAACGTTGAAGTATCCCCAGCAATTTCTTCACCAGAGGCTAAATTGCGCAATAAACGACGCATAATTTTGCCCGATCGCGTTTTCGGCAGGGCATCGGTAAAGCGAACTTCCCCAGGACAGGCAATGGCACCAATTTCATTAGCAACGTGCTGTTTCAACTCATTGCTTAATTCCTCATGCCCCTCATAATCCTTTTCCAGGGTGACAAAAGCACAGACTTCTTCGCCTTTGACTTCATTTTGGCGTCCCACTACCGCAGCTTCCGCCACTGCCGGATGGGAAACTAAGGCCGATTCCACTTCCATGGTGCCTAAGCGGTGTCCCGCTACATTGATGACATCATCAACGCGGCCCATAATCCAGAAGTAACCATCCTCGTCTTTACGGGCGCCATCTCCGGCAAAATAGAAATACTGGCCGTCTTTGGGGGCAATATGTTCCCAATAGGTGCGGCGGAAGCGAACCGGGTCGCCATAAACCGTGCGCATCATCCCCGGCCAAGGATAGGTCACCACTAAGTAGCCGCCTTCATTAGGCTGCACCGGATTGCCGTCTAAATCCACAACATCGGCCATAATGCCAGGGAAGGGCAAGGTTGCCGAACCGGGCTTAGTCGAGGTTGCCCCGGGGAGTGGGGTAATCATAAAGCCGCCGGTTTCCGTTTGCCACCAGGTATCCACAATGGGACATTTTTCTTGGCCAATAATGCGGTGATACCACATCCAGGCTTCTGGGTTAATGGGTTCGCCCACAGTTCCCAATATTCGCAAGGAAGATAAATCTCGGGCATTGGGATGATGTTCTCCCATTTTAATGAAAGAGCGAATGGCAGTGGGGGCAGTATAGAAAATGGTAACGCCGTATTTTTCAATAACATCCCAAATACAGCCGGGATTAGAGGGACGAGGGGCCCCTTCATACATCACTGTCGTTGCCCCATTGGAAAGGGGCCCATAGACAATGTAGCTGTGTCCGGTAATCCAGCCGACGTCGGCAGTACACCAGTAAACGTCAGTATCTTTGAGGTCAAAGGCCCATTTGAGAGTGACATGGGTATAGAGATTATAGCCTCCAGTGGTGTGAACCACGCCTTTGGGTTTCCCGGTTGTGCCAGAGGTGTAGAGAATAAATAAGAGATCTTCGCTATCCATGGGTTCTGGCGGGCAATCGGCAGACACGCCGGCTTTAAGATCATGCCACCAATGATCGCGCCCGGGTTCCATGTGGACTTTTTCTTCGCTGCGTTGCACCACTAGGACGTTTTCCACGGTGGGCGCGCCGTTGTCAGCGAGGGCTTTATCCACTTCCGGTTTTAGGGAAACGACTTTATCTTTGCGGAATCCCCCGTCAGCGGTAATCACTAATTTTGCTTCCGCATCAACTAAACGGGTTTTCAAGGCTTCGGCGCTAAAGCCGCCAAACACCGCACTGTGCGCCGCTCCAATTCTGGCACAGGCTAACATGGCAATGGCAGCCTCAGGAATCATGGGAAGATAGATCCCCACGCGATCGCCTTTTTCTACGCCCAACTGTTTCAGAACATTCGCCATAAGGCACACTTCTCGGTGCAATTGGGCATAAGTGTAGGTACGGGAATCTCCCGGTTCTCCTTCCCAAATTAAAGCCGCTTTATTTTTGCGCCAGCTTGTGAGGTGACGATCTAAGCAGTTATAGGAAATATTCAGTTTCCCGCCGACAAACCATTTGGCAAAAGGCGGATTCCAATCTAATACTTGATCCCACTTTTCAAACCAGTCGAGTTCTTGTTCCGCTAAATTAGCCCAAAATTGTTCGGGATTAGCTCGGGCAGTTTCGTAAAGATCTTGATATTCTTGCTGGCTTTTAATATGGGCTTGTTGTGCAAATTCTTGAGAAGGAGCAAATAAGCGTTTTTCTTCTAGAATCGATTCGATTGTCGGTTGTGACATAAGTTTCGGGCAACAACGATTAATTTTCCTTGATCAATTGTACGTACTTTGCTTTTCTTCTTTGTTCTTTTTTTACGAAAACTAAATAAATACTAATAATGAAGGTAGAATGAATTTAAAAACTTAATTTATCATTAACTGATAGTTGCAAAACAAGCCTAAATGGAATGATATCAAATTAATAAAGTGACTTATTTCAGTCAAAAATAAGCAACAAAAAACATATCAACATTTCAAATAATTAATGCGAAAACTGCATCGATTAGATGGACTATTCGGCGATGGTTGCTTTTTTCGAAGCTTTAACACTAGTTTCAATGGCATCCAGCGTTTTAATGACAAGGCGTTTAGCTTGCAACTCCCAGCCCCATTTTTGGACTTGGAAAGCAACATAAAATCCAATGGCGGCGGCAATAAAATTAAGCGGTTCTTGGGAAGAAATGCCGAATAATAATCCTAAGCCGCCAATTCCCCAGAAGGGCAGAGCAACCATTTGTCGATTTTCCTCAACAAGTTTAGCGAGGAAGTTTTTGGGGAGTTCGACTTCAATTTCCTTACGAATCGCTTTCTGTTCAGGATAGGGAACAATAAAGCTGAATTGGCGGCGTAATTTTTCAATTTTACGGGCTTCGGTACTGTATTGAGTGAGTTCGTTTTCTGCTGTCCAGATTAATTTTTTTGCTTGATTCATTACAGGCGCGATGTGTTCAAGTTACAGGAGATACCAGATAAAAATCCAGTAGAAAGTTAACACACTTTTGAGAAAAGCTCAGAAGGCAACTTTTCACTACTGCAACTGGCGGTTAATTCCTATTATTGCATTTCCCCTTCCCTTATCCGGCTTTCAATAATCTGAATAACTCTAAGAAAAAGAAACTCCTAGATGTAAACTTGGAATTTTCCCGCTAGACGTATGTTAGAAAGAAATAATGTCAAGCTAAAAAGGAACGTTGATTCGTTGTTGTTTTTTCTTGCAAGAATGTCATATTCAAGCGATATCCCACATTGCGAACCGTTTGAATTAGCATGGGCTGTCGGGGCTTTGTTTCCAACTTTTTCCGCAAGGATAGGATATGTGTATCAATGGTACGGGGATTATCAATCGCTTCCGGCCAAGCGCGACGGAGTAGTTCCAAGCGAGATAAGGCAGTACCTTGAGCTTGAGCTAATACATACAGTAGACTAAATTCTTGTGGCGTTAATTCGATTTTTTCTGCTTTTAAGTAAACTTTGCGTTGCGCTAAATTAATTTTTAACAAACCGTAGTCGAGCAATAAAGGGATATTCATCCCCCGAAATCGTCGCAGCAACGCCTCGACTCGTGCCATAAATTCTCTCATCCCAAAGGGTTTTATTAAACAATCATCTGCTCCTGCTTTCAAGCCAGCGACAATATCACTTTCTGTACTGCGAGGAGATAACATTAAAATCCGATACTGGCGATCATGGTGTAACCCGTGACAAAATTCCAAGCTATCCCCATCCGGCAAATCTGAATCTAGCACCACTAAGGTTAATTGTTCATTATTTAAAAGGAGTTTGGCATGTTGAATGCTCCCTGATTGCTCAACCCAAAAGCCAGCTTGTTGGAGATGCCAACCGAGAAGAGATCTGAGATGGGGATTCCCCTCAACGATGTGAATACAAATCGATTCCACTTTAATCCTTTGCTCCCATCATCATGGTGGGAGTTAACCTAACAAACGTTCATGTCAAAATTCCGTAACAAAGATTACGCTTCTGCGACAAAAACGCGGGTTTTTTTTACAGAAACTCGCCGCACGCGCCTACGTGCTTTAGCCGTGGCATATAAGGCGAGTCAGTCGAAGGGATTGGAGACGATCTCCCTGAGAGTGAAAACTCGACAAATCCATGCTATAATTTAATAGATTACGCCAACATCTTCAGCGTTAAATGATCGTTTTTGAGTTCAAATTAAAAGG
>PXPI01000134.1 GCA_003021905.1 Cyanobacteria bacterium SW_9_44_58 | reverse complement strand
AAACGTGGTTACGAAACGAGATTTAATCTCGTTTCTCCACATTTACGATAGGATTTCTTCAGCGAACTGAAAACATCATACCGTTTGGGCAGACTCAAGACTGCCCGACGTACCTCGGCTAGACAATCGCCTAGCTGTGTACTTGCCTTTCTCAGAATGTTCGCCGCACCGTTAGTGTCGGCATTGATTAACTGACCGTTACGAGTCCGATACAACCCTCTTTTTACTCTTTTTCCTGATGGTTTCCAACTAGCAGGTTTTTCACCGCCGAACACTGGTAATTCATCACCGTCCAAAAAGGAGCTACGGGAGGTGTATGACTCTTCAGTTTCAGTAAACTTAATTCCGACTGATTCAGCTAACTCTTTAATTCGATTTTTTAGCCTTGCCATAGGTATCTGAACAAAGTTTTGATTGTTCTTTGAGCCTAAATTGCAATTATTTTTAACCCCTTGTCCCCAACCAAAAACAATGTTGCCAATACGATGTTTTAAGCAGTAACTAATAATGAACCTTGCTGCCTTATTAATTGCATCACGCATGAAACAGGAACGCTTATGAGTTAACTCGTCTAAGTATTCATCCCAATAGAACTCTGTCTTTCCTTGCTTGTATTTGGCAACTTTTTTGTTGTACTTGGCATTAGCACCTTTAATCTTGTGTCCATCAATGATGAAACTTTTACCCAAAGTCGAGACACAAGTTAATAAATTGTTTACCCCAGGGTCACATCCAAGAGCTTGAGAATCATCTAATTCGACAGCAACTTTTTCTTTTACTTGATAAACCAACTCAGCCCAGAGTTTTCCATGCTGGGGAAGGATTCTGATTTCTGCGATATTCTTTTCACCGATATAATTAACCGAAGGGATTGAGAACTCTTCTTCTACCCAATACTCTTTAATTAAGCTACTCATTGGTAAGAGCCAACACCCATTTTCAAGATTCAAACGAAGGCTTTGAGCGGGAAAGCTAAACTCGCACAAGCCACCTTTACTCCGATAACTCGGAAGTTTTGGTTTGTGGTCAATCTCGCCGTTAAACCACATTTCCAGAAGCTGATTATAAGGCTTAAAAGCCTCTACGACTGATTTAAGAATTTGCTGACCTTGTTGTCCTCCAAGCCACTGATAATGTGATCAAAAAACTCTCGGATTCCACAAGTGGAAAAATGAGCTTGTCTGACTTGATATACCGCCGTGTTCCATAAGCGATTTGCTTCATGGCAAAGGAAGACCAAGACATCCCTAGTTTGGTCGGTTATATTTCCTGTTAATAGGAATTTCGTCGTTTGATAGGACATTGCTTTATTTGTTATAGTGTCTTTATTATACACTATTTAACAACATTTTGTCAATGAAAAACCAGCCAGACGAATATAGAAGAAATCCCTACTCTGTAACCCTCCTTAACTATCATTTTGTTTTCTGTCCTAAGAGAAGAAAAAAGGTCTTAGTTGGAGAGATAGAGCATCGTCTTCAAGAAATTATTTTTGGTTTATGTAAAGAGAATAATTGGAAACTAATAGCTTGCGAGATTATGCCAGACCATGTCCATCTTTTCCTGAATGCCGATCCAACTTATGCTCCTAGCGTGGTGGTCAAAAGAATCAAAGGGAGAGCTTCTCACTATTTAAGGAAAGAGTTTCCAGAACTCAAAAAACTCCCGACGAGCTCCAAGTTATTTTGTAAGTACAGCAGGGAATGTTAGTTCTGATATAATACAGAAGTATATTGAGAATCAGAAAGGAAAATGACACAAAAGGCTAAAGCCTTTGTTCGCCATTCATGAGGGGTTGTCGTCGGAACTTGGTTCCGACGCTTGTAAGCCCCGTCCATCGGTTTGAAACCGATGGCTCTCTGACTGGTTTACTGTAGAAAATTGGTTTCTTCTATTAAGAGCGAGATTGACTAGGTGTCACCCCAAAGCGACGTTTGACGCAATCGCGCTAATTGAAGAAAAAATTATTGGTTCAGCACGGTTACGCTTAGTTAAAAAAGGAGTTGGAGGTATCGCTTATGTTGCTGTTTTGCCTGAATTTTCTCGACAAGGTATTGGCACTCAATTAATGAAATTTCTACTAAACCTTGCTCAAGAAAAGGGATTGCACACGGTTCGGTTGCGCTCACGAGTCACTGCCCAAAACTTTTATCAAAAACTGGGATTTAGCCCTACAATTGAACCTTTTATTCACATTGGGATTCCTCATGTGGATATGCAACTTGAGTTCTATTAAAATGTGAAAGTGGAAAGGAGAATCAATTATGACAACTCAGTTTCAACATTTCAACCAGAGCAATTCTTTACAAGTTAAGTTTACGCTTTCCGTTCAAAATCTCCCTCAGTCAGTACAAAAACAAGCAACAGCCAAAGCCAAAGAAGCATACGTGATGGCGCTCTTGGAAGCGGGAGAAATCAGTAGCGGTAAAGCAGGAAGTTTGTTAGGCATTCCTCGCGCTGAGGTCATTGAACGGATGGAAAAATGGGGAATTCCTTTATTTGATAATTCACTAGAGTTAGGGGAATTGCAGCAAGAGGTGGAACGTGCCAACCGTATTTAGATAAGGCGATTTTAACCAGTAGGGGCGCGATCGCGCTTTGAGAGAATCAAATCTTAATTCTCCTACCAACAGTATATTTTAGTCTCTATTGTTATAGCAATCCTAAATCAATTGTAAATTTCTGCACTTGTTCCCCCCCTTAATAAGGGGGGTTGGGGGGATCGTAGTGCAGCGCCAATTGTCCAAAATGGTATAACTTCATATACCATCTACTCAATATTCATCTTAAAATTAGGCAAGACATCCTCTCCTGACAGCGTAGCGGGGAGGTTGAGTATCTCCACATCTTGATTGGGTCGATAGATTTCAACAGTTTGATCTTGAGGATTAATCAGCCATCCCAACTGTAGCCCACTGGCAAGATATTCTTGCATTTTTTCTTGAAGCGGTGGCAAGCGATCGCTTTCAGACCGTAGCTCAATGACAAAATCAGGACACAGGGGTGGGAACTTTTTCTGCTGTTCTTGTGTCAATTGATGCCAACGTTCAAGTTTGACCCAAGCTACATCAGGAGAGCGATCACCGCCATTAGGAAGTTTGAAGACAGTTGAGGAACTGAACACCTTACCCAGTTTTGTCTGGCGATTCCAATTACCTAAATCGATGATATAGTCTGCTTCGCGTTCTCCACTTTCACCGCCAACGGGGGACATAATAATCAATTCTCCAGTTGCACTGCGTTCCATTGCAATATCTTGATTCGCCATGCACAGTTCATAAAATTGCTCATGGGTCAAATTCTGAACGAGAGGTTCCAAGTTCAAGTGAATTGTATTCATTGCAAGTGACTTGATTAATCCGTTAATCTGTGTTGCTTTTATTTTAGACTTTTGTAGTGCGATCGCGCTTACAAAACAGTAAAAGATGACAGCATAGTGACTTAATCGTAACATCGTAACCCAGATGTAATTCTTGCGCTTGTGCGGTCAGTTCATCAAGAGTTTTCATGCGTTGCTGGTCAATGCTTTCCTTATACTCCATTAAATCCTCTGTAAC
The DNA here is from genome assembly GCA_003021905.1 of Cyanobacteria bacterium SW_9_44_58. Taxonomy (GTDB): domain Bacteria; phylum Cyanobacteriota; class Cyanobacteriia; order Cyanobacteriales; family Rubidibacteraceae; genus Halothece. The sequence continues at coordinate 21,984 of PXPI01000134.1, read as the reverse complement.
TTGTCATCATCAAATAACAAATAACGAATAACGAATAACGGTCTTCACCGATTAATCAACTTTTTCAGCAGACCCTAATTAAGACCGATATTTACCAGGTGTCACCCCAAAGCGACGTTTGAAGGTGCGGTAAAAATAACTAATATTGGCATAACCGACTCGATGGGCAACAGCACTAACCGTTAAATTTTCATCTTCTAGGAGTACCCGTGCTAAGTCTAAGCGATAGTTTTGCAAATATTGAAAGGGCGTTACTTGGAAAATCTGTTGAAAACCTTGTTGTAATTTAATCCGATCTAAGCCAATTTTTTGTGCTAAATCTGCCACAGAAGGGGGTTCAAAGTATTGTTTTTCTAAAATTGATTGGGCTTGATAGATGCGATCAATTTCTTTTGGGGTGAGGTGAAAGTGACAGGGTTGCTGATTTTCTTGTTGCAATAATTGAAATAACTGTAAGGAAATTAATTCTAAGACTTTCCCTTCAAGATACATCTGCGCGATTGCGCCTTGATAGGGATGATGGAAAATTTCTTTAATCACAGTTTGCATCATCGGGGTTAATTTACCAACTGGATGATGAAATCGGGGAGCGCGATCTTTTTCAAGTAAAGGCTTTAACAATTGCGGTATTTGATCCCATTCTGACCCAAATTCTCTGAGAACAGTTAAAGGCACATTAATAATCAAAACTTGATTCGGTTTTCCTTGATAAGATTGTTCAATTTCTTCAATATCTGGTAAAAAGAAAAGGTAATGATTTCCCGCTTTTTCTAGATATTCGGCTTGATTCTTTTTAATACCGGGACAGACAACAGGATGATCCCCCGATAACAAAAAATGACAAGTTAAGGGTTTATTTTCATCATGCTCAACTGTTTTTCCATAATCTTTATAGACTTTCTGATCCGATAGCTTAAGTTGAATGCCACTTGGGAGTTGGGTGTAATGTAGCTGTTGCTCTCGCCAAGCATTAACATCTCTTCGTACCTTATTAAATCCTCGTCTATTATGACTAACCTCTTGCACTGTCATTGTTTCGCGCCATCTCGTTTCTAAGTCTGCTTTCGTTAACACTTCCATAGTTACGAAACTTCTCATGACTGGATCAAATGTTTAATTATACTAGATATTTGATAATTTATTGCAATAAAGTGAGATTAACTCAAGAGGTTACGACTCATCGCTAGTTAAAATTTGGTTCAGTAAAGAGTCCACTTCGTTAGCAGACAAGGAATTCAATTCTGAAAGGAGATCGTCAGTTTCCTTGCTAGGTTGGATAGTGTGTGGATCGGCGTTTTCCTCCGTTATAATCATGGCTGCTAATCCTGCAACAGTGGGCGTTTCAAACAAGCGGTTTAATGGAAGTTCTTGTTGAAAGCGATCGCGCAAGCTAGAAATAATTTCCGTTGCCAACAGAGAATGACCCCCTAACTCGAAAAAGTCATCATGAATTCCCACCGGTTCAATGCCGAGAAAGCGTTGCCAGGTGTCAGCAACAATGGTTTCGGTTTCGTTACGGGGGGCGACATAGGGAACATTGAGATCCGGACGGGGATAGGCGACATAGGGCTGAGGTTGTTCCTCTTGGGAAGTTGCTTTTGCCAACTCTTCCAGAGACTGGGGAGTCGCACGGCGTTGAATGAGTGTGGGTAAGTCTTTAGTACAGACAATGACTTGCGGAGAGGCTAACCCTTGCAGGCGACGGAAGGCATCTTGTCCTTCTGCAGTGGAAATTCCCATTTCTAGCCCCTCTTCTCGCCGTTTTTGCAATTGTTCAGGAACCGCAGTATTCACAGCCATGCCTACTTCCTGCCAGGTATCCCAGTTAATGGCAAGGGTGAGTTGACCTTTGCGGTATGTGCGATAATGGGCAAAACTGTCGAGAAAAGCATTGGCGGCACAGTAATCGACTTGACCGACACCTCCCATAATGGAACTGAGAGAAGAGTTGAGGATCATAAAATCTAAAGACTTGTCTGCAAAGAGTTCATCCAGGATGCGAGTGCCTTGCAGTTTTGATGAAAGCACCGTTTCTGCTTGTTCTGAGGATTTGAGTTGAATAATGCCACCGCCGGGGATACCGGCGGTATGAATCACGCCGTTGATTGTGCCAAAGCGGGCTTGCGTCTCTTGAATTGCCGTTGCCATGGAAGCGCGATCGCTGACATCGGCAGATAAGATTAAAACCTCGGCACCCTGTTCTTCCAAGGCTTGTACGCGACGGATTTTGTCGGCAACCCCATCATCATCCTCTTCTCCGGTTAGCCAATCTTGCCACTCCGCGCGATCGGGCAATCCCGAACGACTGATTAAAATAAGTTTTGTGTGGGGAACTTGAGCAATGCTATCTGCTAAGATTAAACCAATTCCCCCTAAGCCTCCTGTAAGCAGATAAACCCCTCCCTCACGAATGAGAGACGGAGAGGATGAAGGAATAGAAACTGCATCGAAAGTTTGTCGCCAACGATAGCCATTGCGATAGGCAATACTAGCCTGTGAAATGTCAGTCTGGAGTTCTGTTAGCAACTGTTCAGTGAGAGAATCTTGTTGTTCTAATGCCGTTGCATCGAGATCAATGAGACGACAGGGCAGTTGGGGATACTCTTGGGGAATCACTTTACAAATTCCCTGTACTGTTGCTTTTTCGGGGGATAACGGTTCAGTTCCTGTCACATCATACTGTTCACTGGTAATGACGGTAATTGGCAGATTATCCGATACCTCTTGTTTACCAAGGGCTTGCGCGAGAAATAGTAACTGATTAAAGCATTTCTCTGCTTGCTGAGAGTTCGGGGTAACATTCCAGAAATGCAGAAGCTGTTGGGGAAACTGATTTTGATTGGCTAGTGTTCTAAAGAGGGTGTCATAATCTTCTTTGCTATTGGGATTAATAGCGTAAGCCTGTTCTCCCAGTTGAGTAAAGGTATTTCCGGCTTGAACGGCAATCACCTGATCTCCCTGTTGTTGTAAGCGATGGGCTATGGTTTCTCCTAACCCTGTGGCATCCAGAAAAATTAACCAAGATCTGGTTGAGGGGGGATGGGATAGAGGGGGTAATAATTCTCGTTTCCAGGAGGGAACATAGAACCATTCACTGAGATTTTCATTTTTGCGCAGTTCTGACTCAGATAATGTTTTACTATCTGAGGAAGTGGGCGGATCAATCCAATACCGTTGCCGTTGAAAGGGATAGGTGGGCAAGGGAAGCAGCTGTCGCTTTTGTTGGGCATAAAACCCAGACCAATCGGGAGAAATGCCGTTTAACCACAGTTCTCCTAATGCTTGTAACATTTGCCCTTGATCCGAGGTTTGGCTTTTAGGATGGGGAAGAGAATGAGTGACTCTCGCTGTGGTGGTTTGCTGTTTGACTAAGGTGCTGAGTGTGCTTCCAGGTCCCACTTCCACAAAGATTCGGTTTTGTTGTAAGAGTTCGCTAATCCCTGCGGAAAATTGAACGGTATGGCGGAGTTGTTTTGCCCAATATTCGGGATTGGTTGCTTGGCCGCTTGTAATCCAGGTTCCTGTCAAGTTAGAAATAAAAGGAATTTTAGGAGGATGTAATTGTATCTTTGCCACCTGCGCTTTAAATTCCTCTAAAATGGGATTCATCATCGGGGAATGGAAAGCATGAGAGGTATTGAGAAGACGGTTATTAATCCCTTTCGTTTCTAATCGAGATTGCAGTTGTGTAATCTTACTTTCTTCTCCTGAGACAACACACAAGTGAGGCGCATTAATTACCGCTAAGGCAATATCATCTCCTAACAACGGTTCAATCTCAGAAGCCGAAGCCGTGATACGCAGCATTTTTCCTGGGGGTAACGACTGCATTAGTTGCGCCCGTTGCGCCACTAACCACAACGCATCCGTAAAGGAAATTACCCCTGCTAGAGAGGCCGCCACATATTCCCCAATACTATGTCCCATCATTGCTTGCGGGTAAATGCCCCAAGATTGCCAGAGACGGGCTAAAGCGTATTCCAAAATAAATAAAGCCGGTTGCGCGATCGCGGTTTGGGTGATTTGTTCTTTTGCTGTTGCTTGTTCCCCTTCGGGCGGATAGAGAATCCGGCGTAAATCCAGATTTAGCAATGATTGCAGTTGTTCTGCACCGAGATCAATCTGTTCTCGAAACACAGATTCAGTATCATATAACTTCCGTCCCATGTTGATATACTGTGCCCCTTGTCCAGGTAACAAGAAAGTTACCGCAGGGGATTGATCAGGACAATGTTGAGAGGAGGTTGCTTGTAACTGCGCGACCGCTGACTGGATATCGGAAGCAACCGCCATCCGTCGATAGGAAAACCCTTTGCGACCTGTATTGAGGGTATAAGCCACATCAGCTAGTTTAAGATCCCGATGATTAGTCAGATATTGGGCAAGATTGTCTGAGGCTGTGGTAAGGGCAGTTTCGCTTTTGGCGGAAAGAAGGAGAAGTTGCCAGGGACGAGAGTCACCACTGGGAACAGGGGTTGGGGCTTGTTCTAAAACTACATGGGCATTGGTTCCGCCAATCCCGAAGGAACTGACACCTGCGCGGCGTGGCGTTTCTCCCCGGTGCCAAGGTCTTAGTTTTGTATTGACAAAGAAAGGACTATTGTCAAAATCAATTTCGGGATTCGGTTGTTGGAAATGCAGACTGGGGGGAATCGCTTGATGATGGAGGGAAAGAACGGTTTTAATCAGTCCCGTTACTCCTGCTGCCGCATCGAGATGTCCCACATTGCTTTTGACTGACCCCAATGCACAAAATCCCTGTCTTGAGTGCGTCTTACATTCTGGGGTTTCCCCAGAATTACGCACTCGCTTTTGTTGAGTACTGGTTTGAAACGCTTCTGTCAGGGCTTGTACTTCAATGGGGTCGCCTAACGGGGTTGCTGTGCCGTGGGCTTCGATATATTGGATAGTATTGGGGTCAGTATCAGCCACAAATAACGCTTCCGCGATCGCGCCGGCTTGACCCGTGACACTAGGGGCAGTATATCCTACTTTCGCTGATCCATCATTATTGACCGCAGACCCTTTAATAACGGCATAAATGGTATTTCCATCCGCCTGGGCATCTTCCAAGCGCTTGAGAACCACCATTCCCGCACCGCTTCCGCCCACTGTTCCTTGGGCTTGGGCATCAAAACTACGACAGTGGCCATCAGGGGAATAAATTCCCCCTTCTTGATAGTGATAGCCCGCCAGATGAGGCACTTTCAGAGAAACGCCACCAGCAAGGGCAATATCGCTTTCCCCACTGAGTAAACTGGATACGGCATAATGAACCGCCACCAAAGAGGTAGAACAAGCCGTTTGTATGGTGAGACTGGGACCGGTGAGATTGAGTAAATAGGAAATACGGGTGGCGAGAAAATCTTTGTCATTGCCGATTAAGGTTTGGAACGCCCCGATTGAGTCCAGTTGATTTAGCTGGTGGTGCAGATTGAATAGCAAATAGGTATTGCGTCCAACGCCGCCAAAAACGCCAATTCGTGAGGACGCCGTTTCTGGGTTGCAACCGGCAATTTCTAAGGCTTCCCACGCCACTTCCAAAAATAAGCGTTGTTGGGGATCACTCCGTTCGGCTTCGCGGGGACTATAACCGAAGAAGTCGGTATCAAATTCAGCAATATCATCTTTGAGAATGGGGGCTGCTTTTACGTAGTTCGGCTGTTGATAAACAGAGGGAGGAATTCCCCCTTGCCGCAACTGTTGTTCGCTTAAGGGCGCAATCCCTTCTTTTCCTTGTTTGAGGTTTTCCCAGAATTCATCAATATTTCTTGCATCTGGGAAACGTCCTGTCATGCCAATAATTGCAATCTCGTTTGTCATTGTTAGTTGCTATTTGTGAGAGAGGAATTGTGACTGCTTAACTAGTTTAAAGTAATTTTCAATAATACCACTTTAAAAAAGTCAAGCTACATTCAATTTTTTCTTATAAAAGAGCAAAGACGACAACTGACCAATCATACGCGTAATCCACGAGAATACCTCGACTTTCATCCCGCTTTGCAATGTCCCTAAAACAACCAAAGCTAATCCTAAACTCACCAGCATATTGGTACCAAAACTAGCGAGTTGATGGTCCTGCTCGCGATCCCAGCCAATAATTCCTCCTAACGCAACAGCCAGTGTTAAGCAAACTGCAACTCCCGACCAAGGAATCGGAAAAAGCATTGTTAATATTGGGTTAATCACAATAACTAAGCATTCGCTTGTTCAGTTAATTCCTATGAAATTGGAGTCGAATATCCCCAGCGGCTCTCTCCCCAATAAATGGGACAATCACAAGTTTAATCTCAAACTGGTGAATCCGGCAAATAAACGAAACTACCACATTCTTGTTGTGGGAACGGGACTAGCAGGGTCCTCGGCTGCGGCTTCTTTGGCGGAGATGGGCTATCAAGTTAGTTGTTTCTGTTATCAGGATAGTCCCCGTCGGGCTCATTCTATTGCAGCGCAGGGGGGGATCAATGCCGCCAAAAATTACCAAAATGATGGGGATTCAGTCTATCGATTATTTTACGACACGATTAAGGGAGGCGATTACCGTTCCCGGGAAGCGAATGTCTATCGTCTGGCGCAAGTCAGCGTGAATATTATTGATCAAATGGTAGCGCAGGGCGTTCCCTTTGCCCGAGAATATGGCGGATTGCTCACTAATCGTTCCTTTGGCGGGGCGCAAGTCAGTCGAACCTTTTATGCCCGTGGACAAACCGGGCAACAGCTTCTGTTAGCTGCCTACCAGCAACTGAATCGGCAAATTGCGCAAGGCCAAGTGAAGATGTACAGCCGCCATGAAATGCTGGAATTGGTGGTGGTTGACGGTCATGCCAAAGGGATTGTTACTCGCAATTTAGTTACCGGTAAAATTGAGCGTTGGGCTGGCGATTGTGTCGTGCTTTGTACCGGAGGCTATGGGAATGTTTATTTCCTGTCCACTAATGCCCAAGGCTGTAATGTTACGGCAACGTATCGGGCATATTGTCAAGGGGCAGGGTTTGCCAATCCTTGTTACACCCAGATTCATCCCACTTGTATTCCCGTGCAGGGGGATCAACAATCTAAACTAACCTTGATGTCGGAATCGCTGCGCAATGATGGCCGGATTTGGGTGCCCAACGATCGCGCGATCGCGCTTCAAATTCGCAACGGCAAACTGTCTCCTCATGATGTCCCCGAATCCGCCCGGGATTACTACCTAGAACGCAAATATCCCAGTTTTGGCAATCTTGCCCCCCGCGACATTGCTTCTCGCGCTGCCAAAGAAGTGTGTGATGAAGGACGAGGCGTTGCCCCTACTGGGTTTGGGGTGTTTCTCGACTTTCGGGACGCGATCGCGCGCTTGGGAGAAGATACCATCGCTGAACGCTACGGCAATCTCTTTGAAATGTATAACCGCATCACGGGTAATAATCCCTACCAAACACCGATGATGATTTATCCCGCCGTTCACTACACTATGGGCGGCCTCTGGGTGGACTACAATTTACAAAGCAATCTTCCTGGGCTTTTTGTTGCCGGAGAAGCCAACTTTTCCGACCACGGGGCAAATCGCCTGGGGGCATCAGCCCTTATGCAAGGATTAGCCGATGGCTACTTTATCTTACCCTACACTATTGGTCATTACTTAGCCGGAACTGTTGGTATTTCCCAAGCCGGCAAAGCAACTACCGATGCGCCGGAATTTGATCACGCAGAACAGAAAACCCAAGACAAAATTAAACGTCTGTTGGATAACAAGGGGCGCGGTAAAGAAAGCCCTCGCCATTTCCACAAGCGCCTTGGGGAAATTATGTGGCATTATTGCGGCATGAGTCGTAGCAAAGAAGGATTAGAAAAAGCCTTAAACGACATTGCAACCTTGCGGGAAAACTTTTGGCGCCATGTCAAAGTGGTGGGAATAGCAAACAGTTTAAATCAAGAACTGGAACGTGCTGGGCGTGTTGCCGACTTTATTGATTTTGGGGAATTAATGTGTCGCGATGCCCTCATGCGGGAAGAATCCTGTGGCAGTCATTTTCGCGTTGAGCATCAATACGGCGAGGAGGATGAAGAAGTGAAAACCGGTTTCCTGTCTGCTGGGGAAGCAAAACGGAATGATCAAGAGTATGCCTTTGTTGGCGTTTGGGAATATCAAGGAGACAAGCAACCACCAAAACTTCGCAAAGAACCTCTGATTTATGAGGAAGTAGACTTTTCCACGCGATCTTATAGGTAGCGCTTGATTCCATTGATAATCCGTTTAATTTAAATCAAGGTTTACTAATTCCCATTCATCTTCCTTGATATGTTGAACCTTACAATCATAATTTAACCGAATTTCAGCTCCATATTTATTCTGGGCATCCAGCTGACCCACTACCCTGAAAACACCATTATCTAGATGATTGAATTGTGTGTTGAATACGTAAAAATCTGCTGAAGATGGTGATTCTAGCCGATTTCTAACAAATTGTTTGCACATTTGTAATGAATCAGCCTCCCAATTAGCTCCTTTTTCGTAGTTAGGCGTGTTTTGTTTTGGCTTTTCAATTTCTTCATCAATACTATAATCGGGGCTATTATTTCCAGAATTTGTTTTCGCTTTCTTGTCTTCAAGTTTGGGGTTTTCAGAGTGAGAGTCTTTAGATTCAGTGTCAGCTTTCGATTGCTTGCCAGAATTAGAATTTGTTGGCTCAGAAGTCGTATTTGTTTGCTCAGTCGAATTGGTTGGTTGAGTTGATTGAGTGGTATCTTTTGGGGCGGTTGCTATCGTCATAGTTATAATCATCCACGCGATCGCGCTACTGCTATAAACAAGGGAGGAATGCTTGCGCGTTGGCATCCAAACCAATTTGGGATTTTTTAGGCCAAGTAGAAAAGCCCCGCTACTAGCTAGGAATAAGACAGTGGTTAATACAATCATGGTTTCTCTTTGCGATATTTATCAGATAAGGCATTGTTCATAAATAGGATAGTATTTCAGCCTTCTGGCAAGGCGAAATTGAGCCAAAAAAAACTTAACGACTCGAAGTTTTATCGCGCCGGTTCATTTCCAGTGCTGACTTCCTAACGTCCAGTCAACATATCAGTTACTGAAGTTGCTCTAGCGTTTTTTGTATCTGTTGATAAATTGTTATTTTATCTTGTTTTTGATAAAGATTTGCCGCCATTTTCAAATCATCAATTGCTTTTGCTGAATTTTTTTGATGATGATACGCTATGCCACGATTAGCATAAGCTGCTGCATAATTAGAATTCATTATAATGGCTTGATTATAGTTTTTTATTGCTTCTTCAAAATTCCTTTCTTTAGCACTTTCGACTCCCATATTATAGTAAAGTTTCGTCAAAATGATTTCTGTATATTGATAACTTGCCGTTTGACCTTTCTCTTGTTGTAGAAAAATTTCTTTTGCTTTTTGTAAATCATTAATTGCTCCGTTGAAATTCCCTTGTTTATAATGAGCAATTCCGCGATTTAGATAAGCTTTACCGAAATCCGGATTAATCTCAATCGCTTGATTCAAGTCTTTAATCGCTTCCTTAAATTCTCCTTGTTCCTTGTGAGTATTTCCTTGTTCTAAGTAAGATGAAGCTGACTTTTCTGCTAGCGCAGTTTGTGGCATAATAACGAGCGTTGCTAACGCTGGCAGCATACTAGCAGCAAATCTAGAATAATGTCTCATGTTTTGATTCCTAATGCTCTGTCGTTTCGTTTGACTAACTACTCTGACTAGTTAAAGTTTGATACTATGAAGTATTATAGCAATCCTAAATGACTTGTAAAAATCAGGTCTTGGTTTGACAAGGGGTCAGGCACCAAAAATTTACAACTGACTTGGGATTGTTGCTATATTTCAACTAAAAAATCTATCAAAGGTTATAAAATTTAATTTTTTAAAATAATTGTATATTTTTATAATACAATATTAAAAATACTGGAATCAAACCATATTATCCTATTTTTGTTTTGAATTGGCAATCAAGCAATATCAACAAGTTCCTAATGCTCAAGTTATTACATTGAAGCGGATAGACAAATATCAAAAATTAGGGAATATCTTGAAAAATTAAAGCAAATCGTTAGTGAAGCATAAAAACAGAAAACTATCTGTTGAGAGCAATCCTCATGAAAGTGTTGTATTTATAGCCGTTAGCGTAGATCAAACATCAAAATTAATTGCTGACTAAGAAAACGATGCATCTAACATTAAAAATCTGGCGACAAGCTAATCCCCATGCTGAAGGAAAAATGGTGAGTTATGAACTCGATAATGTTTCTCCCGATAGCTCATTTTTGGAAATGCTGGATGTACTCAACGAGAAGCTATTGCAACAAGGACAAGATCCAGTTGCCTTTGACCATGATTGTCGGGAAGGAATTTGCGGCACTTGCTCTTTAACGATTAATGGCATTCCCCATGGTCCGCAAAAGGCCACGACTGCTTGTCAACTTTATATGCGCCATTTTCGCGACGGTGAAACAATTGTCATTGAGCCTTGGCGAGCCAAACCGTTTCCTGTGATTAAAGACCTTATTGTTGACCGTTCTGCCTTTGATGAATTAATTCAGTCTGGCGGTTTTATCACTGCCCGGACAGGAAGTGCCCCTGAAGCAAACCAAATGCCGGTTCCCAAAGACGTTGCCGATGATGCGATGGATGCTGCCGCTTGTATTGGTTGCGGGGCTTGTGCAGCAACTTGCAAAAATGGATCGGCAATGCTTTTTGTGGGCGCAAAAGCAGCTCATCTCAATAGCCTTCCTCAAGGGCAAGCAGAAAAAGATGAGCGTGTCGTTGGTATGGTTAAGAAAATGGATGAGTTAGGATTCGGCAACTGTAGCAATTATGGGGAATGTCAGGCAGTGTGCCCAAAAGAAATTAACCTTGATGTGATTGCTAAATTAAATCGTGACTACGCGATCGCGCAAATACGTCGTTTCTTCAAGGGAAAAAAATGACCAAAACACTGAGCAATCAAGTCGCATTAGTTACCGGTGCTACCCGAGGCATTGGCAAAGGCATCGCCATTGGTTTGGGAGAAGCTGGGGCAACGGTTTATATTACCGGTCGAACTCTTAATCCCTCCCAGACGCAATCCGGCAGTCTTAGTGAAACACAACAAGCAGTGGAAGAAGCTGGCGGAAAATGCATTCCGGTACAAGTGGATCACAGTGACGATGAGCAGGTCAAACGGCTGTTTGAACAGATTGACCGGGAACAAAACGGACAACTTGATGTCTTAGTCAATAATGTCTTTGCCGGTGTCAGCGCTATCGCGCAAGCCTCGGAAACGCCCTTTTGGGAGCATGATCCCAGTCTTTGGGATGCCAGCAATAATGTGGGGTTGCGCAGCCATTATGTGGCAAGTATTTTTGCTGCGCGGATGATGAGCAAGCGCCAACAGGGATTAATTTGTACGATTTCTTCTTGGGGCGGCATGTCTTCTATTTTTAATGCTGCTTATGGGGTGGGAAAAGACGCCTGTGATCGGTTGGCGGCAGAAATGGCAAGGGAGTTAAAATCAAACAATGTTGCGTCAGTGGCAATTTGGCCGGGAATTGTTGGGACAGAACAGATTGCCGAATTTGCTGAGCAAATGAAGGAGCAACAAAATATGGATCCGCAATATGGGGTGATGCGCGATCGTTATAACTGGGAAACGCCCTTATTCACAGGACGGGTGATTGCTGCTCTGGCTGCTGATGGCAATGCTATGACTGGAACCGGGAAAGTGCAGATTGTTGCGGAACTAGCTCAAGGGTATAGAATAAGAGATCAAGATGGCAATCGTCCGGTTTCTTTGCGTTCTTTAAAGTTTATTCTTCCTGCTGCTGTCCCAGGTCTGAGAACATATCCTTGGCTGATTCCGGATGTCAAAGTTCCTTGGTTTATGCTCCTATTAGGGATTTTACCGTCTCCGAAAATTTAAAGTTTGTGATTGGTTAGCTCAACGATTGCTTTTGCAGTGATGTGATTGCATTGAAAGCAAGATATCATCGATTTATTATCCCCGGCGTTCAGTTGCAGATTAGGCCTTGTTCAACAAAAGGGGTAATCTTTAACGCATCTATCCTTTATCTCAATAACTGTCATTACTCGACATTCCTAGGGACCTCTGGGCGAAAATCACGTAAAATTTGAATGAATACTAACGAAACCTATCTCAATCACCCTACTTTTGGATTGCTATACCGAATTTGTACCATTGATCCGAATCGAGAAATTTTTACCACCCTTTATGCTCAACGTCTCTTTTTTTTAGTGACTACTAGTGAGGCGGGGTTATCCTTTGAACCGAAAACTCGTTCCGAAGCCCGCTTGATTTTGGAAAATCGATTACGGAAACTGCGTCGTGAAGGGGCAAAAGACGAGTATGCAGCTTTGAATGAAACCTATAAGCGTATTTTTCAATGAGTGGCAATATTACAAAACGGATTCAAGAACTTCATGAAACGCTTCCCCCCCAAGTGAGGCTGATTGCAGTAACCAAAATGGTATCTGCTGATGCCATCCGAGAAGCCTACGAGGCAGGAATTCGCGATTTTGGTGAAAATAAAATTCAAGAAGCGCTTGCCAAACAAGAACAATTGCAGGATTTAACGGACATTTGTTGGCATTTTTTAGGGCATTTACAAACTAATAAAGCCAAACTCGCTTTAAGTCATTTTCACTGGATTCATACCTGCGATCGCATGAAACTTGCCCAACGCTTGAATTGTCTTGTTGAAGAATTAGACATTACCCCACCCAATCTTTTGTTACAAGTGAAACCCTTGCCGGATCCGGATAAATACGGTTGGACCATTCCAGAGTTGCTAGAAGCCCTTCCCACTATCGAAACCTATGAACAGCTAAAAATTAAAGGATTGATGACAATTCTGCCTTTGAATCAGTCAACAGAACAAACCAAGGTTGGTTTTGAAAAAGTAAGTGATTTAGCTCAACAAATTAACGCTGAAAATCTATCTAATATCTCCCTGGATGAACTTTCTATGGGAATGTCTGCTGATTATCAGATGGCTATTGAAGCTGGGGCAACCATGATCCGTTTAGGACGAACAATTTTTGGTGAACGTCCCGTTTAATTCGAAAAAATTTAGTAAAATATTGTCCAATTTCAACAAATCAGAGTAAAATTAGCGTGAACTTCCTAATAAAATCGATGCTATTCCCATCGCAAATGGATTAGCTAAAGGCGTTCAATTATGTTAGAGATTACACGTTTTTCAACAAAAACAGGAATTTCTAACCCTTGTTCAATTTAATATTACTTAATTGTATTGGTTTGTGAAGGAGAAAAAGCGGTGAGCAACATGTTTAACAAATTAAAAGATTTTGTCGGTTTAAATGAGCCCGAAGAATTTGAGGATTACTATGACGAGGAGGAAATGGAAGACACAAATTCTGCTAGGCAAGAAACAGCTGCAGCGCCTCTAGAAAGAGAACGGCAATCTCGGCGCGGTTATCCCAATACCAAAGAACGCAATCAATTTACTGCAGACCCCTCATCCGCTGCCGGTTCTCCCAAAAGCGGCAATGTCATTGGGATGCCTGGCACCAATAATGGGGTAGAAGAAATTGTCGTGTTTGAACCGGAATCCTTTGAAAAAATGCCAGAGGTGATTCAGGTATTGCGGGAACGGAAAACGGTTCTTTTGAATCTCAATATGATGGAACCGGATGATGCCCAGCGGGCAGTTGATTTTGTCGCCGGCGGGACTTATGCCATTGATGGCAATCAAGAGCGTATTGGAGAAAGCATTTTTCTGTTTACGCCGAATTGCGTTAAAGTTAGCAGTCGCTCTCATAGCACCCCAGCTATGGCAACTTCCCAAGGCAGCAGTCAAAGCAATGTTCACCAAATGACTTCTCCTGCAGAAAACTGGCAAAAACAGCAACAGCCAATTCCTGAAGGAAACTGGCAAAGCCAGATCGCACAATGAGATACAATTAAACCGCATAGCAACGACAATCGAGTTCGTCAACAGTGTCTATACGGTTTGGAATGATCGGCGGCGGGGTAATGGGTGAAGCCATCCTTTCCCGCCTTATTGCTCAAGAAATGTACTCTCCGGAAACGGTGTTGGTGAGTGACCCTTCACCGGAAAGACGGGAGGAATTAGCGCAACGCTATCACGTTGAAGTCACCGATAGTAACCGCAAGGTCATGCAGTCCACTGAGGAAGTGCTGTTGCTGGCGGTGAAACCCCAAGTCCTCCCTCGCATTGAAGCGGATTGGGACAGTATTAAAGAAAATTTAGAACATCGCCCCCTATTAATTTCAATTTTGGCAGGGATTCCCATTCTACGTCTGAAAGCCGCTTTAGATCCGTTGCCTGTGGTTCGGGTGATGCCCAATACCAATGCTACTGTCGGGGCAAGTATGAGCGCGATCGCGCCTGGTTCCGGATTGCGCCCGGAACAGTTAACCTTGGCCAAAACGATTCTCGGGGCGATTGGTGAAGTGGTGGAAGTACCAGAATCAGCCATGGATGCTGTAACCGGAGTATCCGGTTCCGGCCCGGCTTATGTTGCCCTTTTAGTTGAGTCTTTGGCTGATGGGGGCGTCGCTGCGGGGTTATCCCGTTCTGTCGCCTTACAGTTAGCCATGCAGACAGTTCTGGGAACGGCAACTCTGTTACAGGAAGAACAACTCCATCCTGCACAACTCAAAGATCGCGTTACTAGCCCTGGGGGCACCACCATTGCTGGAGTGGCTGAATTGGAAGCCGGGGGCTTTCGTTCATCGGTCATTAAAGCGGTTCAAGCATCGAAAGCGCGATCGCAAGAACTGGGCAATAGCTAAAGCCTCTCCCTTCTGATGGATACTACTCAAAATCGTTATGAGTATGATATAGTTGGAACAGTTCGTAAAGGTTGCCAGTTAAGGAGTATTTCCCATGACAGAATGCCTCAGAGTCGGTCAACAAGCCCCAGACTTTAGCGCGACTGCAGTTGAAAACCAAGAATTCAAGACCCTAAAACTTTCCGATTTCCGCGGACAGTATGTTGTCTTATTCTTCTATCCCTTAGATTTCACTTTCGTTTGCCCCACAGAAATTACCTCCTTCAGCGATCGCGCTCAAGAATTCAAAGACATTAATGCCCAAATTATGGGGGTTTCTGTTGATAGCGAATTCTCCCACCTCGCTTGGATTCAAACTGAACGCAAAAACGGCGGCGTCGGCGATCTGAATATTCCTCTGGTTTCCGACATCAAGAAAGAAATCAGCAGTGCCTATAATGTCCTCGATCCCGATGCAGGGGTTGCCCTCAGAGGATTATTCATCATCGACAAAGAAGGCGTTATCCAGCACACTACCATCAACAATCTGGCCTTCGGTCGCAACGTTGATGAAGTATTACGCACCCTGCAAGCCATTCAGTACGTTCAAGCCAATCCCGATGAAGTTTGCCCTGAAGGCTGGAAACCCGGCGAAAAAACGATGAATCCCGATCCAGTCAAATCCAAAGTTTACTTCGCATCGGTATCCTAAATTTTTATCCCCTCAAAGTGGCGAGGTGTCTCCGACAACATCGCACCTGCACTAAATTGGGGAACGGGGTTCCCTTGAGTTTGGGCTAACGGTTTGGAGAAACTCTCCAAGCTAAGCCCACATCAGGGATGGAAATTCATGCTCTAGCGAACCCGTCCGCGATCGCCACTTATTGTTATTGTTCCGGCAATTTTTCTTTGCTTTTTCCAAAAGTTTGTGTTATCCTAGTCTAGGCCTGGGCGGTTAGCTCAGCGGTAGAGCGCCTGCCTTACAAGCAGGATGTCATTGGTTCAAATCCAATACCGCCCATTATTTTAAAATTCATCGCTTGTTGACCCACTCCCACGACTGAAGCACGTGGGATTCGGGACTCAAACAGAAGTTGCGGGACAAGCCCGTCTTACACTTCCTAATCCCACAGACGGGATCCCGCCGGTTCGGGTCTCTTACATTCGGAGGAAACCTCCGCCCACAGCCCCTCATGATAGCGAACTTACAACACAAACCTAAAAGTTTATGCTGCAATCAATTTCTCGTTGAAAAGTTTTATTGGTAATGTTCAAGGCAACTAAGGTCAGACTTTATCCCACAGCAGATCTCGTGCCTTCATCAATTTCTTTGAAGGTCGAGCATCTTTCCCAAACTTCAAAGCTAAACATAAGAAACAGTCGATTACCTACCCACAGAATGTCTCTCTAGTAGATAATGGCATTAGGAAATGCCATAGACTTCTAAAAATGTATTGACTGCATCATCAACAATGTTAGTAATTTCTTCTTGGGAAGGAGCATCTATAATTCCCAATAATCGCTGAAGTTGATAAAAGCCTAAAAACATACCGATTAATTGAGTTGTTGCTTGTTGGCTATTGCAAGGTTTAATCTTACCCAGGTTTTGTTGTTTTTCTAGATAGCGGGTAAGACGTTCATAACACGGTTTTGGTCCTGAAGTAAAAAACATGTTTCCGAGTTCCGGAAATTTTTGGGATTCGCCAATGACAATTCGCAATAAGCTGATCGCGCGATCGCTGAGAACGACTGACAGCACTTGCTTGCCAATGACGTTTAATGCTTGTTGGGGCGGTAAGCTATCAATCTCAGCGTCTGCTAAGGGCGATAAGATTTGTTGGCTTAAATCTTCGACAATGGCGCGAAATAAGCCTTCTTTTCCCCCAAAATAATTGTAAATATTGCTTTTTGAACCTCCTGCTTTCTTTACAATCGCATCAACACTCACACCATCATAACCCCGTTCAATAAACAAATCAGTGGCAACATTGAGAATAGTTCTTTGCTTTCGCTTTGCGTATCCCGCTGAAATTTTCATAATTATCTCCTTTGCAAAAATTTATTCTATAGTAAAACAGTACTTATCCTTGACTGTACCATACTGTATGGTATAATAGCAACTAAGTAATAATTTTCTTGATTGCTTTTTTACATGAGCGATAGTACCATACAGTATGTTATAAAATCAGTCATGGTAATAGAACCAACGCCCCCTAAAGTTGCTTTAGATGAAGAACAAGACAGCGATTGCGCTGAACAATCTCAAAAGGGAAGAAAGAAGCGATTGCTATGGCTAGGAGGTGCCTGTTTGCTAACAGCAGGCGCGATTATCGCCATTCCTCGTTTGACCTCCCAAAGTCCACCCCCTCAAGAAACCAGCGACGTTAATGTCTTACCGGTAGAAACGGTAACAGTACAACCCAAATCAGGGTATCAAGTCAGTCGCAGTTATACGGGCAAAATGGTCGCCAGACGCAACAGCAAACTGGGATTGGAATGCGGGGGAGAACTAACTGAGGTTTTGGTAGAAGAAGGCGATCGCGTTGCTGCCGGAGAACCCATAGCCCGACTGGATACTCGCAATCTAAGTGTTCAAAAACAACAGTTACAAGCTCAACATTCCCGAGCTTTAGCGCAATTAGAACAATTAAAAAACGGTTCCCGCCAAGAAAAAATTGCGGCTGCAAGAGCAAGGGTGCGTAACCTTCAAGAAGAATTGGAACTCAAACAAAAACAGCGATCGCGCCGAGAATTTCTTTACCAGGAAGGTGCCATTTCCCAAGAACAACGAGATGAAGCAGTGAGCGGAGAACAAGCCCTCCAAGCACGTCTGGATCAAGCTGAAAGCCAACTGCAAGAACTGCTGAATGGCACACGCCAGGAAGAAATTGCTGCCCAAAAAGCGACAGTGGAGGAACTGCAAGCCAAATTAGAAGAAATTGAGATCAAACTGAGTCAAAGTGTTCTTACCGCTCCCTTTGACGGCATTGTTTCCCAAAGATTCCTCGATGAAGGAACAGTGGTAAAAACTGGACAACCGGTAATTGAATTAATCGGAAACACAGCACCAGAAGCAAGGGTGGGAGTTCCCCCTTCCGTTGCTCAACAATTCCAAGAGGGAGCATCCGCCAAATTGACTATTGATGGCGACTCCTATCAGGGAACCGTGACTTCCATTCCGCCGGAGATTTCGGAACAAACCCAAACCAGAACCCTTGTTTTCCGACTCCCGCCAGACGCTCTTTTGGAAACCACACCCGGTCAAACCGTACAGCTGAATTATCGGACAACCATTGATAAGCAAGGGTATTGGTTGCCGATTTCGGCATTAACGAAAGGGATTCGCGGTTTGTGGACAGTTTATGTGGTTGTGCCTGATGGCGAAAAATCCAAAGTGCAACAGGAAGCGGTTGAAATGATCCATCAACAAGAAAACCGTGCCTTGGTTCGCGGCACGTTAGAGCCTAATGCAGAAATTGTCGCTAATGGAACCCATCGTTTAGTTCCCGGACAACGCGTTTCTGTGAAAAATGAATAATTAGCAATTCAAAAATTTCAACTTTTTTCTAAACCTATCCTGATATGGTACGTCCGTTTTATCGCAATCTCCGAATTTTAATTCTGGCTATTTTCTTAATCGTGGCTTGGGGGGTTGCCTCCTTCCAATCCTTACCGCGACAAGAAGATCCCGAACTCATTCCGCGCACTGCCGTGGTGCAAACCGCTTATCCAGGAGCAAATGCTAAGCGCGTAGAAGCTTTAGTAACTCAAGTTTTAGAAACTGAAATTACCGAAATTGAAACCGTTAAAAATATCTCTTCTACCTCGCGCGTTGGCTTTTCCCGTATTTCTGTGGAGTTAGTGGACACAGTACAGGATGCTCAACCTATTTGGTCAAAAGTCCGGGATCAGATGGATCAAGCCGCAAATCAGTTTCCGGCAGGGGCACAGGAACCAGAACTCGATGAAGTCAAAATTAAGGCTTATACCCTTATTCCCGCTTTAAAGTGGCAACAAGACAGTGAGCCCAATTATGCCATCCTCCGTCGCTATGGGGAAGAATTAGCGACTGTCATGCGTCAAGTGGAAGGAACAGAGGAAGTGGAACTGTTCGGCGCACCGAAGGAAGAAATAAGTGTCGAAATTAATGCCCCAGAATTAGTTGCGGTTGGGTTATCGCCGCAACAACTAGCCAATCGCATTAGTCTCAGCGATGCCAAAGTCTCAGCAGGGCAACTGCGCAATGCTCAAAACAATTTTGCCATCGAGGTGGAAAGTGAACTGAAAACCCTGGAGCAAATTCGCCGCATTCCCATTCAAAACAGTAGTGAGGGACAATTTACCCGTTTGGGAGATATCGCTGCTGTAAATCAAGGAATTCATGAGCCTCCGCAACAATTGGCTGTCATTCAGGGAGACCCCGCGATCGCGCTAGGCGTTTTAATGAAATCCGGCGTCCGTATTGACCAGTATTCCCAAACCGTTCGTCAAAAACTGGATGGCTTTCGCGCCCGGCTTCCGCAAGGAATTGGGTTAGAGGTGATTTTCGATCAAAGTGAATACGTTAATGAGCGCATGAACTCCCTGATGGCAAATTTGCTGTTTGCTGCCATTCTGGTTGTAGCGGTGGTGTTTGTCGCTATGGGATGGCGTTCTTCCTTAATTGTGGGAACTGCCCTGCCTTTAACGGTTTGTGCTGTTTTAGGCTGGATGAGTGTTGCCGGGATTGCAATTCATCAAATGTCGGTAACCGGATTAATTATCGCCCTGGGGTTGCTCATTGATAATGCAATCGTGGTTGTCAATGAAATTCAATCGGAGTTGGAAAGCGGTACGCCTCCTTCACAAGCCGTTACTAAAAGTGTTAACTATCTGCAAGTTCCCTTATTCGCTTCCACCTTTACCACGGTATTGACGTTTTTACCCATTGCCCTGTTGCCCGGTAGTGCTGGCGAATTTGTGGGGTCCATTTCCGTGACTGTCATTTTTGCTATAGTTTCATCTCTTCTCATTTCTCTTACAGTCGTTGCAGCCTTAACCGCAAGAATGCTGCGTCGCACTGGCGCTACTCCTAACGCCGGTTGGTGGAATAATGGGATTTCCTTCCCGCGTTTGGGAAGATTTTATCGCTGGAGTTTGGAACAAGCTGCCCGAAAACCCTTATTAGCCATTGTCCTTACCCTGATGATTCCCGTTTCCGGGTTTGCCATGGCAGGAAGTCTAGAGCGGCAGTTTTTCCCCTTGCTGAATCGCGATCAGTTTCAAATTGAAGTGGAATTTTCCTCCGATACCGCGATCGCGCAAACCAAAGCCCAAACCCAACGGGCAAGGGAAATCATTCGCCAGCATTCCCAAGTGGAAGCGGTAAATTGGTTCCTCGGCGAAAGTGCCCCCAAGTTTTATTACAACCTTACCGGGCAACGGAAAAACCAATCCCATTACGCCGAAGCCATGGTGCAGTTGAAATCGGGAGAAGGGGTGCAACAATTAGTCCGAACCGTGCAAACAGAGCTGGATCGCACTCTTCCTGAGGGTCGATGGTTAGTGAAACAGTTGGGACAAGGGCCGCCTTATAATGCGCCAGTAGAAATGCGAATTTACGGACCCAATTTAGAGCAATTGCGACAACTGGGGATGGAAGCCCGGGAAATTTTAGCGGAAATTCCCAATGTGGTTCATGTGCGGGATGATTTGAGCGAATATCGTCCCAAACTCGGATTTAAAGTTAATGAGGAACAAGCTCAACAAGCCGGTTTAGACAATACCGAAATTGCGCGACAATTATCTGCTTACCTAGAAGGGGCTGTGGGCGGTTCCATCTTAGAATCCACAGAAAATCTGCCGGTGCGGGTGCGATTGACGAATACCGAACGAGCCAATCTGGATGAAATTGCCTCCCTGGATTTACGCCCGCAAGCCAGTCGCGACCGCGCTTTCTATCCCAACTCTGCTTTTGGCGAATTTGATTTAGTCCCGCAACGGGCTCAAATTGCCCGTCGCAACGAAGAACGCGTCAATACCGTACAAGCGTTTATTAAAGCCGGAGTGCTTCCCTCAACCGTTCTTAATGCCTTTCAACAAGCCCTAGCGGAGAAAAACTTTGAACTGCCGCCTGGCTATTCCTACGAATGGGGCGGCGAATATGAAGAAAGCGGCCAAGCCGTGGGCAACTTGCTTCTGTATGTTCCCTTGTTGCTGCTGGTGATGATTACCGCGTTAGCACTATCATTAAATTCCTTCCGTCAAACCGTCATTATGGGAATTATTGCTGTTGCTGCCATTGGCATGGGGTTATTCTCCCTGTGGCTATTTAATGCCATCCTCGGTTTTATGGCGATTGTCGGTTCTATGGGATTAGTGGGAATTTCCCTCAATGACTCCATTGTGGTTCTTTCGGCCCTAAATGAAGATGAAAGGGCTTCCCGAGGCGATCCCAAAGCCGTGCGAGACGTGGTCATCAAAGCCACTCGCCATGTTCTCACCACCACCGTGACCACCATGATGGGATTTGTCCCCTTATTAATTGAAAACGATCCCTTCTGGCGACCCCTCGCGATCGCGATTTCAGGGGGCATCAGCGGCTCTTCTATCTTAGCTTTATATTTTGTCCCTGCCATGTATATGTTTGCTATGCATCAACTACCGCGAAGATTCGGTAAGCATAAAACGAAAACTTCCTCAAACGTGTCAAACCCTGCCTACTAACTGTCTTATGTTTAAACAACCGCTAATTTTCCTTGCCCTTGCCCTGAAAGTGTCATTGCCATCATTGGACTTTGGAATGCCGAATTTCCCGCCACATAGCAATGATTGCCAATGCTTCCATGGCGATCGCGATCTTAACGCTGACCTTCGGTACGCGGAACGGATGGGAAAAGGCGTTTTGTATGATCTTGCCCCTGACCGTTAAAAGCAGGATACAAGCCCCGTTCTTCTAGGACGGCCTTATTTGCTTCTCTGATTCTCAATGTAGTCTTTAATTTTTTCTATCGGCGCACCTCCACAAGAGACTGCAAAGTAGCTAGGCGACCACAGATATTCTTGATGAGGTGTTAGATTAAACTCCTTTCTAAGATAGCGACTCGATATCCCTTTGAGATGGTTTACAGAAGTCGCCGTAAAGCCCACATGCTTTTAGCCGTGGGATATAAGGCGAGTTAGTCGAGGGGGTTCAATCTCCCTGAGACTGACAAACTCCGAATCAGTTCTCTGATAACATCA
>PXPI01000133.1 GCA_003021905.1 Cyanobacteria bacterium SW_9_44_58 | reverse complement strand
TGAAGCTCTGATTCACCTTGCTATGACTCGTCTCATGCTGAAACGGTTAGCTTGCTCTTGAGCTAAGCTTAATGTTTATTTTAGGAACAGTCTCTAATACCTAGAAAAAGACTCAAATAAACCCAGATCAATTTTGGAAGTTTCATAGCATAATTACCATAAAATCAAATTTGCCGCCTTTATTATTACTAATTTTGATAAAATTTCAGTGTTTTCAACCTTTATAGTAAAGCGGGATTGCTCACATTCAATTTTGGGATCAAACGGTATTTTAAGCCAATCGTTTAAAATAGAGTGCTAATTCCCAAACCAAGTGCCGGTAAAACGAGGAAAATCATTAAAATATATATCAAAGCGGCAAACTGATATCGTGTTGCTGTTTCTGCTAAAAAACGGGCCCCATTTAAAGGAATTTTCCGTAACCACGGAAGGGAATAAATAATCAATACACCCAAAAAATTGTATAACAAATGAACCAGTGCAATTTCTAATGCCGGAACAGCCAAATTTCCGGTTACAGCTGCTGCTGCTAAAAGTGCCGTTAAAGAAGTTCCAATATTGGTTCCTAACGTAAACGGATAAATTTGTTCTAAACGAAAAACGCCATTACCGGCAAGGGGAATCATTAAACTAGTGGCTGCCGAAGAAGATTGAATGAAACAAGTCACGCCTGTTCCAGCTAAAATACTTACCAAAGGACTACGACCAATAGCATTATGTAAAATTTCTCTGGCTTTTCCCACTAATAAAGCTTTTAACTGCTTACTTAAATAAAAAATTGTTGCTAAAATAAACAGTATTCCCAAAATAGCAAAGCCAATACCGGTTAATTTTGTTGGTAAGGAAGCAGTCATTCCTATTAACCATTTGATTAGCGGATTCAGCAGAAAATCTAAAACATTAAAAGATAAAAAATTCCAGCTTTGTTCTGGATTTACGAAAAAATCAACACTCGATTTTGCTAGCTTTTCTAATCCATGAAACGTAATTTCTAAGGGAAAAAATAACAGCAAACAGCATAAATTAAAACAATCATGAATGGTCGCTGCTGCAAAGGCGCGTTTAAATTCCTCAGATGCCTTAAGATGCCCGAAACTAACAATGGTATTGGTCATTGTCGTCCCCACGTTTGCCCCCATGATAATGGGAACAGCAGTTGAAACGGGCAACCCCCCTGCAACTAAGCCTACCACAATCGAACTAACCGTACTAGAGGATTGAATTAAAGCTGTTGCTAGAATCCCAATTATTAATCCTAAAAAAGGATTAGTAGCAAAGGTAAATAAGGCTTCTGCTTGTTCCCCTAATGCCAGTTGGAACCCCGTACTCAGAAGACGAACGGCAACCAGGAGGAAATAAACAAGGGCAATAACCGCAAGCCATGGTAGGTATTGGCTGTGACGCCACTTTTGAGAAATATCTAGAAAAAACTGAATCACTTCATCCCATTACTCCTGATTTAATTGATCCAAAATACGCTCCAGTTCTTTGATTTTTTCGCCATATTTTCCCCAATTTCCAGCTTGAGCAGCGTCTTGGGCTTGTTCATAAACCTTCCTTGCCCGTTGCACTAGATTCTCAGGAAGGGTTGTTTCCGATGAGGGTTGCCCTTCCCCAGTAGGAGAAGCTTTTTCTTCACCAAATAGCGCTGCGATTGCCGACTCTAAAGTCGGGCGCATTACTATATTATCGCCATATGCCATGACAACGCGTTTTAACTGCGGCAGTTCTCCTTGCTCGGCCCGTAAATAAATGGGTTCTACATAGAGAAGAGCATTTTCAATCGGAATCACTAATAAATTGCCCCGAATGACTCTTGAACCTTGTTGATCCCATAAACTTAATTGTTGCGAAATTTCTGGGGTTTGATCAATTCTGGCTTCAATTTGACTGGGGCCATAAATTAATTCCTGTTTGGGGAATTCATATAACAATAATTTCCCATAATTCTCTCTATCCGATCGCGCTGCCATCCAAGCAATCATATTATCTTTATTCACTGGGGTAAACGGCAAGATCAGCACAAATTCTTCCCGATCAGAATTAGGCAGCCGCATCGTCATGTAATACGGTTCTACTAACTGCTGATTTCCCTGATAGCTTTCTGTTGGGAACCGCCATAAGTCTTCCTCGTTATAAAACACTTCCGGATTGCTCATGTGGTACTCTAAATACATCTGAGTTTGAATCTGGAATAAATCTAAAGGATAACGGAAGTGCGATTCCAGCTCTGGAGAAACTTCCTCTCTTGAGATAAACAAGTTGGGAAAGATTTTCTGATAGGTCTGAATTAAAGGATCTTCCTCATCAACAACGACAAATTGCAAACTGCCATCATAGGCATCAACAACGACTTTCACCGAATTGCGAACATAATTGAAGCCCCCGGCAAGCAGCTGTTGATTGATTCCTTGTTGTAAAATAGCTTGGGCGTTATTAATTGTCGCCGCCGGCTCTGAGTAAGGATAAGAGTTGCTGACGGTATAGCCATCAACAATCCACTTTAAGCGACCATTCACTAATGCAATATAGGGATCGGAATCTAACCGTAAAAACGGCGCCACTTTGTTAATGCGTTCCCGAATATCGCGATCATAATGAATCCGAGATTCCGGTTGAAACTGACTGGAAATTAAAATCTTCAAGCTGCCTAAATCGTAGGCATATAACAAGCGATGCCAGAGAGAACCAATATCAACGCCTCCTTTTCCGTCGTAGCGATTGCTAGCGTTGTCTTCTCCTTGAGGATAGTCAAATTCATTTTCCACCATCCCGGTAAAGATATAGTCATTGGTTTCTTGGCCGTAATAAATGCGCGGCTGTTCCACTTCTAAATCAACACTGGATTTGGGGGGAATATCTTGAATAAATAATTCCGGCAATCCTTGAGGCGTCACTTTATTCACCGGACTCATGACTAAGCCGTAACCGTGGGTATATTTCAACCGTTGGGTAATCCAACGATTTTGGGGGGCGCCTGACAATTCTCGCGGCGATAGCATGACTTGCCGATAACTATCATTGATGTTATAGCGATCAATGTCCACATCAGCGAAATTATAGTAAGGACGAAATTCTTGCAGTTGTCCATAGGTGGTGAGCAACGGTCGATAATCCCACAAGCGAATATTGCGGATCGTCCCCTGATTATTGGCAACTGCAGCGCGATCGAGGGTTCCTTGTACCGGATAATTTTCTCTTTCTACTGTATCTAAATTATAAGCCTCTCGAGTCAGCGCAATATTATGTTCAATATAGGGCTTTTCTTTAGCCAATTCGTTGGGTTCCACAACAAACTGCTGTTGAAAATTGGGATAACCCTGATAAAGCAGAAGATAAATTGCTAAATACAGGCCAATCCCGGTTAGGGGAAGAACTAAGGTATTTCGCCCTGCCGAAGCAATAAAAATCACAGCCAGTGCAACGCCCATAAATCCCATTGCCGTTAATGCGGTTAAGCGAGCATGAATATCGGTAAATCCTGCGCCGGAAACAACTCCTTCTCCCGAGTAAAGCAGATCGTAGCGTTGCAGCCAAAACTGAAAGGCAATGAGAAAGGCTAAACCCGCAAGCAGGAGAAACAGATGGGCTTTGGCTTCACCATAAATAATTTGTCGCCATCCGCGATTGAAATTGATGGTACCTTTTAAGGTATAAACTGTTGTTGCGACTAATAATCCGGTGAGAACAAGCGCAAATAACCAATCTTGCAGCCCTTCATAAAACGGCAGTTCAAAAATATAAAACCCAATATCTCGCTCATAAATGGGATCGCTGCGGTTAAAGTCAGTGGCGTTGAAAAATTTTAGCAACGTATCCCAAGCAGTGACACTTGCCCCTGCTGCGGAAAGGGACATAAAAAAGATGATAATGGGTGCAATATATTTCGGGGCGCGATCGGCGTAAAATGAGAAATCGCTGTTTTCTAACAGGCGAATTGTCGAGTAGCGAGTCACCCGCATGGCGAACCAGTAGTTAAGCCCTAAAAACAGGGCAAAAACGACAAAACTGCCAATCCAAGTTACTCCTCGCCATGTGAGCAATGTCCAGAAGACATCGGAAAACCCGATCGCGCTAAACCACCAAGCCTCTGTTGTTAAATGCACCAGGGTTCCCGAAAAAATTAAAATCAGGATCACAGCGGCTAAGGGAGGAACTAGCCACCGCCAGTTGGGAGTTGAGTTGGGTCGTTTGGTTACCATAATTTGCAGTGAGGGCTACGACTCCCATTGTATATTGCTCAATTGGTCTCTTTAACTGTTATCAACTAACCTTTGCAGCGATTCGCTTTCAATTCCCATTTCCGCCATTTGTTTTTTGACCGCTTCGCGAAAGCCCTCTACATCCGAACCATAACCGCAGAGTTGCGCCACTGCTGTAATTCCCTGATGAGCATTGGGTTTGGCACAGTTAATCAAGTCTTCACCGGTGAGGGGATGTTCCCCAGAAAGCAATTCCGCTTTTGATTGGCCCCAAAATGCGCTCAAAGTGCAAGTTTGCTCGTTTCCTTCTGTTTTCACCGACCAACGATAGAGGATTTCGGGAGAGTTGGGATCCACCCCAATTTCCATTAATTTTGCTCCCATGTAGTAGTTCATTTGCTTCAATACTTGTTGTCTTTTTTCTCGGGGCTGCTCTTTGTTAAGGGTGCGTTCGAGATGGGCTTGAGTGGATTTAGACATAGTTGCAATGATTGATGCTGGGTGTGTTCATGATTAGGGTAGTTGCTCAACAGGCGTTCAATTCTACGGTTAAGTTGGCGGCGCTGCAGGCAACCGGTAAAAATCCCTCCCCAAAACAGTTGAGGAGGGAAGCGAGAAAAACTTGAGATCGCTAAAAGTTAGTTGTAAACTTTACCGCCACCCCATTTTTTTCCTCGAACTTTGGGCTGAATGAGAATATGAGCCGCGATCGCTTCTAAATCATCTTCGGTCAAATTTCTCATTTCAGGATAGATATCAGCGCGCTTGGTATTGGGATGAAGCTCTTTCAGATCCATCTCCCCATCATAACTCGTGGGATTTTTCATATAATCAATGAGGCTAGCAATGTTATCCCGAGGCGGTTCCGCCCCTTTCAACGCTTGTAAACTCAGCCCAACATTGGGATTGGTTTTTGTAATTCCTCCGACATGGCATTGAGCGCAAGTATCGTTAAATAGACGTCTTCCTTTTTCTGCTTCTTTGACACTAACGACAGCTGTATCGCCTTCCTGATTATATTTAATGGTACGAACTTCTTCATCGAGTTCTAAAGCCGTAACTGAATTCACGCCTAATTGAAAGGCAAAAAACACAGTTACGACTGTGAGTAAAAAGAGTTTTCTTAACATGAATGGTTCTCCTCTAAACGCTTAGCTATTGTTCGATATTGTCTTATAAGTTCGGGAGGGGATTAAATGGTTGTCTCAAACAATCAAGATAGCCAAGGGCTGACTAACGGTTAGAGTCACCGCCTGTTGTATAACCAGACGTCTTCTCCAATTGCTTTGAGACTAACTTCGCTAGGATAACTGATTTTTGCTTTGCTAATTGCAATATAGGTGTTTTGTTGGTCTTGTCGCCATCAAACCTTAATTTGTTTGACCGACAACTGACATTTGGGAGCAATATCAACTATCCTCGGTCAAAGCAGAAAAATGATTCCTGATTGCACCACTGAATTAACAACAGCATACCGATTGTACCAAACAGCGTTGCCAATACAGAACGTGATGTTAAGCTTCAATACTGGCAAGGATAGCTCCTTGGGCTGTGCTATATTATATGGGAAGTTTAGATTCTTCTCGAAAGGGGTTTAACTCTTGGTTTTTTCCTCTATTGCTAGTACCGAACATGCAACTTGGCAATGGCAATCGAGTCCCGATTTATTCCTTCAATGTCGCTTGCTAGGGGAGTTTCCTCACGGTTTTTTTACCCGCCGGTTTTATCATTATACATTATCGGAATTAACCCAAATTCTTGCCCCGGAAGCAACGCCCTATCGCAGTAAACAAGTCCATGGCAACCGGGTTATTACTCCCTCAGAAATAGCTGAAGAAGCCCTATACCAGAAGGTTCGGGCCGATGGTTTGTTGAGCGATGGCAAACAGCAAGCGTTGTGGGTAGCAAGTGCTGACTGTACGCCAGTTTTAATTGCAGATGTCAAGACCAAACAAGTAGCAGCAGTTCATGCGGGATGGCGCGGTACAGCCCAATCTATTTTACCAGGCGCGATCGCGCGTTTTTTGGCCAACGGCAGCCAATTATCCCATTTGCGGGTGGCATTAGGACCTGCCATTAGCGGCGAAGTCTATCAAGTTGCCGAAGAAGTTGCCAGCGAAGTCGGGGCAACTCTATTTCCGGCAGACGCAAGTCTATCTCCAACTGCTATTTTAGAAAAACTCTGGGAATTGCCCTTTTCTCCCTTGTTCCCTGACAGTGAACCGGGAAAAGTCCGTTTGGATGTGCCACAGGTTAACCGGCTGCAATTAGAACAAATGGGATTCCATCCCGAACAAATCGCAGTTGCGCCTCATTGCACCTATCAGGAAAGTCAACGATTTTTTTCCTATCGCCGTAGTCGAGAAAACGCTGTTCAATGGTCAGGAATTGTTAAACCCGTCTAACCACCCGTTGCATTTCTCGTTCTTGTTCGCGACGTTTAATGGTTTCTCGTTTATCCCGCATTTTCTTCCCTTTAGCTAATCCAATTTGGACTTTGACTAATCCTTTCTTCAGATACATTTTTAAAGGGACAAGGGTTAAGCCTTTTTGTTCCGTTTTACCGATTAATTTGCTGATTTCATGACGATGTAATAGAAGTTTGCGCGTTCGCTTCGGTTCATGATTAAAATAGTATCCACTCGCTTCGTAGGGAGAAATATTGACATTAATTAACCAAACTTCGCCATTGCGAATTAAGCCATAGCCATCTTGCAAATTAACACGCCCAGCACGAATTGATTTAACCTCAGTTCCGATCAATTCGATGCCAGCTTCGTAGGTTTCTAAAATTTCATACAGAAACCTAGCTTTGCGATTTTGGGCAACAAGTTTTCCCTGTGACTGGTTTTCCTTACTCATAATTTCAAGGAATTTATTATACGTTTAATAGATCTGTCAATGTTGCCGGAAGGGGTAACAAAATTGTTACTAACAAGGTTAAAGCCAACAACCCTAAAAAGTCGCGAACATTATCCAATTCTGAAACATCATTCAGGGCAGGTTCATCTATAATTGGCATGAAAAACAGAATAATTGCCCAAATTAAGAAACTCTGTTCATTAAAAGCTAATATTAACATTAATAACCGAGACACTTGACCGATAATTACCGCTGTACGCTGTCCATACATGGCATGAACCATATGACCGCCGTCAAGTTGTCCCACTGGCATTAAATTGAGGGCTGTTACAATTAAGCCGATATAGGCCGCGATCGCGATCGGATGTAAATCAATCGCTGTTTCTGGTCCTAATTCACTGCCTAAGGCAATTTTAGAAAATAGAGTCATTAATAGCGAAGAACGAGGATCAAGAGAATCAATTCGAAGTAAGCCCGATTCTTCCGAAAGCGGAACAGTTTCTGATAAGGATAGTCCCCAAATTAATAGGGGAACCGTCATGATAAATCCTCCCAGAGGGCCCGCGATCGCGACATCAAATAATGCCTTGCGATGGGGAACTGGCGATCTCATCTGAATAAATGCCCCAAAGGTTCCCAAGAAAAACGGTACAGGAATAAAATAAGGTAAGGTTGCCCGAATTTTGTAATAAATAGCAGTAAAGTAATGGCTAAATTCGTGACACCCCAGAATCCACATTAAAGTTAAGGCATAAGGTAAACCATTTCGTAATAAATTGGGATTCGATTGAAACTGTTCTGGAGAAATTCCTGCTAAACCGGTACCGACAACTGTCGTTGTAAAAAGCGTTATCAAAGCCAGCGTTAAGGCTAACCAAGGTTTATTCAGTTCATCATTTTGTGTCCGTTCTTTTTGCTGCTGCCTGGAATTGGGAACTAAGGCAAAAAACGGTTCTCCTTGGAAACTTTCTTGGAATAAAATTAAAAAGCGGTCGCCGAATTGATTTTGAATATTATTTCTAATTTTGTCATAGGCTTTTTCTGGAACAGTGCGCAATTTTCCCTTGCATAATACAGCTTGTCCCCCATAATCAACGCTCTGCAAATAATACACTTCCCAAGGAAAACACCGCTTTAATTGTTCTTCTTCGGTTTGACTTAAAATTCGAGTCGAATTTTGAGTGTTTTCTGATTCTTTTTCAAAGGAAAATTCCTTTAAAGGTTCCTTTATTGTTGTTTCTTTAGTTGAAGAAGAAACTTCCGTTGATTGATCCTGTCTTCCCCGTTGCAATAACCAAAAATATAGGAACGACGAAATTAAAAAGGGAATTAAAATTAATAAAATGGGAATGGGCTGTTCTTCCCCCATCAATAGCAGCCAGAGACTCCAAGTAAAAGCAGGAGTCATTACCACCAGCCATAGCAGCCAAACCGGCGTACTGGTTAAACCGCTCGCACTTCGACGCACTAAAAGATAAGTTATTCCTGCTAACAGTAATAAAATTAAAAATAATTCCATATTTAATTTAAACAATCGGTTAAACGGACAAAAATGATTGCTTTGTGCTAGGATTAATTGTCCTATATTCTATCCTGACACAAATTTTTGAATAACTTGGGCTTCTAAATGTGTGCCGATTTTTCTCAAAATCAATCTTCCACTGAAAACAAGACGACTAAACCTCCCCGGCAAATTTTAGACCGAATTTATGCCTTTCCGCCGAATCGAGATACATTAGGGGGAACTGCCTACTTGCTTATCACAGAAGCAGGCAATATCTTAGTCGATTGTCCCATGTGGAATGAGACGCAGAAATCATTTTTCAGCGAATTTTTTCCGCAAGGGGTACGTTGGCTTTTTATTACTCATCGCGAGGGGATGAGCCAAGTGCGTCAACTCCAGTCTGAATTCGATTGCGAAGTAATTGTGCAGGAACAAGAAGCCTATTTGCTGCCGGATATTGCCGTTACTTCCTTTAGAGAAGAAATTTCTTTGGGAGAGGCAACCGGCATTTGGACTTGCGGCTATTCTCCAGGTTCTTCCTGTCTTTATATTCCCTATCATGGCGGGATTTTATTTTCCGGCCGCCATTTATTGGCAGATCCCAAGGGAAATTTAGCGCCGCTTCAAAGCCGCAAAACCTTCCACTGGCCGCGACAGTTGCGCAATGTCAAAAAGTTGCAAAATCGATTCTCTCCAGAAACCCTAAGTTACATTTGCCCCGGTGCCAACACCGGCTTTTTACGAGGAAAAGGGGTGGTGGAAAATGGATATGAAACGTTAATGAATTGTCTGGAAAAAAATTCCTAAAGAGACGTTCCAGCGAACGCCTCTACGTCCTTTTTTTTATGTGGGAACTGGTTCGCCGGGACGCAATTTCGCCCATTTGCCGGCTTCTTCTAAGAAACTCTCACAACCAACGACATCCCATTCCACTTCAATATAGTCTTGTTGAGGACGAATATTAACGTTTATGCTGGGATCAACCGGTTCAAAATCGGGATTATCCGTCAGGTGCAGTTGTTCATGCTGTGTTTCTACGGCATGATAGGTTGTACAGCGATCAACGTAGTGACAATTAACACAGATACACATGGTGCACTTTTAAACCTGCTTGCTTTAAGTGCTAGTTTAGCTTAGTTGTTCAGGATTGTTGGTTATTTGTTAACTGTTATCTTATCCAAAAATTGAGCGAGTTTATTCAATGACTCCCCCTAAGCCTCTTGGGAGGCTATAGAGTGGAGATTGATAGCTCCAACGCTATCTTAAATTTGCAATACTGCATTGAGCCTCGGTTTGGTACAGACGTTCATTAGTCGTCGCCAACTTCAACTGATGATTCCTGCTAAAGGAGGGTTAAGACGGAAGTACGGGGGAACAACAACAAGGTATAGTTTTCGGAAGGGAGATTTTGTAGAAGTGGAATGTAAAGGAATCAAATATCGTGGTTGGGTATCGGGTGATACTAAAACGCAAGTTTCCGTGTCTGACTTAAACTGGAAACGACTCGGACGATTTTCTGTTAAAAAAACCCAACTTTTGAAACGCTCAACAAATTTAATTGTAAATACACAAACAGGAGGACGTGCTTTCCTCTCCCGAAAGGCCTGACGGTATAACGGGAGTCCCCAGCACGAAGAGAAGATGGAGAACAATCTGTCTTTAACTGTTTCTGCTTTACCGTTTCCCCAACAGTGGTTGCCAGCTAAGACTTATTTAGTGGGGGGAAGCGTTCGGGATGCACTTTTAGGGAGAAAACGAAGCGAATTTGATCTCGACTTGGTTTTAGAAGCCAATGCTGTTAGCCTAGCCCGAAGCATTGCTCATTGTTGCCAAGCGGGGTTTGTAGTATTGGATAAAGAGCGCGATATTGCCAGAGTTGTTTTTGAGGGAGGCACTGTTGATTTTGCCAAAATTGAAGGACAAACTCTGGAACAAGACTTGCGGCGCAGAGACTTTACCATTAACGCGATCGCGTACCAGTTGCATCAGAAGGAACTAATCGACCCCTTAGGGGGAAAACAAGACTTAGATGCCGGCATCATTAAGATGGTGTCTCCTGCCAATCTGCAAGAAGATCCGCTGCGCTTGTTGCGGGCGTACCGGCAAGCCGCGCAACTTCAGTTTCAGATTGATGAGACAACCCGGGAAACGGTTCGAAACCTTGCCCCTTATTTGAAACAAGTGGCAGGAGAACGCGTCCAAATGGAACTTTCTTATATCTTCGCGATCGCGCCAGGCAGTTTTTACTTACAGCAAGCCTGGGAAGATGGCATTCTTTCCACTTGGTTTCCGTCTCTTACTGCCCAACAAGTCAAACAAGTACCCAAAGTCGATGCAGGGGCAAAACAGTTAAGCCAACGCTGGCCAAAGCTATCATCAGAATGGGAAAAAAATGTTGGCGGCAAATCCGATTCCTTACAAGCTTTAGCCAAGTTAGCCTGCTTAGTTCCCAATTCTCCTGAATTAGCAGAGGAAAAACTCACAGAACTAAAATATTCTCGGGCTGAAATTCGTACTGTTACTGGAACGATTAAGTTACTGCCTCAATTATTGAATACTGACATTGCAGAAATGACCTTGCGCGATCAATATTTCTTTTTCCAAGAGGCAGTCCAAGTATTTCCTTGCTTGTTGCTAACAGCCGTAGCGAAAGGATTAAACATAGATGCCGCTGGCCATCTCATTGAACGCTATCTCAATCCTCAAGATCCGGTAACCTATCCCCAACCGATTGTAACGGGAAAAGAACTGCTGCGATCGCTGTCTTTATCTCCCTCGCCTCTCATTGGAAAACTGCTAACAGAATTGCAAATTGCTTACCTTGAAGGAAAAATCCAGTCGCAACAGGAAGCTTTAGAATTAGCGCGATCTTGGTTAGCATCAGATGCAATGAGTAGCAACTAAACCATGATTAATTAATGAGTCTTCCATAAGAGTGATTTTCGATGATTCCATTCTCCTATCCCTTTCAATCGCGCTATAATGCTAATAATTCGGAGTCGTTATGAGTTTGATTAAATTATGGCGGACCAAACAGTCGAAAACCTTGTTATCATTGGATCAGGACCTGCCGGTTATACCGCAGGGCTTTACGCCGGACGCGCCAACCTCAAACCGGTGATGTTTGAAGGCTTCCAAAAGGGCGGTTCTCCTGGCGGCCAGTTGATGACCACCAGCGATGTGGAAAACTATCCGGGATTTACCTACATTACGGGTCCCAAACTGATGGAAAATATGAAAGCGCAAGCCCAGCAGTGGGGCACGGAAATTTATACAGAAGATGTTATTGAAGCTGATTTACAACAACGTCCCTTTACAATACGTTCTCAAGAACGGGAAGTCAAAGCCCACAGCGTGATTATTGCCACTGGGGCAAACGCGAAACGCCTGCACCTTCCCAACGAAGACAAATTCTGGAATATGGGCATTTCCGCTTGCGCCATCTGTGATGGCGCCAATCCCATGTTTAAAGGCAATAATGTCGTGGTTGTGGGCGGCGGCGACTCCGCAGCAGAAGAATCAATTTACGTCACCAAATACTGCGGTATGGTGCATCTATTAGTCCGCCGCGACGAGTTGCGGGCTAGCAAAACTTTGCAGGATCGCGTTTTGAATCATCCTAAGATTACTGTCCATTGGAATACAGAAGCCGTGGATGTTTATGGGCAAGAAGGCGGTTTCTTAGAAGGCGTTACGATTGTTAACAACAAAACCGGCGAACAAAGCAATTTACCAGCGCGAGGGTTGTTCTACGCCATCGGTCATACACCCAACACCCAATTATTCCAAGGACAATTGGATTTAGATGAAACCGGCTATATTATCACTAAGCCCGATTCCGTGGAAACCAATATTGAAGGGGTTTACGCCGCAGGAGACGTCCAGGACGATGAGTTCCGACAAGCGGTCACTGCTGCCGGAACTGGCTGTCAAGCTGCCATGTTAGCGGAACGCTGGTTATCAGCGAATAACTTAGCAACAGAATATCATCAAGAGGAAAGTGAACAACCTGCTGCAACCGCTGCTGCCAGTGAAGACGAAGATAAGCCAGCAGCCGATACGCCGGAAACCTTTGATATTAATGAAACCCGTCACTATGGCGGCTATGCCTTGCGTCGCTTATTCCACGAAAGCGATCGCGTGTTAGTGGTGAAATATGTCGGTCCCAATTGCGGCCTTTGTGCTACTCTTAAACCGATTCTTGATGGCGTAATTGATGAATATGCCGACCAAGTTCACTTTGTTGAAATTGATATTGCTGAGGAACCCGATATTGCCGAAAATGCTATGGTAACGGGAACGCCCACTGTCCAGTTCTTCCGCAATCAAGAAATTGTGGATCAACTGCGCGGTGTAAAACAGAAAAGCGACTATCGCGAAAGAATCCAACAGTATCTTCCTGAGACGGTAAGCGCTAAATAAGATGGAAAGCTATTTCCCCCCTTATTCAGGTTAGTGAGGGGGGTCAAATTCACTCCTTGAAATAAATGCCTAACCCATTATGCACTCGCGCGGCAGTTGCCGGTGGGCGATTAATCAGTTCGCCGCTGAGATAAAGGGAAGTTGAACTGCCCCCATCTAGATTTAGAGCTTCGATCGCGCCCAAGCGCTGTAAAATTTGAGTAGCCTCTGCTAAAGTAGGACCTTTGCGGTTGATACCGTCTCCCATTGCAACTAACAGAATTTTTCCTTTTCCTGTAAGCGCGATCGCGCTGCGATGCGCTTTCTGATTGATAAAGGCGCTGCTAAAGTTTTCCCTTTTGGCATCCAACACCACTTGTCGATTTTTGATCAATAAAGGTCCTGCCGCGAGAATATTGGGATAGCGATTAAAAATCGACGGCATCGTCTGACTTTGCAGTTCCAGTTCCATTCCTGCCGTAAAAGCAGATGCCAATTGGGGTTTTTTCCGCAGAGTTAAAAGATACCCATCATCAGGAATAGGAATCCGTTGGCCCTGATTAGCTTTCCCGGTTTGTAAGCGTTGCACTTGTTCATTCTCTACCACAACCACAATTTCATCCTCCGTCAGCGGGGCATAGTTATCTCCCCAAGCAGGGGTATAACGGGCAATTCCCGACTGAACATAGCCGCTATTCAAGGCTTGTAGGGAAACTCGTTTGCCGGTTCCGGTGATAAGCGTTTCTTCGTAGCGCAAGCGATCCATGATTAGTTGTCCCCGATCGTTCCACGCGATCGCGCCTCGATTTAAAATCGGACTGGAATGCCATTGTCCGTCTTGTTTGATTGCCCCCAGCGGCAATTTTCGATCGCGATTAAAAAAGCCGCCGTTAATGGCAATGCTAACTTGGGATTGCTCACCGGTTTGGGCTAAGGTGGCAATCCCTTGCATATTTTGGGGATTATGCCAAATGGGTTCTAACGCCAACTGGTGAACACTGGGATCAATTTCCAACCAAGTCACCGCAAACTCACTGTCTTGCAAAGGAATATATTCCTGTCGCCACAGAATCCCTTCTGCCCAGCGAATCTGGCGCGATCGCAAATCATCCCGGCGCAAATCAATGACTAATCGGGATGGATTGGCTAAACTACTCACTCGCAAATTTAGAGACTCTGGCAAATCAATCTGGAGTTGGGTTTGTTTTCCCTCTGCTTTCACTGCTAAGAAAGAGCGATCACTCTTTTGTTTTCTTGCCTCGGTTGTTTCCGGATTGGGAGAAAACTGTTGTCTAATCCTACTAGGAGTAGAAGCGGCTAGGATTAACGTTGCTTGTCGTCTTCCCTCCTCCATCTGCCAAAGAATCGGATGATCTAAATCGATAACAAGGCGTTCTCCCCAACTTTGTTTCCCCAGACGAATATTCTGGACTTCTGCTGGCGGCGTTGTAATCTCTAGGCGATTCTGAAACACCGCTAATTGGTCAGTACTCTGTTGTAAGATTGGGGTTAAATCCAGATAGCGATTGGGCCCGATATGTTGTGCCCGAAGACGATAAGCGGAACGATTATCTCCATTAAACCACCACAACGGTTGCACTTGGGGGTTATTGCTGCTGAGCAATTCTAAACCGAGACGTTGTTGCGCTGCAGTATCAGTAATTCCAAGATAAGTATTGCCATCTTCTTGCCATTGCCGCCAACTAATGGGGATTTTCTCTCCGTTGATGCTGATTTCTTCGCCTTGACGCAAGATAGTTTCTGAAGAAGACGGTTGTTGCGCGTTGCCAACCGTAGCAAAAACAATACAAACAAGGGTTGTGGCAAATCCCAGTGCAATTTGACGCAGTCGCTTATTCCATTTCATGGTTTGTTGGCGGGCAAATCTGTTTTATTTTCTCATAGAAGGGAGTGAGGAAAACCCACGAAATTAAACATTAAATCAGGTAAAATCAAGTTGGTCTTTGCTGTGTTGTGTGAGGTTAATGTGAGTTATTCCCCCAGCCTTTCGGAAAACGGTAACATTGACGTCGATCTGCATCCGCAAGTTTCTGTTATTATTCCCATTTATAATGAAGTGGAGAGTTTAGTCTCATTAGTGAGCGCGATCGCGCAAACTCTTGCCGCCACATCTCGACCTTACGAGATCATTTGTGTGGATGACGGATCAAAAGATGGTTCCATTTCCCTTCTTAAAGAATTGGCCGAAACGCGAACCGACTTACGGGCTGTAATTTTTCGTCGCAACTATGGCCAAACTGCAGCCATGGCAGCGGGTTTTCATTATGCCCAAGGAGACATTATTGTTTCCTTAGATGCCGACTTGCAAAATGATCCCAGTGATATTCCCCGCATCATTGCCAAAGTGGAAGAAGGCTATGATCTCGTCAGCGGCTGGCGGCAAGACCGTCAAGATGCCGCTTTCACTCGCTTGCTTCCCTCCAAAATTGCTAATTGGATCATTGGGCGCGTTACCAATGTTCGCATCCACGATTATGGCTGTTCTCTCAAAGGGTATCGGGCAGAATTGCTGGCAGACATGAATTTATATGGGGAACTCCATCGCTTTCTCCCTGCCCTCGCTTTTATGGAAGGGGCAAAAATTGCTGAAATTCCGGTGAAACATCATCCCCGGCGTTACGGCAGCAGTAAATACGGGTTAGGGCGTACCTTACGAGTTTTAATGGATTTGCTAACCATCTGGTTTATGCAGAAGTTTCTAACACGCCCTATGCATGTTTTTGGGTCTCTTGGTTTAGTCTCAATGGGGTTAGGCGTTTTAACCGGCCTATATTTAACAATCGTAAAATATGGATTTGGACAAAATATCGGCGATCGCCCATTGCTGATTTTAGTGGTGATTTTACTATTAGCAGGGGTACAATTGTTTTCTTTTGGGTTATTAGGAGAACTCCTCATTCGAACTTATCACGAATCCCAAGGCCGACCCATCTATCGAGTGCGAGAAGTGGTTTAAAAATTAAGAAGAAACTTGCTAATTGGAATCCCCATTAGCGCCGACAGCAAGGCGAATGCGCGATCGCGCGGTTAAATCCGGTTCTGCTTGTTTCCGTTGCTGTAAATACGCCTGAATTTCTGTGGCAAAGACGGTTTTTGCTAAAGCTTCCAATCCCACAATTGCTGCATAACGAACAATCCATTCTTCATCTTTGGCAACTGTCATTAGAGTTTCCAAAGCCTTTTGTTGTGCTTCCTCTCTAGCTTCTGGAGACAGTTTTTCCCAGCGCAATTCTCCTAAGCCTTTGGCAGCGGCGCGACGAACACTGAGAGAAAAATCGTTTGCGGCAGCATCCAATAAAATCTCTAATGCCTCGGGATTGGCAATTCTGGATAATGCCCGAATTGCCCATGCCCTTGCCCCATAATCATAACCATCCAGTTGGGCGATTAAGGTGGGAACTGCAACATCTCCCAATTTTACTAAGCCTTCGACGGCAGCCACCGCTGCCCCAGGATTATTAAACCCTAACACTTTAATCAGTGTCGGAATCGCTTCTTCGGATTGGCTGTTGCTTAATGCCCACACCGCTTTGACTAACGCTTCTGAGGAACTGGCGTTTTCAACGGCTTGAATAAGAGATTTTGACAAAGTTAAACCCAGAATAGGAGGACTATATCAGATTTTTGCATTTTTCGGGCCGCGGCAACAATTGGCGAAAACAAAATGATAAGCTAACGAATGCGTTACCAATTCCGGATCAGATTGAATACTATGACAAGTCAGAGTGAGCTTCCTTGTTTGTTGAAAGTTGCCCGCGGCGAAAGTGTATCGCGGCCGCCCGTTTGGTTAATGCGTCAAGCGGGACGCTACATGAAAGAATATCGCGAGTTGCGAGAAAAATATCCCAGTTTTCGAGAACGTTCGGAAAATCCCGATCTCGCCATTGAGATTTCGCTGCAGCCTTGGCGGGCATTTCAACCGGATGGTGTTATTCTATTCTCTGATATCTTAACGCCGCTACCGGGTATGGGAATTGATTTTGATATTGTTGAAAGCAAGGGACCCGTTATTGATCCGCCGATTCGCACCCAAGCCCAAGTAGATGCCATGCGTCCCCTGGATCCGGAAAGTTCCCTTCCCTTCATTAAAACGATTATCAAAAGCTTGCGAGAAGAAGTGGGCAATCAATCCACGGTTTTAGGGTTTGTGGGGGCGCCTTGGACTTTAGCGGCTTATGCCATTGAAGGGCAAACCTCTAAGAATTATTCTAATATTAAGGGCATGGCGTTCCAAGATCCGCAGTTGCTGCATCAGTTTTTAAGCAAAGTCGCAGACGCGATCGCGATTTATGTCCGTTATCAAATCGATTCTGGGGCGCAAGTCGTCCAAATGTTCGATTCTTGGGCAGGGCAACTTAGTCCCCAAGATTATGAAACCTTTGCCCTACCTTATCAAAAACGGATGGTGGAACAAGTGAAACAAACCCATCCCAATACGCCTTTGATTCTTTATATTAGCGGCAGTGCCGGTGTTTTGGAACGCATGGGGCGCACCGGATTTGATATTATTAGTTTGGATTGGACAGTTGATTTAGCCGAAGGCAGACAACGCTTAGGGCAAGATGCCAAGGTGCAAGGCAATGTTGATCCTGGTGTCTTGTTTGGATCCCAAGATTTCATTCGCGATCGCGTTTTAGAAACCATTCGCAAGGGAGAAAATCGCGGCCATATTCTGAATTTAGGCCATGGTGTTTTACCGGGAACACCGGAAGATAATGTTCGACATTTCTTTGAAGTGGCGAAAGAAGCAACAATCGAATAGCAATATTGATTTCTCCTTTCTAACATCAAGGAAGGGGAGTATTTTTGTTAGTTGAAACCTGCAATTAAGCCACAAAGATACCAAGAGTACAAGAATTTTTCATGCGACTTTTTATTACTGGTGGCACGGGTTGTATTGGTCACTATTTAGCAGAAGATTTAATTCAAAACACGGATCATGAGCTATTTTTTCTAGTACGAAATCCTGAAAAGATTCAGTTTGATCCTAAAGCGCGATCGGGAATTCATATTCTCACTGGCGATTTAGACAATATTCACGGATTCCAAGATCTAATTAAAACGATTGACGTTGCCATTCTAGCTGCTACAATTTGGGGCGGAACGGAACAAACCTTTCGAATTAATGTTGATCGGACGCTACAATTATTGGATTTATTAGATCCGGAAACTTGTCAACAAATCATTTATTTTTCCACTGCTAGTATCCTCGACTATCATCACCGCTTGTTGCCACAAGCAGGAAAGTTCGGGACAGATTACATTCGCTCTAAATATGAATGTTATTGTAAAATTAAGCAACATCCGCTTGCATCGAAATTAACCATTGTTTTTCCGACTTTAGTTTTAGGCGGAGACAATAATAAGCCCTATTCTCATATTTCTGCTGGGCTTGCTGATGTCGTAAAATGGGTTAACTTAGCCCGTTGGTTAAAAGCAGATGGCAGTTTTCACTTCATTCATGCCCAAGATATTGCCACAATAATTAACTATTTGATTCATCATTTCTCCCCAGACAATACAACGCGAGAGTTTGTTTTAGGCAGTTCCAAAATTACAGCAAATCAACTTATTGAAACGCTTTGCAACTACTTAAACAAACCAATTTATTTTCGTATTCCTTTATCCTTAACATTAGCTAAATTTTTAATTGCAATTCTTCCCATTCAAATGGCAGAGTGGGATCGCTTTTGTTTAGAATATCGCCACTTTAGCCATAATAAGCCGGTTAATCCTAAAAGTTTTCATTTAGAAACTTATTGTCCGACACTAAGGGAGGTTTTCAAACAACATGATATTTGAGTAAAATTATGAAATATCTTACTCGATAAACTCGATAAAAAAGACTCTGATAGTTATGGTTCATTATTAATGTCTAGTAACTCTCTAAATTTTAATTACATAAATTCATACAAAAAATAAATAATAAATAACTCAATTAATCAGCAAGCAATTAGTAACAAACTGAGTGGCTTGTAAACTTAAAATAAATTAATTTAATAAAATCTATTGTTAGTAAGATTGTAAAAGATGTTGATTTGCTGGAAAATAGTAAATAAGAAATGACGAGTAATGAATACTAAATTGCGAATTAGATGGTAAAAAGTCCTCAAACCAACAGCGAACGCAGACAACAGTGGCGTTCGGAAATTACGGCGCTACCTTCTTGGTTAAAACGCCCCATTGGGAACGCAAGTGACATCTCAGCCGTTCAACAAGTTATTAAACAGCGCGACATTCACACTATCTGTGAAGAAGGGCGTTGTCCCAATCGCGGGGAATGTTACAGCAATAAAACCGCCACGTTCCTCTTAATGGGAGCTACATGCACTCGTTCTTGTTCCTTTTGTCAAGTGGATAAAGGGCATGCCCCAATGACCCTTGATCCCGAAGAACCGAAAAAAGTTGCTGAGGCAGTGCAGGCGCTAGAGTTGCGTTATGCAGTGTTAACTTCAGTGGCACGGGATGACTTAGAAGACGGCGGTGCCAGTTGGTTTGTCAAAACCATGGAAGCGATTCGGGAATATTCCCCCGGAACTAGGATTGAAGTCCTTACCCCTGATTTTTGGGGTGGCAAGAATTCCCAGCAAAAACAGCGCGATCGCGTGGCAACAGTGGTGGAAGCCAAACCAGCCTGTTACAACCATAATGTGGAGACGGTTCCCCGCTTGCAAGGGCCGGTGCGTCGAGGGGCACAATATGATCGCTCCTTGGAAGTGTTAAGAATTGTCAAACAACGCGATCCCGAAATCCCCACCAAATCCGGGTTAATGTTAGGGCATGGCGAGACCGAAGAAGAGGTCATTGAGACCTTGCGAGACTTGCGGGAAATTGACTGCGATCGCGTCACCATTGGACAGTATATGCGTCCTTCCCTAGAACACCGCCCTGTGCAAAAATATTGGAGGCCAGAGGAATTTGATCGCCTCGGCGCGATCGCGCGGGAAATGGGATTTGCTCATGTGCGTTCCGGTCCCCTCGTGCGAAGCTCTTATCATGCCGGAGAGGCCGATTAATTCTAAGCTGGCAATAGAAGTCCTTTAGAAAGGAGAGGAGAAACAACGATGGCAAGTAAAACATCCGCAGATAAAATGCCAGTTCCCCAATCTGGTCAACCGCCTTATCGCTTTCGTACCATTTGGGCGTTAGTGTTATTAGCGGTTAACCTACTGGTGGCAGCTATCTATTTCCACGTTCTCGACATATAAAACCCATTTAAAAGCGTTGCCCCCTCTTTCTTCTTACTAGCAAAGGAGGGGGTATAACTTTGATCAGCTGTATCAATTTCGGAAACGATTATATATAAAATTTAATCTATGATTTATTAATTTTTCATTGGTTAATTTGATTAACATATCACGAATTAGTTTCAATCTCTGTCAACTGGATCAGGTATTGTTAACTTTTATAAATTTATAATATAAAAGGCAATAATGTTAAGCTTTTGTTACGATATGCTCTGATCCCCAAAAAATAGGAACTAAACTCTCTATGGGGAAGACAAATGTAATAGTTTACCACTCGCCTCATCACAACAAAAGCAGTACCCGATTGGTTAAGCAGATTGATTATGACTAGCTTTGTACAAATTTCTCAACATAAATCAAATCAACAAGTTTCTGCCTGGATTCGCGGTTTACTCACAGTTGCTTGGGCAGATGGCGACTTTGACTTAGAAGAGAAGCATTTAATTACTAAAATCACCCAAGAAGAACTAACGCCGGATATTGAACTGAGCCAAATTGAGTTAATCGATGCGGAAGATTTAGCAACTGAGTTAGGAAAAGATAAAAAAGTTGCCGAAAATTTCTTACGAACCGCAGTCATGGTTGCCCTTGCTGACGGCATCTATTCCCGCGCTGAAGCTGATATCCTCCATTCCTTTTGTCAGGCGCTTGAGTTGGAAATTGAAGCCTTGAAATCGTTGGAACATACCCTTTCCAACCGAGAAGCTGAGGATCCGGGAGCAACTATCTCCGTAGAACAGGAAAAACAGCAACAAGATCCGGATCATCCCCATTCCGATATTTTGAAACCAGTTCGCGACTGGTTAGATGGGATGGAAATCGAAGATCCTCGTGTGGCCAGATTTATTTGTAAATTAGTGCCCCCACAGTGTCCCTTTGAACGAGATATTAAACTGTTTGGTCACAAAATTGTCCATATTCCCCCATTATGTAAACTCAATCCCCTTTACGAACAGTTAGTGGGGTTGCGGTTCCGTGCCTTGTCCTATCTAGCTGACGAATGCAACGAGGATGTTTCTAAATACGTTTAATTATTTAGAAGGCAAGGTTTGAGCATAGGCTTGAACCTCGGTAATGGAAAAAAGTGCCTGAAAGGGAATCCCTTGTTCCTGATACAGTTGTTTTCCCCCTTGTTCGCGATCAACCACGGCTAAAATTTTACCGACCTGATACCCGGCAGCTTTTACTTGTTCCGCTGCAAAAAGCGCAGAATTGCCCGTAGTCACTACATCTTCCAAGATGACTACCTTTGCTTGGGGAGGTAGCCTTTTTCCTTCTAAGTAAGCATTGGTGCCATGTCCTTTTGGCATTTTACGGATAATAATCCCGGCAATGGGACAATCTTCATAAGCAGAAACCACCGTGACGGCACTAACCAAGGGATCGGCGCCCAAGGTTAAGCCCGCAACCGCCTGCGTTTCGGAAGGGAGGCAAGAAAAAAACAGATGTCCAATGGCAAAAGCGCCTTTGGCACTGAGGGAAACTGGTTTTCCGTTGATATAATAAGAACTTTTCTGTCCCGAAGATAGGGTAAAATCTCCCTCTTGGTAAGCTTCTGTGGCGAGTAGATGCAATAACATCTCCCGCAGTTGATCAAAATTGACAGTTGCTGAATTAATGCGATTGAATTGAGTCAATGGTATTTAGATTTGCGATTGATTATAATTTAGCCAACTAGTCCGGACCGTAATGCTCGCACCGCTGCTTGGGTCCGATCATCGGCACAAAGTTTATTCAGAATATTGCGAACATGGGTTTTGACAGTTCCCACAGTAATATAGAGTTTTTCTGCAATTTCGGCATTACTGGCGCCTTCGACAATTAGCCGCAAAACTTCCAATTCCCGTTCGGTTAGGGGATAGGCTTCCACTAATTGCTTATATTCGG
This sequence comes from Cyanobacteria bacterium SW_9_44_58, assembly GCA_003021905.1. Lineage (GTDB taxonomy): Bacteria > Cyanobacteriota > Cyanobacteriia > Cyanobacteriales > Rubidibacteraceae > Halothece. The sequence continues at coordinate 2,452 of PXPI01000133.1, read as the reverse complement.
GATCAGCGGCGCTAATTTGTCGGGTTTCAGCCTCGTCCCCATCACCTTCGCTGCTGGGAACAGTTTTTGCTTTAGAAATGACAACACGCGCGATCGCGGGATCAATCCAGGAACTTCCTTCTTTAGTCACTCGCAAGGCTTCTAAGAGTAAATCGAAGCTAATATCTTTCATGCAGTAAGAGTCAGCCCCTGCCGCAAAAGCGGCTAATACATACTCTTCACTATCTTGGAGCGTCAGAATGAGGATTTTGACTGATTTAAGGGCCTCATTTTCCGTTTGCGCCTGCTTAAAGCGAGTCGTCAACTCAATTCCATCCATATCGGGGAGACCAATATCCACGATTGCCACATCAGGCTCTTTTTCCTCAATTAACGCTAAGCCTTGCTGCGCATTGACCGCTTCTCCTAGAAATTCCACTTCTCCCCGTTGCTCTAGCGCAGTGCGAATTCCAACGCGAGTCAAATCATGGTCTTCAATTAAAATGACTCTGATATTACTCATTGTTTACGGCTTCCTTTTTCCAACACTGATTGGCAACGCCCGCAACGTGCTACCAGTCTAGATATTTGTCAAAAATCATATCACTTTCCCATCGAAATTAATAGAGGAGATTTCGGTTATTGTTTATCGGTAACTTGCGACTCTCATAGTTAATTCACCTTCGCGGGGATCATGGGTAAAAATAAAATAGCCGCTCTTCTGTTCCCCAGCGGCAAGAAAGGAGATTTGTTGTTCTCCAACTTCCATATCTTCGGGAGAATTGATGGTTAGGGAAGCCACAATCTGCACTGATTCGGCAAAGTTGCCCCCAACATTTTTGATAAGAAAGGGTTGATAAAATTGCTCTTGTCGAATTTCCACCACCCCTTGCGGATGAACTTCTAATATGGGAGGCGACTGTTGGGTTAATAACCAATCATAGATAATGAGTCCAATGAGCGTCAGAAGGATGCTGCTACTGGCAATAAAAGTCATCCATTCTGCCCAGTTTCGTTGTTTAGGGGACTCAGCAGTTGTTTCGGTTTGAGATTGATTTGGAGATTCGCTCATATGACCAGTCTGCCAGCGGCGCCGCCGATGGTGGCCGGCAATCCTAAAATGATGGTCTCACTTAACCATTCTTGCCAAGGGTCATCCCAACTGAGTTGTTGGAAAAACCATAACATTAATGCTGAAGCTAAAAGACATACCAAATAGCAAATTAACGTTTCATTGATGGGACGTTGCAATAAACCTTGTTGTTGACGGCGTTCCTTTTGATTGGTTAGCCCGGCGACAAAAACAATACAGTAAGAAATAATGACAGAAGCAACGATAATGAGCAATAGCCAAAGCGGGGAAATTGAGGCGGACAAAAGAGATACTTCGTCAGTGGGAGCAATACTAAAGGCAACAATCAAAGCACCAATTAAGGTAGCATCTAAATCGGCGATAAGTGCTTGAAAAATGCTGTTTTTCGGCAAACGGCGAGTTTTTTTAACTGTTCTGGGAACGCGATCGCCTCTAAGAGTTGAACGGGCTAAGGCAACCCCAATGGAAAAGGGAATACACTCCAACACCAGTTTTCCTAAAGCTTCATTTAAAGGGGTATCGAGGGTAATGCGACATAACAAAATTAAAGCCAACAAAGCGCAAACAATGCCAATCGCCATCGCCTCAACAGTTTCCATCAAAGCATCAATCAGTTGAATATCCAGAGAACTGCGAAACCCCTCGCTTTGGTTCAGCAAATAAATGACAAAAAAGGTAATTCCCAAAGAAAGCAACATCCAAGCTGGGGTCGTACTGGATCCAATCCACCACACCTCGACGGTGTAAAGTAACGGCAACCCAAACAGAAAACCGCCAGATGCACCGCGCAATAGGTTTAGCAACTCTGCTTGCCAAACAGAATTTGGAGAAGAAGAATCTTGCATATCAGCTCGCTAGAGAGTCCCATCAACTCCACGCTAAACTATAGGATGACGTTACTGATATTCAAGGCACCAATTATGAATAATTCCTCTGTTAATAATCCCTCCCTGCGTCAAGAGCCGCGGTATGAACCTGCTTCTGTGATTCCGCTGAAACAAGATGGTTCCCTGCTCGATTGGCTAGAAGCGAATAATCGGCTAATGCCTCCCGAGGTGGAAAGTGAAAATGAAAAATATCTAGAAGAAGACGAAGAAATTGCCCAATTAATGGGAGAAGATTATCGGGGCAGCAGCGATACGCTTGGCGATGCTGAATTAGAGTAACTTGGGCATAGCAGTTCTCTTCCCAAACATCCACCTTAATCAAAGCATAATTAACTATTAAGAATTTGGGGTGATCATCGCTATTGCTTCCAAAATAGGTAAGCGACAACTTACAGAAATCGCCGCACGCGCCAACGTGCTTTTAGCCGTTGGATATAAGGCCCGGAGCGGAGGTGAGGATGAGTTGAAGGCTTCGATAGCCTGAAACGAACAA
>PXPI01000132.1 GCA_003021905.1 Cyanobacteria bacterium SW_9_44_58 | reverse complement strand
TACAGTAACAACATTGACTGAGTAAGGTTCATGACAAAATTTAATGACTTAATTGGTTCGGTGTCTAGCGTACCTCATTAGAGTAAGAATTGCTATATTGCCTTTTGGTAAGATTAAAAATCTCTTCCACCGGCTTTATCATTTAATTTTACAAACGATGTGGAGAGAACTCCTATCAGGCGAAAAAATTGAATATGAATACGTTAATTTATTTTTATTTATTGTTTTCTGTATTCTATCACTCATTTTTTGCTACTTAAGAGATTATAGTGAACCGATTTTAATTACTTTCTTTATTTTATGGTTTATTGATATTGCAATTTCGAAAAAGCAGTGCCAACAATCTAACGCTTTCTCATCAGTTTTTATTACCTTCAGAGAAAACACGGTACAAATCATTACTAAATCATCTCAACAAGATTCAATTCATCTGAAATATGATCAAAGACAATTAGCTTCTCTCGCGATCGCGCAATCTCCAATTTACAGTCAAAGCTTTCAAACCGTTATTGGTACATTATGGCAAGTTATTTTTTATCTAGCAGATGGTACAAGGATTATCATTGATGAAAAATCTTCACCCCATAAATCCTTAAATCAAGCCAAAAACATTGCTTCAAAATTAGCCATTCCGATTTATTTTCTAGATAGTGAAGGGCATGGTGATTATGCAGCCAGCGAGTTACCTGTAGAAAACCAAACGCCTTACCATAATATTAACGTAACTCAGCAAGGGCAAAAGTGGCATATTTATTCCAAATGGCGACTCCGTGATATTTGGCAATTGCTAAAACAAATTCTTAGTCAAGTCGGATTTATCTTATTCGTACTGATTATTACGAGTTTTATGATCAAATTCGGAGGAATATTGCATAGTTTCCTTGCCACTTATTTAGGATTTGGCACACAAACTATTATCTTATCAATTCCAAAAATCATTGATTAGTTCATTTAGGAAAAATAGATTACATTGAGTTCATTAGTGTAATTATTTTAATCATCATTCAAGGCGCGATTATCAGTCAATCAAAACATATTTATTTAGATAAGAATTGGCTAACTTATCGAGTGAGTAATCATAGTGAACAACAAATTAAAACTAGCAAAATCAAAGAAATGTTATTAATTACATCGCCTGAACCCATGGTACTAATTTTAGGCGATGAAACCATAATTGAGATCCAGAAATTACCCACCTGGGAAGCATACCCAGAACTCTTACTTAAGACAGAACAAGCCCTTCAATCTTTTCAAATAAGAGCCTCGGAATGAGAAAATTAAACGAGGCGCTACCTTATGAAACGTTAAGATAGTCTAAGCAACCTAGCAAGTGAGGAAAAATTGTGCTACTTTGCAAAGGGTTTGAAGTAGAAATATTTACCGGAAAACCCGATGGAACCATTGTTGGTCTTTCGGATCGAATTGTAAGGGATTTACAGGGATTTGTCCGCGAACCGGATACTCGGAATGTGGAATATACCACTGCCCCCTTATGTTGTTACGAGCGGTTGCTATGTGCCTTAGTGCGTCCTCGCGTGCAACTTCGCAATTATCTCAAAACGCAAGGGGACTACACCTTAATTCCAGGCAGTACCTTATCCCTAGGCGGCAGCGACCGATTTTATCGATCCGATCCACAAAACCCCTATCACCAATACATTGAAGATACTTACGGCACCAAAGTCGTTACTGCCAGCATTCATATCAATGTTGGCTTTGACGATATGGAAAAGTTAATGCAAGCATGTCGACTCGTTCGTTTGGAAGCCCCATTATACTTAGCGCTAAGTGCCTCTTCACCATTTCTAGACGGTCAACCGACAGGCTATCATTCCACCCGCTGGGCAGTATTTCCCCAAACCCCTTCCTATGTTCCCCTGTTTGAAGATCATGCCCATCATATCCGTTGGGTGAATGAACAACTCACTAAGGGAACCATGCAAAATGTGCGTCATCTTTGGTTATCGGTTCGCCCCAATGGGGAACATCGCCCCTATAATCTCAATCGGTTGGAATTGCGCATCTGTGACTTAATGGTGGATCCGATCGCGCTATTAGCGGTTACTGCCCTGTTAGAAGCCCGTCTTACCCAGATGCTGTTGACACCGGATCTGGATCCGTTGCTGCAAAGTCAGTTGCCTGCCCAAACTCGTGCTGAAGACTTAGCCGCGATCGCGTATGATAATGAAAAAGCCGTTGCGCGTAAGAGTTTAGCCGCCGAAGTGCGCCATTGGCAAAATGGACGGCCCATTATTGTGGAAGATTGGATCCAAGATATTTATAATCAAGTCTATCCCATTGCCAAAGCCAAAGGATTTAGTTGTTTCCTTTCTCCCGTGCAAAAAATCCTACGAGAAGGCAATACTGCCCAAAAATGGCTGCGCCAATATGAAAAAGGTCTCAGCCCGCAGGAAATTCTTCGACAAGGCATTGAAATTACCCGGCTCGAAGAAGCAGAATTGGAAGATAAACTCTGTCAGGTGATTGCCGTGTGATGTTACAGTGTCTAGACTTATCTCTCTCTCTCGATAAATCCGACTATCGGGAGAAAATGAACGAGTTAATGCATGAGCTGCGATCGCTGCATACCGAGTGCTGGCAAAAACGCCTAACCCTAATCATTGTTTTAGAAGGTTGGGCTGCTGCAGGCAAGGGCAAAATTTCCCAAAAATTAGCCACTTGTATGGATCCGCGAGGCTTTACCTTGCATCCTGTTGTTGTCCCGACGCCCCAAGAACAGCAATATCCGTTTCTGTGGCGATTTTGGCAAGTTCTTCCGGCAAAAGGAAATGTCGCTCTTTTCTATCATAGCTGGTACACCCATGTTTTAGAAGATCGCTTATTGGAAAGCGTTCAAACCAATGATGTTGCCCATTGCATCCAAGCGATTAATTCCTTTGAACAACAACTTGCCAGTGATGGGGTTGCCATTGCCAAATTTTGGATTCACCTCAGCCAAAAAGAACTGAAAAAACGCCTCAAAAAATATGCCAAAGATTCTCTCGATGCGTGGCGTGTGCGTCCAGAGGATTGGCAACAACATAAATATTACCAGCAATACACCTCCCTTGCCGAAGATATGATCGCCCAAACCAGTACCGGCATCAATCCTTGGACCTTAATTTCAGGAGACTGCAAACGCTGGGCACAGGTGCAAGTTCTTAGCCAAATTGCAACCACATTAAAGAAACTATTAAAACATCAACCAACAACTGTTTCTCCGCCCATTCATTTACCAACAATTAATCCCGCAAAAAGTAATTTTGATGCGCTTTCTCAAGTTGATTTAAGCTTGAGTTTATCAAGTAAAAGCTATAAAAAACAAATCAAAAAACAGCAACTGCAACTGCGCCAACTGCAACGGAGTATTTATGAACAAAATGTACCTGTTTTAGCTATTTTTGAAGGTTGGGATGCGGCAGGAAAAGGCGGGGCAATCAAACGCTTAACGGAAGTTTTAGATCCGCGCAGTTATCGGGTTCATGCTTTTGCTGCGCCCACTGATGAAGAAAAGGCGCATCATTATTTGTGGCGATTCTGGCGTAAACTTCCTCCTGCCGGAACGATTGCCATTTTTGATCGCAGTTGGTATGGGCGTGTGTTAGTGGAACGGGTAGAAGGATTTGCTACTAATTTAGAATGGCAACGGGCTTATCAAGAAATCCATGAATTTGAAACCCAATTAGTTCAGGGGGGATATGTTTTATTAAAATTTTGGTTGCATATTGATCCCGATGAACAATTAAAACGATTTCAAAAACGTCAACAAGATCCCTTTAAGCAACATAAAATCACTCAAGAAGATTGGCGCAATCGTGAAAAATGGGATGCTTATGAAGTTGCAGTGAATCAAATGATTGAACGTACCAGTAGCGCGATCGCGCCATGGACAATTATTCCTGCCAATGACAAATATTATGCCCGTGTGAAAGTGATTGAACGTTTAACCAGCGCGATCGAAGACAAATTAATTTCCTAAATATTATACATTTATTGAAAGTATTCCGAATAGCACGTTTATCAATATTGGTTATTACCGATTCCTAAAAAGCAAAACCCTCCCAAATTAGCGATCACGCTAAATTAAAATAAATCTAAAATGATTAATTTGTCTCTATATTCGCCAGTATCCTTATGGTGGAAGCCCAACGAAAAACTGTCAGCTTTGATGAGTTTATAGCATGGTATCCCGAAAACTCCCAACATCGCTACGAATTGCATCAGGGAGTTATTATCGAGATGCCAAAACCGAGGGGGAAACATTCAGGGAACTCGCTAAATGAATTGCTAGATTTTCCAAAAGCCTAATGTGTCTCCAGTGTAGAGTTGCGCGATCGCGCAAAATACTTGCTTTATACTGAAGGTATCCCACAATCTCCTGTTCCCCGCGAAACATGACTTCTTCAGCAATGCCAGCTAATGAGTCTCAACTCCCTGTCGTGCCTCCCTTAGAAAACGGCGATCGCTTGCTTCGTCCGGAGTTTGAGCATCGTTACCAAGCCATGCCGGAAATCAAAAAAGCAGAATTAATTGAAGGAGTCGTGTACATGGCATCCCCATTGCGTTTTCAATCCCATGCAGAACCACATGGGCGTTTTATTACTTGGTTGGGGATTTATCAAGCGGCAACGCCTCATATCCAAATGGGGATTGAGCCAACGGTACGCTTAGACATTGAGAATGAATTGCAACCTGATGGTGTGTTGCTGATTAGCCCTGACTGTGGCGGTCAATCCAGGTTTGGTCAAGAGGGATACTTGGAAGGAGCGCCCAAATTAGTGTTAGAAGTGGCTGCCAGTAGTGCTGCCATTGATTTAGGAGATAAAAAACGAGCGTATCGACGCAGTGGCGTGCAAGAATATATCGTTTGGCAAGTGTTTGAACAAAAAATTGATTGGTTCAATTTTCAAAATAGTCAGGAGCTGACTTTAAATCCGGATCAAGAAGGTATCATCACGTCTCAGGTTTTTCCTGGGTTGCGTTTAGATGTTTCTGCAATGCTGAATGGAAACCTGCAACAAGTTTTAACTGCTTTGCAGGCTAATATTAATTCCATACCGCATCAGGCATTTATCCAACAAATGTCAAATTATCATTAGAAACGATCGCGCCTTAAAACCGATTTTGCTTACTTTGAACAAGTAGAAACTAGCAAAGCAATTCTTTTCCAGACTGCGCGATCGCGTTATTGCCAATTACTGCCGTTTCCCGATTTCCAATTTTGCCTCCCGATTGTGGGGTTGTCGCAGATAATCGACATCGGGGCCTGAGGGAATGATACCACCGGGATTGAGGGGGAAGAGATTGCCATAATAATCTCGTTTCACTGCTTCGAGATCGCAGGTTTCCGAAACGCCTGGGAGTTGGTAAATATCGCGCAAGTAACCGGCTAAATTGGGATAGTCGCAGATGCGGCGGCGATTGCATTTGAACAATCCAAAATAGGCGGCGTCAAAACGGAATAAAGTGGTAAAGAGTCTGACATCAGCTAAGGTGAGGCGATCGCCACAGAGATAGCGACGGTTTTCTAAGGTTAATTCAATTTCATCGAGAGTAGAAAATAGTTCCTCGCAGGCGCGATCGTAGGCTTGTTGAGTTTGGGCAAAGCCGCAGCGATACACTCCATTGTTGACCGCAGGATAAATTTTGGCGTTCCACTCCTCAATTTGAGATTGCAAGGCTTCGGGATAAAGATCCAAATCGGGACGAGCGGCAAACTCATTCAATTGATTGTTGAGCATGACAATAATTTCGGAACTTTCATTATTGACAATTGCCTGATTTTGACTGTCCCATAGAAGCGGCACCGTTGCACGTCCCTCATATCCGGGTTGCGCTTTTTGATAAAACTCTGCCAAGCGACGACAGTTGAATTGAGGCGAATCAAATACCCAACCCCCTTCTGTGGGTGAGGGATGTACCACTGTTACTGGAATTGCGTCTTGCAATCCCTTTAAAGCCCGGACAACAAGGGTTCGATGCGCCCAAGGACAGCTCATCCCAACGTAAAGGCGATAACGCCCGGATTCCGGGGGAAATTTGGAATTGCCAACGGCCTCGCGAAATTCACTGGTTGGGCGCACGTAGGCTCCTTTGGCATCCTTGGGGGCAAGGTTCGACATCATGATTTGCCACATCTTTGTCCAAACAAACTGACCCGTGGCGATCACGAATTTGGGGGGAAGGAAGTTACCCATGTTCCATTGCTCCAATATCTCTATTTGTTATGCTAACTCTGATAGGGGAACAAGTTGTGGTGCGTTGGATCATTGTATTTTTCCGATAAAGAAGGTCACGTTAAAGTTTCCTTATTTCCCTCCGTTTCGTCTATTTCTTCATTCTGTTCATCCTTTTCTGCTTGTTCAGTTTCCTCGCCGGCTTCTGTTTCTTCCAAGTCTTCTTCCGGCGGTGAGGGTTCATGGCGGTGGATGCGAATTTGATACAAACGGGGACCATCGGCAGAGGCAACAGTGAAGTCTAAGTTGTCGTAGGAAAGGGTTTCCCCTTCGCTGGGAATTTTCTGGAATTGATAGAGCAAAAAGCCGCCAATGGTTTGGTATTCATCAGTGATAGGGAGTTCCAGATCTAACAGTTCGTTCACTTGTTCGATATTGATTTGGGCTTGTACCAGAAATGTCTGTTCATCCAGCATCTGCAGGGCAACTTCTTCTTCCCCGGCAGGAGATCCCGCTAACTCATTCTCATTGCCAATAATTTCATCGATTAAATCTTTGAGGGTTACTAAACCAGCAGTACCGCCAAATTCATCCACAATCATTACCATTTCCAAACGGGAACGGCGCATAGTTCCCAAGAGTTCTCCCAGGGAGGTAAATTCGGGGATAAAACGTACCGGTCGAATCCAAGGGGCAATGTTGGTATTAGGCGTTAGATGGCCTTTGGCTAAGGGAACTGCAAGTTCTTTGAAATCAATCATTCCCACAATGTCATCCAAAGAATCGCCGGTGACCGGATAACGGGAATGGCCGGTACTCGCCACTTCCTCCAGGAGAAGGGTAAAGGTGGCATCTCGGGGCACAGAGGTAATTTTGGTACGAGGCACCATGATCTCCTCTGCTGTCACTTCCCCGAATTCAAAGACATTGTTGAGGAGTTCTCGCTCTTCGACTTCTAAGCCGATGGATTCCTGTTCAGTTGCAATGATCAGCTGCAGTTCTTCGGAGGTAACGCGATTATACCAACTGTGGGGACTATATTCGAGACCCACTAAACGCAACAAGGCTTGGGTGGATTGGTTGAGAACCCAGATAAAGGGATGAAACAAACGGGAGATCACTAAACTGGGCGGGGCAAGCAATCGCGCGACTTTTTCGGCATGATGGAGGGCAATGGATTTGGGAGAGAGTTCCCCTAAAATGATTTGCAAGTAAGCAATGAGGAAAAAGGCAACAGGAATGGCCACAGAATGCGCGATCGCGCCTGTCCATTGTTCAGGCACAGGCAGTTGGGTTAACCCGCTAGCTACCGCGACTGCCATAGTACTTTCGCCAATCCATCCCAGGGCTAAACTGGAAAGGGTGATTCCCAATTGGGTCGTGGACAACAAGCGATCAAGACGCCGTTGCAGGGTTTGTACACTTTTTGCTTGCAGGTCGCCATGGTCAACTAATTGGCTAATGCGGGAACGACGCACGGCAACCATGGAAAATTCTGCCGCGACAAAAAAGGCGTTAATGGCAATTAGCAGAAAAACGGATAATAACCGTAAGACAATATCTTGCACCGTTAGCGTTAAATCAGATGCAACGGCTCCTAATAATAGGGAACTCAAAGCACTTTCGCACATGAAATAGGGGAGAGAACAAACGTTATCATTTTAAGACCGGGGCCATGCCAAAGCCCAAATTAAGGAGATTCAACAAAACTGTTTTGATGATTTTAATTATTTTTTTGCGAAGCGTCATTGCTATTCAAGGGCGCTGATTTGTCTTGAGAACGATTCATTTTTGCATTAACTTTCTCTAAAATGTTTGCTTCCGATACAATCATTTGCTGACTTTTTCCAGATTGATTGCTTTGCTTGGCAACGTCTTTTTGAGCGGATTTAGTGTTTGGTTGAGATATTTCTTTGAGTGCTTCATATCCTAGGGTATATGCTGTTAAACTGGAAACGAGAGCGCTGCCAAGCATTACCAAAACAAAAATTAACACAGCAGCCAAGGTGGAATTCATTTTCATAGGTTAGTAGGGAACCAACGCTTGTCTATCAAACAATTTCGATTTAGAATTTTAGTGGATGTTAGATTAGGGTTAAAATAAACAAAACATTCCTTTTAACCAGGGTTGGCCGAGCGGTTTAGGCAGCGAACTCATAATTCGCCTTAGGCAGGTTCAACTCCTGCACCCTGGATTTTCCTGAGTCATTTCGGTTCTGAGTAGTCGGAAGACCCGAGAGAGGTGGTATAGGGATTTTCTAAGTCACGGGTTCGAATCGGTTCACCTCCGGTTTGATATTGTAAGTAGTCTCGATATAGGGTATCGAGTAAGTGTCCATCTCGCGTCAGTTCATTTTCGGGAAAATCGGGAAATCGATACTGGTCGCCGGAGGGAGTAACGCCGAATAGCCATTCTATTTGGGATTCCAGAGAGCGATTTTCGAAGAAATCTCCTGATTCGTAACTTAAAGCGTTTTCGAATAGTTGCGGAATACTATGGTACGTGAAAGGAGCGCTAGCGTTATTGTGATTGTTTTTGGCGTTTGTTGCCGAACTAGGATTAGCAATCGCTGGCGATACCAAACTAGAGAGGGTTAAACTAATAACTCCTCCTAAGACAAGACGTGATAGAGACATTGTTCAAAACTTCCCTGTTGATTTTTAGCTTAATTTTAGCAGATGAGGGGAGCCGGAAACGTTCTTTAAGGTTGGTCGAGAAACCAACAATTCCTAACCTCAGCATAAGCGGGTTAGGGAGTGTCAATTGAGGTAGATGAGGGAATGATTTCCCCTTTTTCTACTGTTAGAATTTGCGAGGACTGCACCCATTGCTGATCAAATGAACTTAAATGGGTGGTCGTAATGATGGTTTGAAAGCGGTCTTCGATTGCTTCCAATAGTTGATTTTGACGATTGAGATCAAGTTCTGCTAAGACATCATCAAGCAGCAATAATGGCGGTTCTCCCACAACGTTTTCAATTAATTCCAGTTCCGCCAGTTTGAGGGCTAACACTAAGGTGCGTTGCTGTCCCTGTGACCCATAGGATCGCGCTGGGGTTTCATCAATACTGAATTCTACTTCATCGCGATGGGGGCCTACAACGGTCGTACCTAAGTTTTGTTCCGCCGCTTGCCGGCGTTTAATGCGATCTAAAATTGCTTGTTGAACTTGTTCGGGATTATTATCCAACCAGCTAACATTGGGGGCATAGGCAATGGCTAACTGTTCGGTTTGGTTGCTAATTTGCTGATGCCACTTTTGGGCAATGGGGGCTAACCGTTCCAAAACTCTTGCCCGACGACGCATCACGCGCGATCCATTAGCGGCTAATTGGGCATCCCATAAGGCTAACTGTTCCCATGTAGCATTGTCCACTGCTGATGAAGTTTCGCCATTGTCAAGGGACTTGCGGATTGTTTTGAGTAGGGCATTCCGTTGCCGAAGGACTTTATTATATTCTTGCAAAATGTAGGCATAAATGGGTTCAATTTGCACTAATAAGGCATCTAGCCAATTGCGGCGTCTGTCAGGGGAACCCCGCACTAAATCTAAATCTAAACTCGAAAACGCTACCGCATTGAGTCGCCCTAAAAAGTCGATTTGCCGCCGCAGCGATTCATGGTTAACGGCAACGGTACGCCTTCCTTTATGACGCAAGGTTAGGGTTAATTGACTTTGACTGTAGAGTCGTTTGACAACGGCTTCGATTTGTCCCACTGATGCATTTTGAAAGACTAAATCTTGATCTTTGGCAGTACGATGAGTTTTTAGGGTTGCTAGGAGTTCCACTGCTTCTAAAAGATTAGATTTTCCTTGGGCATTATTGCCAACAATAATTGTTTTTTGGGCGTTAAATTTAACTGAACAGTTTAAATAATTTCGGAAGCGGGTGAGATGTAATGTCTCTAAATACATTCTATTGGATAAAGCGTGAAATTATTGTTGCGATAACCGCTTCACTGGTTCCCCATTAAACCATTGATGAGCTTTGGCTAAAAGGGCAGGAATTTTGTCAGCATGAGGACTATTTTTTAAGCAAGGTTGGAGATTTAATTGTTCAATATTTTCGGCTTTTTCTCCTGGAAACCAATGACCGGCTCTTCCTAATAAGTTATAGCGCATTTTTGCATACTCGGTTAAGCCATAAGCAAGGGCTAAGTTTCTTAGCCATAAAATAACCGGAATATTAATATTGTTTGGCGTTTCTTCCACCCGAGGCAAACCGAGATGCCAAGTTTCATACCAGTTTTTTCCCAACGACGCGATCGCGCTTTCCTCCAATCGCTCTAAAATCGGCGGTAAAATTTCATCTGCTTTTTCAATTAATGGTAAAACTTTTAAATGTTGGTCAAAGTCGCTCGGTTGAGACGCGCCTAGGGATAAGGTATGAACTTGGGGATGGCTTAAACAGAATAAATCGTTAAACACCATGGGACTTAAGGGCTGACATAAATCTATCAGTTTCTGAGGCGGTTTATAGAGTTGTCCCCCTTTATCGGAAGGACTAATAATAAACACCCCAAGATCATAACGGTTGGCAGCTTCAATGGCGTCCCAATTGGTTTGATTGATATAGTACCAATGGAGATTGACGTAATCGAATTGATCGGTTTCGATGGTTTTAATAATGACTTCCGTGGGGGCATGAGTGGAAAACCCCACAAACCGAACTTTCCTTTGGGCTTGCAATTTTCTAACTTCGTCTAAACAGCCGCCGGGACGAACAGTTTTTTCTAATAATTTTTCTGTATTAATGCCATGAATGCCTAATAAATCAACATAGTCTAAATTGAGAAATTCTAAAGATTGCTCAAACTGGCGTCTAAATTCTTTTGGATCTTCTTTCGGGGCAATTTTCGTTTGAATAATTAATTGATTGCGGTCAAATTTAGGCAAGACTTGACCTAATTGCATTTCAGAACTGCCATAACCTCTTGCGGTTTCAATGTGATTAATTCCCACCTCTAAAGAACGCTCAATGGTGGCTTCTAAATTCCGTTGATTTTGATCAGGAACATCAGCTAAGGAAATATCTTGCCATTGATGTTGATAGCGCATGCCGCCACAAGAAAAAACAGGCATTGGCAATTCGGTACGGCCAAAGCGACGATAAAGCATAGTTTTGACTAGTTAAACGCGCGATCGCTGATTAAAATTTTATTTAAAACAATTCCCCCTAATCTGATTTTTTATTTTGAATTAAACTTATTATTAATTGTTACCTAGATTTTTTTGATTAGGAGGAAAATTTATATTATGGGTCTAGTTTAAATAATGAATCAATCCCTTAAAATTCACGAATATTGACTTGATCTCCTTTAATTTCTCCAACTAAAACCACATCAGCAACATTAACAAATAACCCATTTTCTAATACGCCGGGAATATTATTGATTTCTTTTTCTAATTTCCCAGGATTGGCGATTTCTTCAAACTTGATATCAACAACGAAATTCCCTTGATCAGTAACAACCGGTCCGGCTTTTTTAACACCCATCCGCAGTTCCGGCTTGCCGCCCAACTGTGCCAACTTTTTCATTACAGGGGTAATTGCCATGGGAATGACTTCTACAGGCAAGAGGAAAGTTGAACCCAGCTTATCCACAAGTTTGCCGCTATCAACCACAACAATAAACTGATTCGCCAGGGAATCCACTACTTTTTCCCGAGTATGGGCAGCGCCGCCCCCTTTAATTAAATTCTTGTTGGGATCCACTTCATCTGCCCCATCCAGGGCAATATCAATATGATCCACCGCATCGAGGGTTGTTAGGGGAATGCCATATTCTTTCGATAAGACTTCTGCTTGAAACGAGGTGGGAATCCCCTGAATATTTTCCAGTTCTCCCCGTTGCAGTCTTTCTCCTAAAAACTGAATGGCATACGCTGTGGTAGAACCGGTACCTAAGCCGACAATGGAATGGGATTGCACGCGATCGGCGGCTGCTTTTCCCACTTCCTGTTTCATTAATTTGGAAAGATCAGTATCTGCCATCATTTCCTCCTCATAGAATGTTGCGTTTCTTTCACCTCTAGCACTTTACCACTAATCCTTATATCTCCGTTGCTTGTTGCCTCCGCTAAGCAATCCAAGAAATTTCCCCCTCTCCAAAAGGAAAGCAGGGAAAAAAGAAGCTAGTTTGACGATGTTACTTGCGTGGAATCGGAAGAAACGGGATCCGAAGAAGTCATTGCGTTTAAAACCTCACTTGTCGCCGGCGTAATCAAATTTTGATAGAGTTCCACATACTTGGCCGCTGAGTGTTGCCAACTGAAATCTTGCGACATACCCCGCTTTTGCAACTCTCGCCAAGTCTCTCGATAAAGATAACTCTCAGAGGCGCGAATCAAAGAAGTGTATAAATCTAGGGGTTGGTATAGACTGAAACAATAACCGGTTCCGGTTTTTTCAATGGGATTATGATGAGAAACCGTGTCTACTAATCCGCCAGTGTGGCGGACAATGGGAACACAGCCATAGCGCATCGCCATCATTTGACTAATGCCGCAAGGTTCAAATCGGGATGGCATTAAAAACGCATCACTGCCAGCATAGATGCGTCGGGAAAGTTGATCGTTGTAAAGGAGTTGCACTGACATCCGTCCCGGATACCGATCCCCTAACTCTTGCAATTGGGTTTCGTAGCGCTCTTCTCCTGTACCTAAGACTAAAAATTGATCCCCAGTATAGGACAAGTAAGCATCAATAATCGGTAAGATAATATCTAATCCTTTTTGTTCCACCAATCGCGTTACCATACTGACCAGAAATGCACCGCGATTGACTTCTAAACCGAGCTGTTCTTGCAGCGCAATTTTATTGGCAACGCGATCGTCAAGGGTGTCGATGGAAAATGGCTGATCCAAATTGGGATCGGTTTCAGGATTGTAGGCATCAACATCAATCCCATTAACAATGCCCACAATTTTATCTTTCTTTAAGGCTAAAAGCGGATCTAATCCTTCTCCATATTCGGGGGTTTGAATTTGTTGCGCATAAGTAGGTGATACCGTGTTTACACAATCGGCAAATTGAATCGCCCCTGCCATGACATTATTTTCCTGCATATAGGGAGGACACCAAGCAATTTGTTCGATTTCCGATCGCGCCGGGCCTTGATAGGCCAGATTATGAATGGTGAAAACGGTTTTAATTTCCGGCGACTGATGCATCCAAACCGGAATCATGCCAGTATGCCAGTCATGGCAATGGATAATCTCGGGTTGCCAATAATTCAAGGCAAATTGGGCTGCCCCATTGGCAAAAAACGTAAACCGCCAAGGTTCATCATCGCCGTGATAAATGCGGCGGGGGGCAAACGCGGCATGTCCCAAAAGATAAAGCGGGACTTCTGTTCCTGGAAGCAGGGTTTCGAAAATATCAAAGGTTTGGAACATGGCACTTCCTTGCCAAACCGGTTTTTCGGGAATATTAAGTTTATCTGGGAGAAAGCCGTAATAGGGCATTAAAATTCGGACATCATGGCCCATTTTGCGAAGAATCGGAGTCAGGGTGCCAACAACATCTCCCATTCCTCCAACTTTGGCAACGGGCGCAACTTCCGCGGCAACAAACAATATTTTCATGGTTCTTACTTAATTTAATTTGGTAATGCCTTCTTCGCTGAGTCTATTATGATCGGAATGTTTCGTATATAGCGAAAAAACTTTTGTTATCGGTTCCGTAAAATCTCATGTTAAGGTAAAATCGTTAATAAATGTTTAGGTAAACCGCAGTTACTCCCATGACGCTTTCTATTCGCAACGTCGCTATTATTGCCCACGTTGATCACGGCAAAACCACGCTAGTGGATGCCCTCCTCAGACAATCCGGAGTGTTCCGCGAAGGAGAGGAAGTTCCCGACTGCGTTATGGACTCCAATGCCTTAGAACGAGAACGAGGCATTACCATTCTTTCCAAAAATACGGCACTTCGTTACGAAGATACCATTATCAATATTGTTGATACGCCCGGTCACGCTGACTTTGGCGGTGAAGTCGAGCGTGTTTTGGGAATGGTGGACGGCTGTCTTCTGATTGTGGATGCCAATGAAGGGCCGATGCCGCAAACGCGATTTGTGTTGAAAAAAGCGCTAGAGAAAGGCTTACGCCCAATTGTCATTGTCAATAAAATTGATCGCCCCAATGTGGATCCGGATTTAGCGGTGGATAAAGTCTTTGATTTATTTGTGGACTTAGGGGCAGATGATGATCAGTGTGATTTTGTCACTCTTTACGCCTCTGGCATCAGCGGCTTTGCCAAAAATGAGCTGGAAGAAGAAGGGGAGGATATGAAACCCCTATTTGAAGCCATTTTAGGGCATGTTCCCCCACCGGCAGGCGATGCCAATCAACCGCTACAGTTACAAGTAACCACCTTAGATTATTCCGAGTATTTAGGACGCATTGTCATTGGCCGCGTTCATAATGGCGTCATTCGCGCTGGCCAGGAAATCGCTTTGGTGAAGGAAGGCGATCAAGTTGTTAAAACCAAAGTCTCGAAATTAATGGGCTTTGAAGGATTGCAACGAGTCGATATCCAACAAGCGAGTGCCGGTCAAATTGTGGCAGTGGCCGGCTGCAGCGATGCCAATATCGGCGAAACCATTACTTCTCCCCATGATCCCCAACCCTTGCCCTTGATTAAGGTGGATGAACCCACACTGCAAATGACCTTCTCGATTAATGATTCTCCATTTGCCGGACGGGAAGGGAAATTTGTTACCTCTCGCCAGGTGCGCGATCGGCTTTACAAAGAGTTGGAAACCAATGTGGCCCTGCGTGTGGAAGATGCAGAGGCGCCGGATAAGTTTTTGGTCTCAGGCCGTGGTGAACTGCATTTGGGCATTCTCATTGAAAATATGCGCCGAGAAGGCTATGAGTTTCAAGTTTCCCAGCCCCAAGTCATTTACCGGGAAGTGAATGGACAAACTTGCGAACCCTATGAGTACTTAGTGTTAGATGTTCCCGAAGAAGCAGTAGGGAGTTGTATTGAACGCTTAGGGGAACGCAAAGGAGAAATGCAAAGCATGCAGGCAACTGGGGAAAATCGCACTCAGGCCGAGTTTGTGATTCCCGCGCGAGGCTTAATTGGCTTTCGCGGGGAATTTCTCCGTTTAACCCGGGGCGAAGGACTGATGAATCACAATTTCTTAGATTATCGTCCTTATGCAGGCCAATTTGAAACCCGTCGCAATGGTGTGCTAATTTCCATTGAAGAAGGAACAGCGACCTTCTACGCGCTTAAGAATGCCGAAGATCGCGGCGTCTTCTTTATTACCCCAGGCACGAAAGTGTATAAGGGGATGATCGTTGGGGAAACCAGTCGTCCTCAAGATATTGAGTTGAATGTGTGCAAAGCGAAACAGTTAACCAATATGCGGTCTTCGACGGGGGAAGAGTTGGTACAGCTGCAAGCCCCGGCAGAAATGACGTTGGAGCGAGCCTTAGAATATATTAGTTCCGATGAACTGGTGGAAGTAACCCCAGAGGCAATTCGGTTGCGGAAAATGTCGAAGAAGCTAGCGAAACAGCGTTAAGCAGTACTTATTCGTAAAGGTTGATAGGTTGGTCCGGTTCGATGACAACGACGTTATCAGCGGTTAAGTTGCCAACTGCCGCTCCGGCAGCTGCGCCGCCAATGATTTCCCCGGCATCAGCATCGCCAAAGACTTCACCGAGGACGATGCCGGCACCGGCGCCAATTCCGGCATCTTCGGCAACAGCACCCCCTGAGGTGTCACGGGGATCTTTCACCGTTTCTAAAATCTCTGAACTTGCGTTAATGTTAAAGGTACGTCCGTTCACAGTTGCTGCTTGGGCAACGTATCTTAAACCGCCTTCTGCAGGAACATATTCTCCGCGAATAATCGAGCCTGCAGGAAGGTTATACCCAGCAAAGCGACCGCCCTTAGCGACTTCTAGATTGAAGGAATAACGTTTGTCGCTGTTGAGATAGAGGGGTTCGTTTTGGGTACTAGTAGCAGTAATAAAACGATTGTTATTTTGCGCAATTAAGGTGCCTTCTGCTTGATTAGCCGAGGCAACAGGAGCGAACAAGGTCGTTGCTCCAATAAGGGTTGTGAGTGCAAGAAAACGATTTAACATCGTTACCTCCTGATGAGAATCCCTACACTCAGATCATCTCATCAGGAATTGGTTAATGCCATCTCCTATTGGAGTGATTATTTTCTATCCTTGGATAGATGTTTAGTTATTTAAAGCCCTTTTTGCCTCTTCCGCCACTTGTTCCGCTTCGTCTTGGGCAAGTTGTTGCAGGAGGTGCTGAGCTTGCGATCCTCCTAGGCGGCTCAGGGCTTGTACTAGGCGCGATCGCGCTTGCCAATCGGAATCATGCACAAAGGGCTGTAAGGCTTCTACTGCGCGATGATCCCCTAATTCTCCTAGAGAACCGATGGCAACGGTTTTAACTAAATTATTCTCCGAGTTAAGGGCTTCGGTTAAGAGATCAAAGGCTCGGGAATCCCCCATTTCTCCTAAACAAGCAATAATACTGAATGCCACAAGCCATTCCTCGGTTTGCCGATAGATTTGGACTAAATCGGGATAGGCTTCTGTGAGTCGTAAAGCGCCTAAGGCATCGGCAGCGGCGGCTTGCACATCGGCTTCCGATTCATTGAGCAATCGATCGCGCAGAAGTTCCAAGGCTTTCTGACGATCCACAGCACCTAAAGTACTCATTTGGCTAACCGCTGCATAGCGCACACGCACGTTGGGATCGTTAATCACTGGCTCAATCAGCGGAAACGCCTGGCTGGGTTCCAATTGGCGCAACTGATTGATTCCTGTGAGGCGATCGCCGTAATCGTCAGATTTTAAGAGGGTTGCAACTGATTCTGGTGTAATATCCATGATTGTTATGACGAAATTATTGAGACATTCACTGGGAACGCCTTGACATCATTGATTTATGCATTGCCCTCATTGTCTATTGCCGTTGACACCTTGTTAATTGTTCCTTACGAATTATTAATCACTCATTTGCCATGGTTCTAACAATATCGCCGCGAGTAATAATACCGATTACTTTGTTAGCCTCATCGACAACGGGCAAGCGGCGAACTTTCCGTTTGTTCATCAATTGCGCCGCTTCTTTTAGGGAATGATCGCCGGTAATTGAAATTGGCTGAGCGCTCATCACTTCGCCGACGGTTTGCCCCAGTGCCTTGTGGAGTTCTTTTTCATAACGAGTAGGATTTTGCAAGTAAATGACACTGTCTAAAAAAATAAAATAGGGGGGCGGATCAACGCCTGTTTCTTGCCACATTAAATCTGTTTCTGAGAGAACACCCACTAATTTTCCCGCTTCATCAACCACGGGCAAGCCGCTAATTTCCTTTTGGGCAAGCAGCTTAATCGCTTCTTTTAGAGCCGTTTTCGGTCGAACAACAGCCGGATTGGCTGTCATGACATCTGCAACAGTTTTTGCCATTAGCCGACTAGCTTTGAAATAGCCATATATTGTGTACTGTTTATTTTCCCATTCCATTAAGCTTGTTAGCAACGAAAAAGTTTGTCAAGTGTGTAGATAGCAATTGGAAGGGAGATAGATTTCGATTTAAGATAGAATAGGCGTTTTGCAAGGAGCAAGAAAAATGGCAACTAGTCGCCGCGTTGCAAGGGTAGCGTCTCTCATTCAGCAAGAAGTGAGTCAAATGCTGATTAATGGGATTAAAGACGATCGCGTTGGGGTAGGCATGGTCAGTGTTACCAATGTCGATGTGTCCAATGATCTCCAACACGCCAAAATTTTTGTAAGCATTTATGGCACTGAAGCGGCCAAAGCAGAAACCATGGCAGGGTTAAAATCCTCCACCAAGTTTGTCCGCCGGGAGTTGGGGCAACGCATTCGCTTGCGCCGCACCCCGGAAGTGGTATTTTATGAAGATCGCTCCTTAGAATTAGGGGATCGGACGCTGTCGCTAATTAATCAACTTAGTGCCGAACGGGCGGAAAAAGAAGAAGAGACCTCGGATCGGGAAAATTAATGTCTTCTTTGAGTGACCCTACCCAGTTGCCCCTAGAAGAACAAATTGCCCAAATGATTGTGGTTCGGGCTTCGGGGTATTTATTTGACCGCCAAATTCGGTTTCCCCAGTGGGAACCGGATCGTCAAACGTTGCGCTATTGGCTAGAAACCCTGAATGTGGGGGGTGTGATTTTATTAGGGGGGAGTGCTGTCGAAATTGCCCAACGCTCGGCCCAGTTGCAAAGTTGGGCCAAAACCCCGCTTTTGATCGCTGCCGATATCGAAGAAGGAGTAGGACAGCGCTTTGCCGGGGCAACTTGGTTTCCCCCACCCATGGCTTTGGGAGAAATTGCGAAAACTAATCTTTCTCTGGCCAGACAGTACGCTAGGAATATGGGGGCAGTTACAGCACAAGAAGCTCTGGCAATGGGGATTAATTGGTTGCTAGCGCCGGTGGCGGATGTTAATAATAATCCCGATAATCCTGTCATTAATGTGCGCGCATTTGCAGAGACGCCAGAGATTGTGAGCGAGTTAAGCGGTGCCTTTATGGAAGGGGCAAAGGAATATGGGGTATTAACCACCGCCAAACATTTTCCTGGGCATGGGGATACCGCTACTGATTCCCATTTGGCATTACCGATTTTAAAGGTAGACAGCGATCGCTTGCAGGAAATCGAATTGCCGCCGTTTCAAAGCGCGATTGCCCAGGGTGTAGATGGAGTAATGAGTGCCCATTTACTGGTGCCCAGTTGGGATGCCAAGCTACCGGCAACCCTCTCTTCCAAAATTTTGACAGAACAATTGCGGCACACTCTAGGGTTTGACGGATTAATTGTCACCGATGCCTTGATTATGGGGGCTTTAAGTCAGATTGCTTCCCCGGAAGAATTGCCGGTTTTAGCCATTGAAGCCGGGGCAGATATTGTATTGATGCCGGAGAATCCCGAAGGCGCGATCGCGTCAATTATGGTTGCGATTAAGAACGGCCGTCTCTCGCAAGAACGCATTGCTGCTTCGGTTGAGCGGATTGGGAAAGCCAAAGCGAAAGTAACAACAGCCTCCCCACCGAATTTGCTAACGGCGTTAGCGACTGTCCATGCCCAACAAAGCAAAGCCGACATATTAACGGCTTCCTTGCAGATGTCGGGAAATCTGCTTTTGCCGCTTCCCAAACCGGATCAGCCGCTCAAGAATTTAATTATTGTCGATGATTTGCTCAATTGTGGGGAATTAGACCGCAATCATAGCGCGATCGCGATTCCGCAACAACTAGGGTATGAGCTGCAATTGTTGGGACAGGCCCAAGTCTTTCCCAACCCCCCATCCCCTTCTCCGCTCACCCTGGTGCAGTTATTTACTCGCGGCAATCCCTTTCGAGGGGAATCTGGACTTAGTGAGACCGTCAAGCGGTTTTTGCAAAGCTTATTCCAACAGGACTGTGTACAAGCGGTGATTGTCTATGGCAGTCCCTATGTCTTGAATTGGCTAAAGCCCAATCTTCCTGAAACTGTTCCGTGGATCTTCAGTTATGGGCAAATGGGTGAAGCGAGCGCGATCGCGCTGGGACAACTGTTTGAGTTATCCCAATTGCCAAGTTCTCAAGACAAATCATTTTTGTAACGGTTCCACACTGATGATGAAAAAATCAGGGAAGCTGGGAATTTTTTCCACACTCTCCCTGATTGCTTGTCTTCAAGAAAATTAAGTATCTTCGCTGCTTCGCGTTTGGATATAGAGAATAAGCAGAAACACTGTGGGAACCAGTACAAATAAAATACTGGCAACAAATCCGAGTTGGTTAACTTCCATTTCCATAGTTATAAAGTTATTTATCGTATCGTCATTAACGACATTTTCAGGATATCACCATTTGGGGAAATCGCGACAATGGTTAACGAGCTTGGGGTTTTGTGACAATACTGACATTGCCGCCATTAACAATTGTTTGACAAGATAAGCGATAACTATCAGGTTTTTTCTTCAATTTTTGCTCTTCTGCTGGCGTGCGTTCCGATAAATTTTCCATTCCTTCTATGATTTCCACAATGCAAGTTCCACATTGGCCATAACCGCCGCAATTAAGCAGTTTGCCTTTTAAGGTATAAATGTCGATGCGGTTCTCTAATGCCTTTTCTCGGAGGTTAACGCCATCAGTACTAATTACCTCTTTGTCTTCATGTACAAATTTAAGATTAGCCATTTATCAATTTAGTGTTGAACAACTTTTGCTTCTATTGTATTAAGAAGACCTACTAAATTCAGGCAACAGCAGTAAGTTATTATTCCCATCAAGGAGTCCTTAAGGTAGCAACAATTGCGGTAATTATGAAGCAATTGCCTAGCCCTTGTTAAGGGGTATCAAAAAGCCTATTATCAGGATAATTGCTTACGGATCGTTTGAGCTGAGCGAGGGAACGATTATAATCAATAATGGCTCTTAGAAGATTTCCTCTAGCCTGAGTGAGGGCACTTTGGGCGTTAATGACATCAGTTTGCGTTCCCACGCCGGCTTGAAAGCGCAACCGAGCTAAGCGGAGGCTTTCCTCGGCTTGTTCAACTGCCAGTCGTGCCGTGTCAATGTTATCTCGATTAGATTTGAGATTAAAAAAGGCTTGTTCTACTTCCCGGCGAATTTGGTTGCGCAGTTGATCAAATCGGTTTTCGGCAATAGCAACATCCTGTTGGGCTTGTCTCGCTCTGGCTTGGGACTGCCCGCCATCATAAAAGTTCCACTGCAACCGTGCCCCAATTGCCAAACCGTCTCCAAGTCCTGTTCCTGCTCCAGCACCAGAATCAATAATATTGCGGACATCGTAGCGGCTAAATAAACTAACCTGAGGTTTAACATTGGCCAAGGCAATATCTTTCTCTTCTTGTGCAATTCTTCTTTGCGCTAACTGTTGTTGCAACTCAGCGCGATTTTGAAAGGCTTGAACAATTGTTTCCTCTAAGGATAAATCCCAACTGCCCGCCACTTCCGGAGGTGCGGCAGCAGTAACTTCTTTTTGCTGACTTAACCCTAAAACTTCCACGAATTGCCGTCTCCTAATTCGTCGCTGAGAAATCGCCCGAGTCAAGTTTTGTTCTTCATTGGCTAAATCGACTTCTGCTTGCAAAACATCAAAGCGAGTTCCTAAGCCAGCTTCTTGCAATAATTGAGCATCGCGTACACTTTGTTTAGCGTCTTCCACAGCGGCACGAGCAATTTCCACCTGAGAATCTGCCTCTTGTACATCATAATAAGCATTTTTCACATCAAGGCGCAACTGTTCTGCTGCTTGTTCTAACGCTAACTGTTGAGCGCGAACTTGGGCTTGGGCACGTGCAATTTGCGAGGAGCGTCGTCCACCGGTATAAATATCATAATTGAGTTGAAGCGTGGCATTAATATCGGTGGTTACTCCATCTGGACTGGGAAAATTGGGGTCGCTATTAGCAGCACGAATTTCACTAGTAGCAGAAGTAGTCCTTTGAAAATCAGTTTGTAAACTCAACGTCGGAAATTCTGCTCCTAGTGCTTCTTGTAATCGTTGTTGTGCTTGATTAAGATTGAGACGGGCTTCTTTAAAGCTTTGGTTATTTTGGCGCGCCAACTTGAGGGCTTGTTCCAAGGTAATGGGAGTAACCTCATCAACTGTTACTTCTTCGGTTTTGGTGGGAAGCTGTAGGGGATTCGCATTGGGATTTAACTGTTCAGTATCTTGTACCGGCTCTAAAGATTCATCATATTCTTCCAGTTGGTTATCCTGATTTTGCTGATTTTGCCGATTCGGTTGATTGGGTTGAATTTCCTGATTATTTTCCGGCAACTGCGGCAATTGAGCCAACTGCATTTGATTGCTATTGAAAGCAACTGTTTCCAAAATTTGAAAATTGGTTGCTAATGCAGGATCATTCCACACTTTCTTCCCAGTTAGGGGTTGATTAAAAGTAACTCCTGTTTCAGAAGCAGTTTTTAAAGTTCCGGGTTGTAAATTTTTTGTATCTGTTGCGGAGACAGAGGCAACCTCTAAAGACAATTGGGCGGCTGCATTGCGATTAGCTAGAGAAACTAAGTTTTGTGCTAGAGCCGTTCCGCAATACCCAACCGCAATCACGACTGTCCCGAGACTCACACCAAATAAATAGCGAAAAGTTACCATATTAATTTCGTTCCGTTTCACTCCTAGAAATTGATCTTTTGTTAATCATTTAGTAATTTAAAAACACAGCTTATGACATCTTGAACTCTGGGATTGACCAACGGTTGCCGGAGCAAAGGCGTAATCTCCCACTAACGGTTGCAACTGAAATTGCATCACAAGCTACAAACTGTACCGCCAATTTCCTAATTTACTGGAGAAAGTATAACCCTGAAATTGGATTTTCTTTTCTCCGCAAAAGCTTAGTCTATCTAGTCAGAGATGACACCTTTTAGGGAAGGAGGTTGTCCTTGCTCACTAAAATTTCCCCCTGTAAATGAGTGTTGGTCAAAGCCGGTTAAGTCCTTTGACATTGTATTCGGCAAGGAATCGGATAAGCAAGTTTCGATTAATTCACTAATCCCAGTGACTGAAAAAACCGGAGTAGCCAGTTTGCGACTGACGGTTTCTAAGGTTAGATCATCTAAAAATCGAGTATCGTGATCTTTTAGCATCAATGACGGCAACAAAATTCCTTCTCCTAAGTCTCTTTCCTGGAGGCTAGTTAATAAATCCTTACCGGTGAGCAACCCTGTCACGGTAATTTCCTGTCCCCAGTACTCGCTTCGGCAGGGAGCAAGTTCTACTGTTAGTCCTTTGACGGCATTTAATTGTTTGACGAGGGGTTGAAAGGCAAGTTCCACTGCATTTCCGACTACCCAAGTGAGTCGCCGAGGGGGATTAATTTCACTGGGAAGCATTGTCTCGGCAACGGTATGGAATTCTTGAATGAATTGGCGAATGGAGCCAACGCCATTTCCCAGTTGCGGGTAGTCTTCGTAGTGGGATTCCGGGGGAAGTTCTTCACGGCCCATTAAAAACCATTCATCTGCTAACCAAGCAAAGTTGGTTCCCAGTTCCTGCTTGAATTCCTGTTGCAGCTGTTGCACCTGTTCAATAACGGCTTGGGCTTTTTCGGTGCTGACTGGGGTTAATTCATCTTCTTGAGGGCGGAAACGGGTTAAGCCCACCGGAACGACTGCTGCGGAAATGACAGTGGGCATTTCTCCCTGATGAAAATTGGCTAAATCCCGTAATGTTCTTTCCAGGTGAACGCCATCATTAATTTCGGGACAAACAACAATTTGGGCATGAATCTGGAGACGATGCTGTTGAAACCACTGCAGTTGTTCTAAAATTTTTCCAGCACGGGGGTTTTTAAGCAATCGCGCTCTCAAATCGGGTTCTGTGGCGTGAACTGAAACATAAAGGGGAGACAATCGCATTTGGGCAATTCGGTCCCATTCTCGTTGGGCAAGGTTGGTGAGGGTAAGATAACTCCCATAAAGAAAACTGAGGCGATAATCGTCGTCTTTGAGGTAGAGGCTTTCTCGTTTGCCAGGGGGCTGTTGGTCGATAAAACAGAAGGGACAACGATTATTGCATTGAATGAGACCGTCAAAGAGGGCAGTTTCAAACTCTAGTCCCAGGTTATCGTCGTATTCTTTTTCGATTTCCAGGTAATGGGTTTCACCATGCTTGTCAAGAACTTCTAGCGTTAGTTCTTCTTCGGCACAAAGGTATTGGTAATCAATTAAGTCGCGGGGATGTTCACCATTAATAGCAACGATCGCGTCTCCCACTTCAAACCCCAGTTCTTCCCCAATGGAGTCTGGTACAATTCTAGAAATACGAGCCGGTTTTAGCATTTTCCCTCAAGACATGGTTTCTCCTTATCTTACGGTAGCAAAGGGTGAGGGGAAATTAGCGACCAATTTGCCGTAAATTTTGACTTTAAAGGTCACTCAGGACTATGTTGCCAATCATTTATTCCGAAGATTTCCTCAAACACCGGACAGGGCGTCTTCACCCAGAACGCCCGGAACGTCTCAGCGCCATTGTGGAAGCGCTCCAAAATGCTTTTTCTCAGGAAGAATTGGAATGGCGAAGCCCAACGCCGATTGAGCAACGGGAAATTCAGCCTTGGATCGAAAAGCTCCATACGCCGGAATATCACCGGCAAGTGATGAAATTAGCCCAGCAAGGTGGGGGCAAAATCGATATGGATACGCCCGTTTCAGCAGATAGTTATGAGATTGCGTTGCTTGCCCTCAGTGCTTGGTTTGATGGCGTGGATCAGGTGTTAAGTTCCCATCAGCCGGCATTGGTGTTAGCCCGTCCCCCAGGGCATCATGCAGAAAAACAGCGGGGGATGGGCTTTTGTTTGTTTTCCAACTGCGCGATCGCGGCTCATTATGCCTTAACCCAACCGCAAGTCAATCGCGTTGCGATCTTAGATTGGGATGTTCATCATGGCAATGGAACCCAGTCGCTAGTGGAAAAGTCTTCCCAAATTGCTTACTGTTCCCTTCATCAATCTCCTTGTTATCCCGGCACTGGCAAAGCGGAAGAAAAAGGGGACTACAATAATGTTCTGAATATCCCTATGTCGCCGGGGAGTACCTGGACTGAATATCATCCCTTAATTCAAGAACAGGTGATTCCCTTTTTAAGCGATTTCGGGGCTGATTTGCTTATCGTTAGCGCCGGTTACGATGCCAACCATGCTGATCCTCTAGCAGACGTTTCTCTAAAACCGGATGATTACTATACCTTGACGCAGTTGTGTCTTTCTGTGACACCGACGGTTTTATTCGGTTTAGAAGGCGGTTATGCTTTAGAAGCCTTAGGGCAGTCTGTTGTGGCTACAGCTCGTGCTTGTTTAGCTTAATTGGATTGGGGAAAGGAAGGGCCCCTTTGGGGTCTTAATATAGCAGTTCTTGGACTCACGAGCTACAGTAGCAACATTGACTGATTAAGGCTTATGACAAAATTTAATTACTTAATTGGTTCAGTTCAGAGCGTATCTCATTAGAGTGAGAATTGCTATAAGATCAATTTGCAACTAAAATTGCCCAGGTTAGATGTTTGCTCACAGAAGTTAAACCAAAACTTCAGAGCGTGCCTTCCAAACGAAAATTTTTTGCTTCCTTTTGATGGAATGTTGTTCTTCGGCAGTTACTTTATAGAAGGGCGCCGTAAAACCAAGCGTCTTTAGACCTTGGATATAAGGCGCATCCTCTGCTATAATCGAACCATTGTCAAGAGGTGCGATCAACCTCTCTAAAAACGTTAGCACCTTAACGGGTGTACCAGTAAAATCAAGACAATTTAAGTATCTAAACTGTAGTGTCGGGCGGACACAAACAGTATAATCAACGCTTTTGGA
This sequence comes from Cyanobacteria bacterium SW_9_44_58, assembly GCA_003021905.1. GTDB lineage: Bacteria > Cyanobacteriota > Cyanobacteriia > Cyanobacteriales > Rubidibacteraceae > Halothece. The sequence continues at coordinate 5,176 of PXPI01000132.1, read as the reverse complement.
GAGAATACCCTCTGGGGTGGAAGGGATGTGAATTCCTGGAAGCTTTAAGGTGTCTCGATGAATTAAGAATCCAACTCCTTCAGGTGTTGGAGCGTCAATATAGCATGAAATTGTGAAAATAGAGTTGAGAGGAGAATCCCAACTCTATTTATGAACGACGCGCAATCCGTCTTCGGCTGAGCTTGCGGTTTCTGACGCTTCATCGCTTCCACTTAATCATCCTTTCCAGGATAGCCAGAGGTGGATAGCTCTGCGTCTGACGAGGCGGGTTGCCAGCCCCGATCAAAGAATGCTGTTTTTTGAATGAATCAGCCCTTCCTGTTAACGGTTAAGTGACTAATGAATCTATTTTAATACAAATTGCTGTTTGGCGGTTCGTCATCCATCCCCAAAGGGATGTAATTCCTCACCGCCGCGAATCACCTTCCCTAACCCGCTTACGCGCTCGATTAGGGACTGCCGCGCCTTCGTTCAGATTGCTTTAAAGAACTTTGACAGCCTTTAAGCCGAAGTAAAGTCCTAATGCGAGGACGGTGTAACCAATTAAAATACCGAGATAAGCAACAGCACCCGACATCATCTTAAACTCCTTTTTATCGCTGATTTATCTATACTAGACTAACAAATTGCTGCTTGAAATTAAATCAATGGAGATATGAATATTTATTCTCAATATATTTTTCCCTGTCTTTTAGATTGGACAATGGCGAGTCCGACAATTAGCAAATATCGGAAGGCATTATTGCAAGATGTCAGAGGAGACGTGTTAGAAATTGGGTTTGGAACAGGATTAAATCTAGCATACTATCCCAAAGAGATTCAACAATTAACAACCATTGATGTTAATTTCGGGATGAATCAGTTAGCGAAAAAGCGCATTGCAGATGCCCCCTTTCAAGTCAATTCTCAAGTGCAAAATGGGGATTGTTTACCGTTTGAACAAGAAACATTTGATAGTGCAGTTAGTACCTGGACCTTGTGTAGTATTGCCAATATTCATCAGGCACTACAAGAAATTTATCGCGTCTTAAAGCCTGGGGGAAAGTTTTTCTTCATCGAACATGGATTAAGCGAGAATCCCAAGGTACAAGTATGGCAAAATCGCTTAACGCCCTTGCAAAAAATTGTCGGTGACGGTTGCCATCTTAACCGCAATATGAAAGAACTTATTTCGCAACATTTTCCGACTGTCGAACTAGAGAATTTTAAGCTGGAAACGGAACCGGAAATAATTGGCTATCTCTATAAAGGTGTGGCAACTAAGTCAGTTCGTAACTAAGCAAGTTGGCTGTTAATTTGTGCTGTACTAGTTTCGGCTGTTTTTTAGTCCGAATTTCCGTAAACTTGGTTTTGCCAAACGAAATCATCGTTATTGCTCATCCGTACCTAAATTTGAACACTAAAATCATGAAAGCGAGAACAAAGGTAACAATATTAGTTAATAAAACCGGTAAATCGCCAACCGTTAATCCATAGACAATCCACAAAAAAACACCGGTGCAGAAAGTGGAAAACATGGTTAGAGAAATATCTTGTGCCGATTTGGTTTGCCAGGTTTTGATAACTTGGGGTAAAAACGCCATCGTAGTTAAGGTTCCAGCAGTTAATCCAATAAGCGTGAAAAAGTTGGTCGGTTCCATGATTTTCCTGTGCAACAGTGACTAGTGGTCGATTATAGCACTGCTTTTCATACTAACTAAAACGACAGGTTTCCTATTTTTTGGAGGAATTATTTTGGGATGATTGGGCTTGTTCAAAACTGGTGTCGTTTCCTCCCAATGCTGTAACAATGGTGCGGGTATTAACAACCAGCATGCCAATGTAAGAGTTGGCATCGCCATTGGGTGCCCCAATGGAATCGGAATAAAGTTCTTGTTCGGCTAATTTAACGCCAGCTTCGGTAGCGACAGTTTTAATTAAAGCGGGATTGATGGTTGTCTCAGCAAAAATTGCGGGAACATTGCTTTCTCTTACCGCATTGGACAAGTTTTTTACTCGTTGGGCGCTAGGCTGTTCTTCGGTACTGATTCCGATTAAGGTTCCAGTTACCGCTAATCCGTAAGCGCGGGCATAGTATTGGAAGGCATCATGAGTGGTGACAAGTTGACGTTGATCTGCGGGAATGGTTTGGATTTGTTGAATAATCCAACGATCTAGTTGCTTTAACTTTTCAATGTAGTTGGCAGCGTTGTCGCTAAATTCTGCTTTATCTTCTGGGGAAAGTTCAATGAGACGATCGCGAATTGCTTTGACCATTTTGATCGCGTTTTCCACATCGCCCCAAACATGGGGATCAGGAACTTGTTGCCCTTGGTATTCATAATCAAAAGGGGTGACAACTTCGGCAACGGCTAAAGTTTTCTCATCGCTGATCCCCGTCCCATTCATCACCTTAATCAGTTCCGGTTCTAGATTATAACCGTTGTAAAAAATGAGATCCGCTTGTTCCATCGCCCGACTGTCGGCAGGCACGGGTTCATAAACATGGGGATCGGCACCGGGTTCAAGGATACCAGTAACTTTAATTTCATCGCCGCCTACTTTTTCTGTCCAGTCGGTAATCATGGTGCTAGTGGCAACCACACTGGGTTTCTCATTATTGCCGTCTGTGGGGTTGCTTTGACTGCAACCGGTTAGCCATAGCCCCGCGATCGCGCCGATAATTGCCAACCCGTATTTTCTGGAATCATGCTTGCTCATATTTTCATAATTTTTTCATTTTTAGATGAAAGTCATGCTATCATAGCCAACAGTTTCTCACAATTGTTTCATATTTCAGGAGCGTTCCCATGACCCCCATCAGTTTCCCAAACCGACAGGCAGAAGGGATTCACATTTCTGAACTGGAAGTTCACTACCGCCGCGTGCTTGCCTTAAAAGCAATTAACTGTGAGATTCGTCCCGGACGTGTCACGGGCATGATTGGTCCCAATGGGGCGGGGAAAAGCACCTTAATTAAAGCTATGCTGGGATTAGTCACTCCGGTGCAAGGCAAGGTTTGCTTCCAAAACCAACCTCTCACGAAACAATTGGATCAGGTGGCTTATTTGCCGCAGCGTTCGAAAATTGACTGGACGTATCCCGCAACCGTTTGGGATGTGGTAATGATGGGGCGCGTGCGGAAAACGGGTTGGTTTCATCGCTTTTCAAGTGTTTCTCGTCGTTTAGTCGCCCAAGCTTTAGATCGCGTGGGATTAAGCGATTATCGCGATCGCGCCATTGGCGAACTTTCCGGGGGACAGCAACAACGAGTCTTTATTGCAAGAGCGTTAACGGAACAGGCACATATTTTCTGTTTTGATGAACCCTTTGCTGGTATCGACAAGAAAACGGAAAGTGTCATTTTTGACATTCTCCATGAACTGGCCGAAGCAGGGCATATTGTTTTAGTGGTGCATCATGATTTAGGGCATTCCATTGTTAATTTCGATGACTTAATTTTGCTCAATCGGGAATTAGTTGCCCACGGTACTCGCAAAGAAGTTTTGAATGCTGAGAACTTGCAATATGCTTACGGCGATCGGATTGCGTTTTTCTCAGAGGCAGCGTAAGGAGATTGATGTTAGAAATACTAATTGAACCGTTGCAATATGGATTTATGCAGCGATCGCTGATGACGGCGATTTTAGTGGGGATTATTTGTGCAGTGGTGGGCAGTTATTTGATGGTACAACGGCTTGCCTTACTGGGAGAGTCAGTGAGTCACTCGGTATTGCCGGGGGTTGCCATTGCCTTTATTTTGGGCGTTGATATCTTTTTGGGCGCTTTTATTGCCGGTGTGATTAGTGCTGTCATGATTGCTTGGGTGAGAACGCGATCGCCGGTTAAAGAAGATGCTGCTATGGGCATTATCTATTCTGCCTTTTTTTCCCTGGGCATTACGTTAATTACCATTGTTCAGAAAAACAACAAAATTGACCTCTTGCACTTTCTGTTCGGGAATATTTTGGGAGTGACAACTAGAGATGTGATTAATACCAGTGTCATCGCTGTTATTGTGGTAGGCGCGATCGCGCTTTTGTATAAGGAGTTGTTATTTTATACCTTTGATCCAGAAGGGGCACAAGCTTCGGGATTGCCGATCAATCTGTTAGACTTTGGGCTGATTATCCTTATGTCGCTGACAATTGTTGCCAGTCTGACCACAGTGGGGTTAGCTTTAGTCGTTGCTTTATTAATCACCCCCGGTGCGACTGCCTACTTATTAGTGAAGCGATTGCATCAGATGATGATATTAGGGGCAGTCATTGGGGTTCTGGCTAGCATTAGCGGCATGTATCTCAGCTATTATTTTAATATCCCCTCCGGTCCCGCAATCGTGATGGTGGCTTTCGGTTTCTTTATGCTAGCGTTCCTATTTAGTCCAACTCATGGGGTTTTAACCCATCCCAGTCGCGGACCAGGGTTAGCCCAATCTCAAATTTGGCAAGAAATTCGCGGGTTACTGGCGACGAAAAAGTAAGTTCTGATTCACCAAATTTCTGTTAAATCCAATTCAAATTCTGGTAAGACGGTTTCTCCAGAAAGCATCGTTGGATTTTCTTGGACTTCTACTGGTTGCTGAGGGCGATAAATTTCCACCCTTTGTTGCTGAAACAGGATCAACCAACCCAAACGCACGCCTTGATCAAGATACTCTTGCATTTTTTGGCGAGTTTGATCGAGATTATCGCTAGGAGAAAGTAATTCCACAACAAAATCGGGACAAAGGGGAACAAATTGTTCCTGCTGTTGTTGCGTTAAACTGTCCCAGCATTGTTGCGCGATCCAGGCCGTATCAGGAGAACGAATTGCCCCATTGGGTAAAATAAATCCCGTGGAAGAATCGAATGATTTTCCGAGACGATATTGAGGGATACTTCCAGATTGAGGGGAGAAGGGAGAGAGGTCATCAGTTATTGTACGATCCAAGCGATTGAACAAGTCGGAAAACTGATGTGGCAAGAAGTGGAAAACCAAATTTCTCAAGCAACCGGACAATCATTTCAAATTCAAGATCGCCGTTCGGTGGGAGGCGGTTCCATTAGTTAGGCGTATGCGATTACGGATGGCAACGAAACCTACTTTGTGAAGTTTATTGACACTCTCACCGCTAACCTTCGGTATAGCGGGAGATTCTTGCTTCATCGGCGAGCATTCCCTTGCGCCTTTCGGCGGCGCGGGGTCTCGCCTCTTT
>PXPI01000131.1 GCA_003021905.1 Cyanobacteria bacterium SW_9_44_58 | reverse complement strand
TTTAATTGTTCTGGTGGCTGTGACAGATTGGACTCACTCATGATGGTTTGACTCTAACGTTTTTTCTGGGTTTGTCAACCCTAGACCTGAATCCTTACCCCGCTTTTTCTCCACGTATTGCTCGACCTATCATTTGACTATATAAAACCAATGATTTGGTAGGACGGGCAATTACAGCAGCACTAGTTTGAGGAGCATCAAATCCAGTTGTTAAAATCCCAAAGTTAACTAATATACGAATACTATTAGTTTTACTACGATATCTTTCAATACACATTGCTCGAATTTCGGAAGGGGTTCCACTGTGAATGGAATCAGCACTAATATTAAGTGTTCTTAGTAAAGCAGCAATGTCATTTGAAAGTTCTACTGATGCAGCAAAAATTAAAATTCGCCGATGTCCATATTGGATTAATTTATCAATAGCTTGATAAACTAAAAGTAAATATTCAATTCTATCAATCCTTATAGGTTCGTTATCTTCTATATCATAATTAAAAATTTCATCATTATAATTGTTATTTGATGTAATACTATTAGGAACGAGAAGTTCAAATTTAGCTTCAGCAATATATCCTTTGTTTATTAAATATCTAACAGGATTAGAGAACCCTTCTTGATCAACTTGTAAGGTCACTTTGTGATTGCGGAAAAAATTAACAAGATCTATATCAGACTGAGTTCCTGCAAATGTCTTTCCAGGAGTCGCAGTTAGTCCAATAATTTTGGTCTCTGAATTTCTATTATTATTGAATGCTAACTGTTCAGTTATATCTCTATAAGTTCTTGCTATAGCTTGATGAGCTTCATCAAAAACAATTAACGTTAAGCGATTACTAATTTCCGAAATAAAATCTAAACCATACTTCTGCTTTTTGTTATAAAGCGTTTGAGGAGTAGCAACCACTAAACCATCATATATTTTATTTAGCTCAATTTGTTTGCCTCCCCAAAATGTCAAAATTGGTAATTCTCGATTTCCTAAATAACTCCATGCCTGTTCAAATTCTAAAGTAGCTTGTTCACATAATTCTTTAGTAGAAGCTAACCATAACACTGCACCTTCTTCACATTGACGTAAATGTTCTGATATTAAATTCATTGTAGTTCGGGTTTTCCCCGCTCCTGTAGGCATATGCAAAAGAGCACGTCCTATAGAAGAAATTGCTTGATGTAAAGAAGCTACTGCACGACGTTGATGTGGAAAAAGAGGGTACGCAGGTTTGACATGAGAGGGAAGTTTGGCTTCATTAATTGAGATGCCCTTTGGAAGAGCTAAAAATGCTGCAACTTGATCGCGATTATTTAGTAGTGTAGATGGATCAAGTTGATTAACTCCTAGACGTAAAGCTAAATCATTATATTCTTCTTGGGAGAGAAATGTCTGTAAGGGAAATTAACGATCTTCATTTAGGCGCTGGCTTGACCGGAGTTCTGATCTTCAGCTTGAGTCTGCTTGTTGAGAGACTTGATATTTTCTGAGGCGGCTTCTCCCAAAACTGTTTCCGTCAGTTTTGCCACAAATGCCTGTTGCAGTTGCGGATTATCTTTTAGTGGCGGTTTTTCTAGCGTTTCCTGCACTAATTCATCGAGTTGATTGGTTTGTTCGTTATCTACCCAAACTAGACGATGGGTTTCTTCCCAATCAGAACGTGTAACCGTAACTCGACGCGCTTCAAACCCGTCTCCTTTAGAAGCAACATCTTTTTGCAAGGCTTCTAAATTTTTGAATCGCCTAGCAAGATCGGAAAGCTTGACTTCAAAATTTGTCGCATCCTCATCCGTCCAAGATTCCGCTGGTTTATCGCCAACAATCATAACAATGGCTTCCAACCAGTCATGATCGCTTTTTTCTTCATCAACCGCAGCTTTAGTAAAACTCCGAAGCGTTGGTTCAACGCATTTCCCCACTAAAGGCTTTGCCCTAACTCGCAACTCCTCTCGCAGTTTTTGATCGCTGCTGCTAACGCCAAAGGCAGCATGAAGTAGATGTTGACAATGCTTTAACAGTTCTTCATAGGCAGTATTAATTTCCCGCAGAACTTGGATGAGTTGGGAGCGCAGTTGTTTGGCAACATTTCCGTCATCGGCTTCTCCTGTACCAATGGCAGGCAGATTAAACGCTTCCGGCAAGCGATGAAAGAGTAATTCGTCAGGTTCAATTGTCTTTTGCAGGGCATTTAAGACTGCTTGGGCTTCTGGGCTGATTTGCTTGGTTTTTGTCGTATAAGCCGGAAGCTTTTTTACAAATTGATATAACGGTGTCACCACGGTTAGCAAGGTAGTGTTGCGGATTTTTCCCGCTTTTTTCTTCTTCGGTTGTCGTAAAATCGCCTCTAATTCTTTGAAAACCTGCGATCGCAGGCCGACAATCTCAAAGTGCTTAACGGCAAATCGCGAGGGATCTCGAAACAGTACTTCAAAATGTTCTGGGCCTAAAACTGGAATAAATGTTCCATCTTTATAAACCCCAACATCATCGATATGATAAAGCAGAACCGCAGCGAGTAAAACTGGCACAGCCCCTTGTTTAACCCCATAGGGAGGTTCAGCTAACTTCGCATAAAGCTTATCCAAGGATTGGATCTGTTTCGTTGCCTCTAAACAGAATTCCTCGATCGCGCACCAGAGATTCCAAACCGTGGCATTTTCTTCTGGCGGAAAGAAGCCCCATTCTTTTCCTTCCTTACGATGAATCCCCGAATCCGCCAACAAGGAATAATACATGCTAACTTCGGGACCAAAGCCTTTTAAGCCCAATTTCTCCTGATCCGAAGACGCCATCATTGCTTCGATCAGTTCGCGCCTCGCTTTTGCTGCTTGAGAAGTTAACTGACGCCGATTAATCAGTTCATTCCAGAGAATTGGCGTTCGATGATAAGCGCGATCGCAGACCTCAGATAGTTTGGCATTAAAATCGGTCACGCGATCAATTGGGGAACGTTCTCCCTGTACCCAACACAAATCCGAGTTGCTAGCAATGTTGAAGGCTTGATTGAGAGTATCATCCAGTAACTGTTCCGCTTCCACAACCCGGTAGCGAACCTCTCTGCGGGCAACCCCATCGCTAACCAACTCAGGGGCAGTACTTTCAATCGTTTTCAGCGCTGCATACTCCCGCGTGCGCATCCGCAACACATCCAATTTACTCGTTCCCAAGATAATTAAGGGTTTGCCATCTGCTGTGGTTGCCGGAATCTCTGAAGGCGTTTCGGGATCCAACCAATACCCCACCAAACCATCACAATCGGCACTAGAACAGGAAAGTTGCGTTAAATCAAAACTGCTATCAAGATAGTGACATTCAAAATACCGCAGTGTTCCAGTTTTATAGCTGTGGCGTTGTGCTACCAATGGCTTTAGCGGTCGCAGCGAAGAGAGTAATTTGACCAGATCCGATTCTTCTTTTTCTAGATAAGCAGTTAACTCGCTATCAACATTAAAGTCTGACCCTTGCCAAAGCCGAAGTTCATTTAGTTGACGACGATGGGTAATCAGATTTTTTTGTAATAGCTGGTCAATCACGTTATCCCAATATTGAACCTGATTGTGCACATCTGCCTCTTCCACGCCACTAGGCAAATCACACATGGCTAAGGGGACTAGGTGACGAGTGGCTCGCAATTCTCCTGTCACAGTCACCAAATTCAAGATACCAATGCTTTTCAGCGTTCTGACATGGTCGCGATCGAGATGTTTGGCATCAGCAATTAAATCTTGAATTTCCAGCCACCGCTGTAGATTCGGTCTGGAAGCTAACCCCATCCCAGCTGCTTCAATAAAATAATCATAAACCTGATCTAATTTCAGGGTTGGCAAGATATCCGATTGAACCGAAACCTCATCTAAAAAACGCTTAAAAGAGTAAGGTTCAGCACTGGTTAAAAAGGTAAATAAAGAGCGATCATTCTGGGCATAGCGATGGCAAAGAATGGGTAAAACAAACGCTGATAACGGATGTAGGGGATAAACCTCACTAATAATTTCTTCAGAAAATTCTTCGCTTTGAATCGCATCTTGAATGTGGGTGAACCACTGTTGCGCATAATTATTCAAAGCACATGAAATCGGGTCTGATTGCGAGTGATCAATCGCCCTAGCAATCAGGCGCATCATTTGTCCTGCTGATTCAGTGAAGGGAATATCTTCAAATCGCCCTTGTATTTTTGCCCATTCATTGCGTTCAACGGTTGCCAATCTTTGACCGTATTCAGCAAAGGCTTGATGAAGAATTCCTAATATATAAATTGGCGTATCCGTTTGTTCAGGAAGTTCAACTAATTGTTGCAGTAGATATAAATCTTCGGTTCCTCCTTGATACGCCGCATCTTCTAAATTTTTTCCCAACTCATCTAAAACAATAAAAATGCCTGTATCCGCAGCTTTACCAACTCGCTTAACCAGTTGCAGCGCTTCTTGATTGCCAACTTGTCTGCCTTCTTGGATTTCAACTTGCAGATCCACTAATTCTCGATAAATTTTGGGCTTGCTACCTTTTTGATGCTTCCAGAAAAACTCTGCCCCATTAATTAAGCTGCGAACAATGGTTTGGCTAATGGGTTCTCGACTGCCAGTTGCGACTGCCCGGAAAAAGCCCGATTCCGGTAAATTGGTTTGCAGCATCCGATAATCGGCACTGTCGGTTCCCAATGCTGTCTCAGCGATTTCCAACGCTTTCTCTCGCATGGGATGATTGGCAAGGGCAACTAACGCTGATAAATAATGGGCAAAAGCCGATTTTCCTGTACCATAAACACTCGTTAATGTCCAAGCGCGATTCCCCTCCATCTGGGAGAATCGAGTAACAATCCGTCGCAGACTGTCAACCGAACGATTCGTTAACACATATCCCTCTAAGGCAGATGGGGTTTCTAGATCCCGTTCCAGATTGACAGAACGGGAATAGCGACGGTTTAGACGAATGTATTGAGAGAGTGTTGGTTCGGTCATTGGAAATTCCCACTTCTACCTTGGAAATACTTGTCTAGGATATCGTCTGCTAAAACTAATGGGTCTTCTTTGAAAGAAAATTGTATTAATCCGGCTGTATCAGACAGCGTTAAGCTTTCCCAGGAATCACTCACTGCTTCGATCGCGTCATAAATGGCACTTTCGGGCAACTTAAAAGCCAGTCCAGGACTTCCCATTTCGTAAGCCAGGGTAGAAAGAGAAACGGTTTTTTGTGTTCCTCGGGTCTTGGCAAATTGTAAAGCAGTCGCCACAATCATTTCTGCTGGCAAGGTAATTTTGGGACCAATTTTGAAAAGATAATGTTTGGAATCGCTTGTAGTTTGAATTAAATTAAGCGTTGTAAATGGTGAGTCAATTGAATCTTCAGTTAGTTTATTGGGATCTCCGACTTCAGCATACATTCGCAGCAAGCAGGCAACATCTTTTTTAATCGAAGATTCAGCAATTTTTTTGCCTAATTGCGTATTATAGTTTTGGAGTTCTGAATTTAATTCTTCACTGGTAAATTCGATTTGTCGAAAATAATTGAAAACATAATGCCAAGCGGCAGCTTCACAAGTGGGCTTAAGAAGATTCCAATGCAGCAACCATAAAGACGCCGGATCTTCTAAAAAGGGATCCCATCCGCGATCGCCAAGCAGTTTTTCACCAAACGCAGTAGGCTGATCATTCTCCAAAATTTTGAAAGCCCGACACCAGTATCTAATGGAACGAACCATATTTTTTCCCACACCAAGCCGCACGGGGGCATCTTCTTGTAGAAAAATCTGAGAATTTTGGCTTGCCGCATCGAATCCTTTTTTTAACCAACCGAAACGAGGATGAAATGTTTCGTGGCGAGCAAAAACAGGATTGACTTCTTTTGTTGAAGTTAAATTAGTTATTTTACTAACATTAAGTTGTGTCATAAAAAATAAAAAAAATACTTAGGCTTTTAATAAGGGAATACCATATTGTTAAAACTTTTCATCCCTAGTCACAACTGTTTCTTAACAACTACAAAATCCCCAAAATTAAACCAGTTAGGGACTTCTCAGCAGACTAGTTAAAACAGGAAATAGCGTTGTGCCATGGGTAAACTGGTAGCCGGTTCACAGGTTAAAAGTTCTCCATCTGCCCTCACTTCGTAGGTTTCGGGATCAACTTCCATTTCCGGTAAGGCTGTATTCAGTTTCATGTCTGCCTTGTCAATATTGCGAGTATTGCTAACTGGAACAACCGTTTTTTCTAAGCCTAATTGTTGACCAATATCAGCTTCCATGCCCGCTTGAGAAATAAACGTGAGACAAGTGCTGTTGATCGCGCGCCCGTAACTGGCAAACATGGGTCGTATTTCTATGGGTTGGGGGGTAGGAATGCTGGCATTGGCGTCTCCCATCTGGGCATACGCGATCGCGCCCCCTTTGATCACCATTTCCGGGGTCACCCCAAAACAACTGGTTTTCCACAAACACAAGTCCGCAAGTTTTCCTTGTTCAACGGAACCCACCTCATGGGAAATGCCGTGCATAATTGCCGGGTTGACGGTGTATTTTGCAACATAGCGTTTGGCGCGAAAGTTGTCATGGGTTTCGCTGGTATTGTCGGGAGAGGGCAATACCCCCCGCTGCACTTTCATTTTGTGCGCCGTTTGCCAAGTGCGAATGATATTTTCTCCCACACGCCCCATGGCTTGCGAATCGGATCCAATGGCACTGAAAGCCCCTAAATCGTGTAAAATATCTTCAGCCGCAATGGTTTCCCGACGAATCCGGGATTCAGCAAAGGCCACATCTTCCGGGCTATTGCGATCCAGGTGGTGGCACACCATCAACATATCCAAATGCTCATCCAGCGTATTGACAGTGTAGGGACGAGTGGGATTAGTAGAGGAGGGGAAAACATTTTTCTGACCGCAGACTTTAATAATATCAGGGGCATGACCGCCACCTGCGCCTTCGGTATGGTAGGTATGAATCGTTCTTCCCTGAAACGCATTAATGGTATCTTCCACAAATCCTGCTTCGTTCAGGGTATCGGTATGGATAGCAACTTGCACATCGTAGCGTTCGGCTACCGAGAGACAATTATCAATGGCAGCAGGGGTAGTTCCCCAGTCTTCATGGAGTTTTAACCCCATTGCCCCCGCCCAAATCTGTTCTTTTAGCCCTTGCGGTTGGGAACTGTTGCCTTTGCCGAAAAAGCCGAGATTCATGGGAAAGGCTTCTGCTGATTCCAGCATCCGCTGAATGTTCCAGGAACCAGGAGTACAGGTGGTAGCGTTGGTTCCCGTTGCCGGACCGGTTCCGCCGCCAAACATGGTGGTAATCCCCGACGCGATCGCGGTTTCTACCAGTTGCGGACACACAAAGTGAATATGGCTGTCAATGCCCCCAGCAGTGAGAATCATGCCTTCCCCAGCAATGGCTTCGGTACTCGGACCGATAATAATATCCACATTGTCCTGAATATAGGGATTGCCAGCTTTACCAATTTTGGCAATGCGACCGTCTTTAATGCCCACATCCGCTTTGACAATGCCCCACCAATCCAGAATCAGGGCGTTGGTAATCACGGTATCAACTGCCCCTTCTTCCCGGGAAATGGGAGATTGCCCCATGCCATCCCGAATCACTTTTCCGCCGCCAAATTTGACTTCTTCGCCGTAGGTGGTGAAATCGCGTTCCACTTCAATCCATAATTCCGTATCTGCCAACCGCACGCGATCGCCGGTTGTGGGACCAAACGTTTCTGCGTAGGCTTGGCGTTCCATGCGATAACTCATTGTTTTCTCCTTGTTTGATATTCGGACTATTCAATCGTGCGATAAGGCAATATCTTAGGTAATTCTTCTTTTAATAATTGTTCAATTTTAAAGGCTTGAGGTTCGTGAATAAAAGGCCGGCGCGGATAAATGCGATCATTGACCCAGTAGGGAGACCATCCTTTTGTCGTTTCAATACAGGTTTGGGCAAATCCCTCTAAATCAAATTTTTTCTGTTGTTCGAGACAACCACTAATAAAAAGATCCACATAACTTTGCACGATGGGATGGTTATAATCTGGCTGATCCGGTTTTTGTTGCTTAAGTGTATAAATCCAAAATTGGGCATTCTCTGGTACAGAACCTGCTAGAATTTCTAACTGTTCCTTGGGAACTTGGTCTCGACAATATCCCCTTTCGCGACGATCAGTGGCTTCTAACTGTTCTAAACTATTTAGTCTATAGGTAACGGCATTAAAGTTAGCTTCAGGCTTGGGAATTGCTGCTAAATAAGTGGCTGGTCCCCCCTGAATTCCCCAAACTCTTTGAAAGCCGGAAACCATAACGGGCTTAACTTCCCCAATATTAGACGTGGTGCGAGTGCGAGATTCTTTTTCCATCAAGCTGCCATAGCCCACAATATACTGTGTTGCTTCCGGATTCGGTTCTGGACGACAGGAATCAGTTGCTTGGGCATTAACCTGTTCTGGCAATAGGCTGCTAAAGAGGAATAAACTGCTGATGAAAACGCTTTTAAATTTCCACATCATGTTTCTTCATGAAACCTTCCCATTAATACGATTATTGAAACCGTAAATTTCACGACGACCGCCAATCGCGACTAATTCCACTTCCTGTTCTTCTCCCGGTTCAAATCGAATGGCGTTGCCTGCCGGAATATTCAACCGCATGCCTTTGCTGACTTCACGGTCAAATTGCAAAGCAGAATTCACTTCATAAAAGTGGAAATGGGACCCCACTTGAATGGGGCGATCGCCGGTATTGGCAACAGAAATTGAGCGGAGAGAACGGCCTTGATTTAACTCGATTTCCCCAGCTTGAACTTGCATTTCTCCTGGAATCATATGCTATTTCCTCATTAAACAATGGGATTATGAACAGTTACCAACTTAGTGCCATCAGGAAAGGTAGCTTCCACTTGTACTTCATCCACCATTTCCGGAATCCCTTCCATGACATCGTCACGAGAAAGCAACGTTTTGCCGTAACTCATTAAATCGGCTACTGAACGTCCTTCCCGTGCCCCTTCCAAAAGCCCTGCCGAGATATAGGCAACGGCTTCTGGATAATTCAATTTCAGTCCTTTTTCTTTTCGTCTTTCTGCTAATAACGCAGCCGTAAAAATGGATAATTTATCTTTTTCTTGAGGTGAAAGTTGCATAGAAACTTAATGAAAAAATTGCATCTTTAAACCTGCCAAACCCTAGGCGTAACAGGGGTTGCTTTGCCATCCCATTGACGCAATAAACGCCAAATATTTGTAAACCAGTTTATCACTTCCCTGTAAGAATTTCCGCGATAACGACACAATAATCCAGACATTAATTTTGTTGTGCCCGCTTCCCCAGTTGTTTCCATTTGATGCCACAACTTTCGGATTTGGGCAATGAGTTCCGAAGAAACCGGCTTTCCCAGCCAAACTAAGGTGCCAACTAAAGGGCATCCGGCTAAACCGTGAGGATTTTCCCAAACCTCCTTTCCCCCTGGCAACCACGGGCAATCCACCCAAATTAATCGACCATCTTGCCAAACTTCGGTGCGCGATCGCCAATCTCCCTGCAAAAACTGTTCTCCTCTTGCCGAACGGCCAAAACGCACAATTTCCCAGCCTAGCCAGGTAGCAGTGGGGGCAAGATTGACTCGCAACTGCTGGTTGTATTGCGCCCCCTCAAAAACAATCATTTCTCTGGGAAGATACTCTAAACAAGCGTTTTCTTGCACCTCAATGTCAGTTTTTTGATAAGCCGTTGATCCGTTGTTGCGGTAAATTTTACTGGCAGAAGCCGTAGTAATAACCGCGTGAGTATGAGGTTGTAACTGGATGGATTGATACAGTTGATCGCCCCCGACAATGCCGCCTGCTGTATGAAGAATGGTGCTGTAGCAAATGTCGCCGCCTTGCGGATAAAACGGGTGCTGTAGCTTATAAGGGGCTTTGCTATAGGATTGAATCGGTTGCGTGGTATCGTCGCGACGTTGGTAGATCAGTTTGAGAACTCCTTGCCATGGGGAAGTCATGGGAGTAGATGTTTTTAACATTAGTATTTAATGAAGGGGAATGAATTTATTAAACGAGTAAAACAAATTGGTAAAGCACGAAATATTGAGGTTCGTGTTGATAAAAAACGTGGCAAAGGAAGCCATGTTACGCTTTACTTCGGAGAGCATTTCACAATTGTACGTAACCCAAAGGATGAACTAAAAACTGGTACGTTGCTAGCTATGTTACAACAGCTAGGCTTATCGCGAAGAGACATTGAAGGATAATAGCAATGGAGTTAAAGTTATTCGCATTTCCTGCTACTTTTAGCCCTGATCAAGATGGAGGGTTTGTTGTAACTTTCCCAGACTTGCCAGAGGCCATTACTCAAGGAAATAGCATAGAACAATGTTTAAGCGAAGCCTCTGACTGTTTAGCAGAAGCAATCGCTGTTCGTATTGATGACCATTTGGATCTACCATTGCCTAGTCAGACAGTAGACCAACAATACTTAGTTCCCGTTCCTCTAGAAATAGCATGGAAAGCAGAAGTTTACTCTTTAATGCAGAAAACTGGCGTTACTGCATCTGTTTTAGCAAGTTGGCTGGATGTTGATAAAGATAAGGTAAGACGACTGGTCAGTCCAAAATATACTGTTGATCAAACATTTGCAGAGAAAGCTATTAACACAATACTTACTAAATTAGAATTAGCTGAATCAAAATAAGCAATATTTGCTATTCATTTCAGGATGCAAAATAACACATCAAATTAAATGAGAGCGTATAAAGTCTTGTACTGTTGCTAATCCTTGTTGTGTTTTTAAGTTGGTAAAGACAAACGGTTTCTCGCGGCGCATTTTTTTAGCATCCCGTTCCATAACTGAGAGATCAGCACCAACATAGGGGGCTAAATCAATTTTATTAATGACTAATAAATCGGATTTGGTAATACCAGGTCCGCCTTTGCGGGGAATTTTATCCCCGGCTGCCACATCGATGACATAAATGGTAATATCTACTAATTCTGGGCTAAACGTTGCTGCTAAATTATCGCCGCCGCTTTCTAAAAACAGTAATTGCAAGGGCTGAAATTTGGCTTCTAATTGTTCCAGGGCTTCTAGGTTGATGCTGGCATCTTCCCGAATTGCCGTATGGGGACAACCCCCGGTTTCAACGCCCAACACGCGATCGCGCGCCAGTGCCTGGGAACGGACTAAAAATTCGGCATCTTCTTGAGTATAAATGTCGTTGGTGACAACAGCCAGTTGATAAGACTCGCCCATGGTTTTACAGAGGGCATCTAATAAGGCCGTTTTTCCGGAACCCACAGCTCCGGCAATTCCAACTCGTAAGGTATTCATCTCTATCTTAGGTTAGGTATAGTCTTTAGTTGTTTCAAGAGGATACAACTTATTTTAGCTGCGAAACAATCGCGTATACTGGATTTCATGTTGCATACCAGCCAAGCCTAATCCCCAACTGCAGGTATATAATTCATCATCTCGCAAGTTGAGAATCGTTGTCGTTGCACTTTCCATTTCCGGATGAAGCTGCAATAGCAACTGTTGCCCTAAGGTTTGACTAATGGGAATTAATTTAACACCCGCATTCATCAAATTAGTCGCCCAACTGTGGAGATAACCGAGAACCGCTGAATGTTCATCAATTTGCCAGTGCGCTGCGCCCATGCCAAACGCGATCGCGTAATTGCAGGGTTTTCCCATGAGATTAATTCCCTGTTCTAAATCCCAACTGCCTTGATTGCTTTCCCGCCGAACAGTCTCTAATGATAGCAACAAACGGGTAAGGGTATTGCCCATTTGCCAACTTTGTTCCCGCAGTTCAGAGGTTTCTTTCACTGCACTTGCCCACTGATTCCAATACGACAAACTGTCTAAATCTTGGGTTGCCCAACAACGATATCCTCGCAACATCAGTGCCGTTTCCAGGCGAATTGCCCCATAAGACAGTTCATCACTCAGCCATTGTCGCAAGTCTTCTTTTCCCCGAATTTGATCCTGTTCAATAGCAGTTTCTAACCCTTCCGAGTAGCTGTAAGCCCCTAAGGGCAAGGCTGAACTTGATAGCTGCAATAGTTTGAGAATTGTCATTTCTAATGGTGATGGTGATAAGCCCCGAATTCTGGGAAAAAGGGCATTACTTCCTGAATCACCCTTAATCCCATCTGTTTTAGCATATCTTCTAACACCGGATCTGGGGAAAAACGCAAGTAATCCGAAGCAATTTCTAAGGAAACGTGACGATTGCCCAAATGATAGGCTGCTTTGACTAAATCTTCCGTCTTATTGGCTTTCACCGTAATTACCGCTTCCGGTTTTGCCACAACGCGAACCATGGTTTCTTCATTTTCCGAGACGAGATAATTCCCATCTTGTAACACAGTTCCCCGTGGCAGACGTAGATAACAGGGTTCTCCATTATCTAAGGTTAAATGTTGACGGGGGCGCGATCGCGCTTCAGCATCCAGAGAAAGGGGATCATGGCGTTTATCTTCAACCGGATTGGCTAAACGCCGAGTAAAAATGAGCATTGACGGTTACAACGAAAAGAAAATATCAGCTAAATTGTATCAATCCCGCGATCGAGCCTTCGGCTCGGTGACCCTCCGGGTCAATCGCGCAAGCAGGAGGTTAATGACCCACCATCCAAGGCCGATCGCGCTTATGGCTTTGATATCCTGCCTGGGAAGGCTGTTTCTCCCGTTTTTCCACTCTGGGTTCCTCCGTTTGTCTCGCTTTCAATAAGGCGCCACCGGAACTCAAATTAAAATGGGGCACGGAAAAAATGCGTTGGGTTTTCCCATTGCAAGTGGGACAATTGGGGGCTTCATCTCGCAACGCGATCGGGCGTAAGGCTTCAAATACACCGCAAGTATCGCATTGAAATTCATAAACTGGCATAATGTTGCTACCTCCAGCTATTTGGGCAAGATATTGTTTTCAAAAATTTCTGTGGGAATCGCTACCGTACAGCAAACATTGGGAATATCAACAATTCCGCTAACACGACCTTCTACCGGCGCGCAACTTAGCAATAGATACGCTTGTTCTCCGGTATAGCCAAACTTCTTGAGATATTCAATGGCATTTAAACACGCGCGGCGATAAGCAATATGGGCATCCATATAATACTGCTTCCCGTCAGACTCATCCACGGAAATTCCTTCAAAGACTAAATATTCCGAGTAGCGCGGTTCCACGGGACCCGGTTTAAAGATGGGGTTCACCATCCCATATTTATCCATCCCTCCTTTGATAATATCCACCTGGATATCTAGATAGCCTGACATTTCGATCGCGCCACAGAAGGTGATTTCCCCATCTCCTTGCGAGAAGTGAATGTCGCCCATAGAAAGCTTTGCCCCATCTACATATACCGGGAAATAAATTCTCGATCCCCGAGACAAGTTTTTAATATCGCAGTTGCCGCCATGTTCTCGCGGGGGAACGGTTCTTGCCCCTTCAGCAGCGGCTTTTTCAAAGTCCGATCCTTTTAAGGTTCCTAAAACGGCATTTTCAGGCGTCGGCAAAGTAGCCAATGGAGGAACCCGATTGGCATCAGTTGCCACTAAATCGCGTTCCCGTTTATTCCACTTGGCCAGAAGTTCATGGGAAGGGGCACAGCCAATTAAGCCGGGATGGGTAATGCCAGCAAAGCGGACGCCGGGAATATGGCGAGAGGTGGTATAAATGCCTTGAAAATCCCAAATTGCTTTATTGGCTTGGGGAAAATGTTCCGTTAAGAAGCCGCCGCCGTTTTCTTTAGCAAAAATGCCGGTAAAGCCCCATTCATCCCCAGGCAAAGCGCCAATATCAAGAATATCCACCACTAAAATATCCCCAGGTTGCGCCCCCTCAACGCGAATTGGCCCACTAAGAACATGAACGACACTCAGGTCAACATCGCGAATATCATTGGGATTATCATCATTTTTAATTTGTCCATCTGTCCAATCTTTGCATTCAATTCGGAACATTTCTCCCGGTTTGACAGAAGCCACAGGCGGAATATCGGGATGCCAACGATTATGTCCCGGTACTTCCTGATCGCGCATCGGTTTGGTTAAATCAACTTTGAAAAGCGTTTCTGGCACCGTTTTTTACCTCACTTAAGCCAACGTTTCTTTAGTTTTGGATTGGGTAAATATTGACATTTTTGTTGTTACTAAAATGTTATTTTGAATACAATTTTTTTCAAAAAATGATAATTGATTCTAATCTAAGAAATAATTACTCGTTGACAAATTATTGAGCTAACCGATTTTCATGATTAAGATGTTGTCTCGAATTATTGCCCAATATTGAAAAGAATTAGTGCAATTTAAGCGCGATCGCGCGAGGATACCTATTGCATTTCTCTTGCGACGGAAAAAAGACAGATTAGGTGGCTAGACAGTTGTCTTCAGCTTCCGTTTGCGATGGGGCAAAGTGTCAGATTCTCCTCTTTGGGTTTCCCATTAAGGTTTTCCCTTGCCTTAACTAACGCGATCGAGCTACTCAATGAGATAATCGATCGCGTAACTTTTAAACAAATTCATATTCAGGAAAATCTCCGAACAGAAATTAGTCACGGACGACAAGTAATCGGGGGTTAAAATAATTAATTAACTGGTAGCCAATCAAGAATGTCCGCTAAATTAGGGATAGACGCCATACCTTTGGTACGGTTTTTCGCCCGACGCGTAGCAGAACTTCCTTGCTTATGAGCTATACCACCGAACAACTGATTGAAATTTTAGATCAAGAGTTACGCGCAAACTGGCAAGGAAAACGAGTCTTATTCTCTTGTTGGGATCGGTTGAATAACCCGGTCTTAGCCAAAGCAATTGGGACCCAAAAATTAAGTAAAGTATTTGCCTATCGAGATTTTCAGGCGCAAATTCATGAATATCAACAGCAACACCGAGTATCGGGATTAATTTGGCGAGCATGTCGCTTCAACGGCTTGGAAGTTCAATGTCCGGAACTGCATAATCAACTGATTGCGATTCCCGAAGACAAGGAAACGCTTAAGGCGGTTAAACCCCAAATTTTTGAATTTTGGCAACAAGCAACTGCCAATTTCGTCTTATGGCAAGAAGGGAATCCGCCCACAAGAATTGTTCCAGAAACCGTTAACCAACAAGCGAGTGAAGTGGAATGGTTAGAAGTAGAAACGACGCAAATGGCATTAATCCTAAATCTGTGTTGGGGCAATCCCAAAGAATGCCATTATCAATGGGCGCAACCTTATTCTGGTTGTTATCGCATTATGGCAACTTCTGAGGAACAGCCCCCCTCTTTTCATTAAACTTTATCCTGACGCGGCGGCACCAGTTTTCTTTTCTTTAACCTGGTTTCAATGTTTTCTAAAGGGGCTAAATCTTCTTCCGGAAGCGGATAAGCAGGTTGATTAATGGGGAGTTCTTCTTTTTCTAGGAAACTAAAGGCTTGGCGAAATTCTCGGGGAGACACTTGTAAGGGGGCTTGAAAATGACAAGGAATGAGTCGTTCAAAATGCCAACTGACGAGCAAATTGGCCCATTTAATGGTTTCACGAGGGGCACGGTTAAGGATCAGGGTTTGTAAAATTGGCGCCACTAATAATCGGCCATTGCCTTGGAGCTGTTCAAAAGATTGTTTCCAATTCGATTGCCAACGAAAGGGATAAAATCCAAAATAAGCCTTTTTTGAGCGGTTAGGGGCTTGTCTCGCTTCTTGTAAGGCTTCTCCCCATTCTAGAACCTCTAAAGCATTGGGTTGGAAATACGTGGCGAATAAACAAATGCGTTGCCATCCCTTTTCTCGCATTTCTGGGGTATCTTCAACAGTTTGCAAGCCATTGTCTCTGGCATGGAACAGCAAAGGATAAGGATCCAGCTGTACACTTTCCGGAGGCGTTTTAGGAATGGAAATGACCGTATCCGTAACAAGGACAGTGCGAGACGGTTTGTGGAATAATGCCGCTTCTCCAAAAGAACCTAATCCCAATTTAATCGGGCCTAAAATGGCATAATCAAATTCTTCGCCAAAGGGATTATAGTCGTAGGAAGAGGAAAGAGTATGGGTACGTTTGCGAGGAAAACCGAGCCAACTTAAGGGCAGATTGAAGGGAAAACTCCACTGTTGCGGGGCAATATAAACGTGAGCGCTGGGAAACTTCCGCGCAAAGGGAGCGACAAACACTTTATGTTCTAACCCGGAAATCGTGGGAAGTACAATATGTTGAACTGTGCCGTGTTCTGCTTCCAATTCTCGCACTAACTGCACACACTCTGGCGTTGGCGCCACAGGTGCATAAACGAGCAATCCTCCTGCTTCTAACCGTACCACAGTCATCCGAATGGGAACGACAACATAGAAGATTCCCTGCACTTGGTCAAACGTCCAGATGGTGTTTTTAAGAACTTCTTGGCGTAGCGTACGCCGTTTTCCATAGGGATAGAGCGGGAGGAGGGGCCAATATCGCCAAAGGAGATCGCGTTGGGTCATTTAGCTTTTCGAGGCTGATGGCAAAGAGCGTTTTCCATTATTACTGTTGTCAGGGAAAACTGATTGATCTTGTAAAGCAATACTGCGGATAAAACGCGCGATCGCTTTTTCCGTCAGTTTTCCAACAATTTGTTGTCCCATTTGTTGGGTTTCGGGTTTGGATAAGACTTTGGGGACCAGAGGCATAATTCTCATCGGGTCAAATCCTGGCGTATCTCTTAAAATTTCAATAATATTTTGAATATGTTCTAAGTTTTCATTATCTTGCCCCAATTGCGGGGGGATTTCGTTTACTGTTAACCCTACTTGTTCTCGAATGGAGACAGAGAAGTTGTAAAAACTGCGTTGCCCATAAACATCAATGGCTTTGACTAGTTCATTTACCAGTTGTTCCCGAATAAAGGCACCGCGTTCCGAAAAAAGGAAATCTAGGGCTTGGTCTAATACTTTTTCAAAATCGTAGTCTTGAGAGTTACGGGCGTTGCGCAGTAAATTTTCCAAACGGTTCCAACGGAAACGGCCATCTTGAAATAGTAAGTCTTGTAGCGACTGTCTTAATTGGGGTGCCGGATCAATGAGGAGACGCTTAGCAATATAAGGATAGGCTTTGCTGAGAACTTTAAAGTTGGGGTCAATGCCAATGGCAATTCCTTCTAAAGTTACTAAGGAACGGATAATCAGGGCATAGTAGGCAGGAACTTGGAAGGGAAACTCGTACATTACCTCCGACATTTTGTCGGTGATACTCTTGAAATTTAGTTCTGCTACCGTCGCCCCAAGCGCATTTTCAAAGACACTGGCTAAAGCGGGAATAATCGGTTCTAAGTCAGTATCTTCTGAAAGAAATTCTAATTGAACATAATCATGAGCAAGGGCTTCAAAATCCCGGTTAACTAGATGCACCACTGCTTGAATTAAGCCATAGCGTTGATAGGGTTTAATTTGGCTCATCATGCCAAAATCGAGATAGGCTAAGCGCCCATCCGACATCGCAAGGAGGTTGCCTGGATGAGGATCCGCATGGAAGAATCCATATTCGAGAAGTTGACGGAGGGAGCATTCCACTCCAATTTCCACCAGGCGCGTGGCTTCGATCCCGGCATCTTGAATCCCTTGGACATTGGTTAGTTTAATTCCCGCCACCCATTCCATCGTGAGAACCCGTCGCCCTGTATATTCCCAATAAATTGCGGGAACATAGATATCTTCAATATAGTTATAGAGTTCTTTAAACCGTTCCGCATTATAACCCTCATGGGCATAGTTCATTTCTTCAAAAATGCGGTCGGCAAATTCATCCATAATTGCCACTAAGTCGCTGCGGATGCGTTTAATCTTGTTAGTGGCAAAGAAAGCAACTTTTCGCAGAATATATAAGTCAATTGCAATGCGGCGGTATAAGTCCGGACGTTGAACTTTAATCGCAACCGCTTCTCCAGTTTTGAGTTTGCCTTTATAAACTTGTCCAAGAGAAGCTGCTGCCACTGGCTCTGTCGAGATTTCAGCGTAAATTTCTTCAGGGGGGCTTCCCAGTTCTTCTTCAATGAACTGATAGGCAATGGAATTATCAAAAGGAGGCAGTTGGTCTTGCAATTGCGCCAATTCTTCGAGATAGGTTGGCGGAACTAAATCAGGGCGGGTGGATAGTGCTTGCCCAATTTTAATATAGGTGGGACCTAGTTCGGTGAGAATTTCTCGGAGTTCGATGGCGCGTTTTTGTTCGTTTTGGGGGATGCGTCCCGTTAGTTTATCAAACAGTAAACGGATCCCAAATGCTGTCCCCGGCAAAATCAGAACAATTAAACGTTTAAAGACAGCAAAGGGACGGTTCTTGTAGTGCTGGTTAATTCTTTCAGGATCATAACGCCACTCGTCATCGGCTAAGGCAGGATGCAGGGGCTGATTTGATGACTCCACGGTAATAGTTTCCTGGTTGGTTTGGCTATGATGGTTAACTTGATCCTGATTTGCGTTGGGTTGACTGGTAGAAACGATGTGTTGAGTCATAAATTTCAGACCGACCGATGTGACGTTGTTAAGTATTGTAACAAGATTCGAGGAGGCAAGAGGAGCGCGATCGCTCTCTCTTAAGAAGGATTCTATGAATTTACGATATTATCAGATATCGCAGATTCATCATTGATGCCCTTTAAGCAATGGATAAAACCTTATTCTCATCCCGTTGCTCTTGCTAAGACTGGTTAGGAAGAGATATCTTTGTGACGCCAGCAAATTAGAGGCTTAACAGACTAATCTGTTATTACATAACCCATAATAAATCACTGAGATGTTAGGAGAAAGTGCCATGAACAATCAACCCCTTGGCGTTGCCATTGTTGGGACAGGCTTTGGACAGAAGGTACACTTGCCTCCCTTCCAAATCCATGAATCCACCAAACCTGTGGCTGTTTATAACCCCAGCTTAGAAAAAGCCCGCGCGATCGCGCAAGAAAATCATATTCCCCATGCCAGCAACCAACTGGATACCCTGCTTTCTCTCCCCGATGTTGATGCTGTGAGTATCTCGACACCGCCTTTTTTACACTACGACATGGCAAAAGCGGTGCTAGAAGCAGGAAAACATCTTATTTTAGAAAAACCTTTAAACTTAAATGCCCAAGAGACTCGGGAACTGTATTATATTGCCAAGCAACAAGGTGTGGTGGCAGTTGCCGATTTTGAATTTCGATTTGTACCGGAATGGCAATTGTTAGCAGACTACTTGCAAAAAGACTATGTCGGTAAAAAGCGGTTAGTGAAAATTGATTGGTTAGTGGCGAGTCGAGCGAACCCCGAACGCGCCTGGAATTGGTACGCCCAAAAAGAGAGAGGCGGCGGTGCTTTAGGGGCTGTGGGATCTCACAGTTTTGACTATCTCAATTGGTTATTTGGCGGTGTCAATCGCTTATGCGCTCAATTGGCAACTGCGATTCCGCAACGCCCCGATCCCAATGAAAACGGCCAACTTAAGCCTGTGGATTCCGATGATACTTGTTTACTGATGCTGGAGTTAGCGGATGGAACCCCTTGTCAGTTGACAATCAGTTCCGTTACCTATGAAGGACGGGGCCATTGGGTGGAAGTGTACGGCGATCGCGGTACGCTTGTCTTAGGCAGCGGCAATCTCAAAGATTATGTTCATGGTTTTCGGTTGCGAGCCGCCCGGGCAGGAGAAGCCCTATCAGAGGTTTATGTTCCCCAAAATTTGGCCTTCCCAAAAGTCTATCAAGATGGACGTCTAGCCCCTTTTCTCCGGCTCGTTGACCATTGGGTCAAAGCAATTCACAACCAACAACCGATGATTCCTTCCTTGCGAGAGGGCGCTTATTCGCAGTTGCTCATGGATTTAACCCATCAATCCCATGACCGGGGAGATTATGTGGATGTTCCCGATTTTGAGCAGTTTTTGACGTTTTAATGGGTAGATAAGAATCTGATGGAACAAGAACCATCGAATTCCTTAACATTGGAAGGATTTCTTGAATTGCCGGAAACGAAGCCTCCTCAGGAATATTGCAAGGGACAAACGAGTCCCAAACCAACTCCCGAGGGAGAACGTCAGATTATGCAGCAAGAGTTAATTGCTGTTATTAATCAGATTGTGAAGCCTAAGCAGATTGCTTGTGCTTTCCCATCACGACGTTGCACTTTCGGGGATTGTTCAATTGTGCCTGATATTGCCGTTTTAATTGAGAGTCGAATCCCCCGCGATGAGAAGGGAGAATTGACGAACACGTTTCCGCTTCCCCCAGATTGGACAATTGAAATTTTATCTGGGGCTCAAAGTCCAACGAAGGTGATGAAAAATATTTTGTACTCTCTAAAACAGGGAACAGAAATGGGATGGTTCATTGATCCTAAAGAATACACTGTCTTGATTTTTCAGGATCAGCAAACACTTGAAGTTTTTGATGAACCGGAGGCAATGCTTCCCATGCCTTCTTTTGCAAGCGAAGTCTATCTAACAGTTAAAGAATTGTTTGCTTGGTTATGGGAAGAAAATCGGGATGACTAATTACAATTGGTTTGTCCGCATTTCTTTCCAAACTTGTTGATATTGTTGATCAGTTTTTTCCGAAAGGGGCAACAAAAACTCGCTTTTGTCTAACAGTTCCGGTGAAGGCATTCGTAAGAAATCTTGCTGCAAGGTCGTGGGAATTTTGTCAATTTTGGCATTCAGTAAAATTGGAGAAGAGGCATTGGTAAAAAGTCCAATTTGCTTAGCTGCTTGCAATTCCCAACAAAAGTCAATCCATTGCCATAGGGGTTCGGAAATCGCGTCATTAACGGTAGGTTGAACCCAGATATCACTCCAAAGGGCGGTTCCTGATTGGGGAATAATTGCCTTAATATCAGGGTAGCGAGTTTGTAATTGCAACACATCGCTTGACCACCCTACTGCAATCCAAGTTTCTTCTAAAATTAAAGGTTGTAGATAGGCTTGGGAACTATAAAATTTGACTTGTTGATGTAGGCTAGCAAGTTCCTGTTTTAAGTTGGGAATATTCTCTAAATTCTTAGTATTGTAAGATTCTCCTAATTTTTTTAAGGTTAAACCAATAATTTCTCGCGGTTGATCCAATAGAGAAACGCGATCGCGCAATTCTTCCCGCCATAAATCTCCCCAATCCGTTGGCACTTCATATCCTGCTTCACCAAACTTGTCTTCTCGATAGGCAATGACGGTACTTCCCCAACGATAGGGCGCTCCCCAAATTTTGCCTGCTGGATCAAGATTGCCTTGACTATCCCGTTGCACTAAATTTTGCCACGAGGAAGGCAATTGCTCCCAATTATGCAGTGAATCAATCCCTAGGGGTTGGATCAGTTCGTTGGCAATGGCATCTTTTAACCAAATATCCCCCAATGTCACTAAATTAGCACCTTTTTGGCCTTCTGTTGCTGCTAAATCTTCTAGTAGCGAATAAAGCTCTTTTAACTGAGTAATGGGATTAATATTGACATTACGCCCCAATTCAAACTGATTTTTAAACTCTCCTAACAGTTGCGGGGGAATTGAGCCCTTTAAAGCTTTGACGGTTAGGGCATTGCTGTTGCCGCAAGCGGAAAGACTAGGCGCGATCGCGCTCGCTAGTAAAATTTTAAGGAAATTACGCCGGTTTAACATCACTCTGCAAAACTAAATAAATCTTAAATATATCTTAAATATTAAGGAATGTATCAAGATAACGAATATCATAAAAAGTAAAGTAGGCCTATTACCTGTAACGGTAGAATCATTAACCCTGATATTATTTATGGATCGACTGGAAAATCATATCATTGCTCTTGAGCAAAAAATGGATCGGCTTTATGCGGTGGTTGAGCACCTTAGCAATCGGTTAGACGAGAATATGCAAATGCATCAATCAAGCCATAATGCCTCTGAAACTCCTTCAATTAGTGAAGCTTCTTCAGAAACCCCTCAACAAGGCTTTCGTGCCATGATGGGGCATAAAGATGTTTTACAGGATGATGACACTAATACCACTAGAAACACTGCTTCCGATGGAGAAGAAGTTTCCCCTGAAATTCAAATTCGCCGTCTCAATACTCAGTTAACCGCTGCTTACAACCGTATTGCTGCCTTAGAAGAACAACTGCTTTCCCAACGCATTAACTTTTAATGAATCTGGGCATATTGTTGGAGTAATTGCTCAATCGTATTTAATAATTGAGCTTGACTCCAACCTAAATATAAATGAGACGCGATCGCGCAACCGCCAGCGCCAACGCCTTCTTTAACATAACCCGCTTCATAGGCTTTCAGTTGCGGATAATGGGAAGTTGCAAAACTCAATCCTGTTGCCAATAAAGGAACCTCCTTTAAGGTTTTCGCTAAACCAACCGTATCACCGGTGATATCTTCCGCAACCCAACGGGTAGTGCCCACGACTACTTGTTCTAAGCTGCCCCGACTGCCTTGTCTTACTAGACGTTGCATTAAGCCGTAAACCGCTAACATTTGGGTGCCTCCTGCCAACAATACACCCACTTGACGACTCGCTGACAATGCCATACCCGCAACAACCGCCTGCATGGGATCCCCAACCGCCGCCACCACCCCAAATGGATTCAAGGGTGTTTGTTGAAAATACCAATCTGTCTGTGTTAGCCCTGCTTGTACAATTTCCCATTTTTGTTGATGATTGCACTGGGGATGACTGCTATTAACTTTATTGGTCGCTGCAATTCTTAATCCCGTGAGTAAAGCAAGGGCAGTGGTTGTTCCTCCGACAACACATTCTCCAATGATTAAATAACTATCTGATACGGTCTGGGCAAGAACTTCTCCCCAATGCCACCCTTGGGCAAATAGATATTCCACTGTTTCTTGAGGCAACGCTTTTCCGGTGGAAACACATTGGGCAGGAATCCCCGCTAAATCAATATGAGAAATCGCAGGAGGCGTTGGCAATCCGGCATTGAAAACATAAACGGGAATATCAAGGGCTTCGACAATGGCACGGGAAATGAGGGTGGGAGAAGCCCCTACCGTTAGAGGCGGTAAAGGATATTTCGGGTGCGGTTGAATGCCGTTAACCAAACATTCTGCATCCGCGATCGCGGTATAACGCCGATCTTCAGCAGTCGCACCGGCAGCTGAAATTTGAGGAAGCAATCCCGTTTCCGTAAAGCCTAAAACACAAGCAAAGGCTGGGCGTTTTCCCTGATACTGATGTAGCCAGCGATTGCCTTGTTGAATTTGGGTATAGATAGGAATCATTCTTATTTCTTGATTAATCTGAATAGCAATCAATCATTAATAACATATTCTTAACCACAGCTAATCCAGGAGAAAAAATTAAGCTTGTGCCGCTTGCATCCCTTTAATGTTTTGACTTTAACCAAATCGCTAATCCTAACAGAAAAATCCAGCCCATGACGCCTGCAATGGGATTGCCATTAATTCCAGTAATTGCGGGAGACATGGTATTGCTATACCTCACTAATTCTCCCACATCGACGATGTAATAGCCCCAAACCAAACCAGCATGCAACCCCATGGGAAGCCCTAATTTTCCTTGAGTTTTCCATCTTGCTAAAACTAAAATTATGCCTAGCATAACTAATCCGGGAAAAGCAGGTAAGGTTTCAAGCATTGCCGGAATTGGTTTCAAAAAATGCGCGATCGCAAAAATAATACTGTTTGCCCATAATGCTGCCGTTAGAGAATAATCTTGTTGCAATTCATTCAATAACCAACCGCGAAACACCGATTCTTCGGCAATAGCGACCCCAATTCCTGTCAGCGCCCCCTCAAGAATTAATTGCCAAAAGGGGACTGCATTTTCTTGCCAATTTAACCAACCGAAAGTTCCTTGTAACACAAATAAGACAGCAGTTAAGCATAAACCAATGCCTAAGCCTTGTAACCCTTCTAAAACATTACGACCATTACTGATTAAGCCGACATTTTGATAAGGATAAGACTGCTGATAAATCAATTTTCCCGTTACTCTCACTAAGATGAAAAAAAGAATAAACAACCATCCCATCGTTAAAATCGTAACCAAATTTTGGTCATGACTGAGAAATTGTTGCACAGAAATAGCAACAGGCAACCAGAGAAGAAGAAGCAATATTAGAAAAAATCCTACCCGAATTGGGGCAGGAAACATCTTAATTTGAATGAATTTATTTTTCATTAGACGTCATCTTTATCAACAACAAAAACCCCTCCCGGAGGGAGGGGGAAAATTCTTAGCTATCTCGATGAGATTAGCCGTTGATTTCAGGGGCTTGCATTGCTACCGGGGTAGCTTCGCCGGATGCTAAGTCCAAGGGGAAGTTGTGAGCGTTGCGCTCGTGCATTACCTCAAATCCGAGGTTGGCACGGTTCAGCACGTCTGCCCAGGTGTTGATGACCCGGCCTTGGCTATCCATCACGGATTGGTTGAAGTTGAATCCGTTGAGGTTGAATGCCATAGTGCTGACGCCCAGGGCAGTGAACCAGATGCCGATTACCGGCCAAGCTGCTAAGAAGAAGTGCAGGCTGCGACTATTGTTGAAGCTGGCGTATTGGAAGATGAGACGGCCAAAGTAGCCGTGGGCGGCAACAATGTTGTAAGTTTCTTCTTCTTGTCCGAATTTGTAGCCGTTGTTTTGGCTTTCGTTTTCGGTGGTTTCACGAACTAAGCTGGAGGTAACCAAGCTACCGTGCATTGCTGAGAAGAGCGCGCCGCCGAAGACACCCGCTACGCCGAGCATATGGAACGGATGCATTAAGATGTTGTGCTCTGCTTGGAACACGAACATGAAGTTAAAGGTTCCACTGATGCCTAGGGGCATGCCATCGGAGAAGCTGCCTTGGCCAATGGGATAGATGAGGAATACTGCGGTAGCTGCCGCAACGGGGGCGGAGAAAGCAACGCAGATCCAGGGACGCATTCCCAGACGATAGGAAAGCTCCCATTCCCGGCCGAGGTAGCAGAATACACCGATTAAGAAGTGGAACACAATGAGCTGATAAGGGCCGCCGTTGTAGAGCCATTCATCAAGGCTTGCTGCTTCCCAGATGGGATAAAAGTGCAGTGCAATGGCATTGGAAGTGGGAACTACCGCGCCAGAGATGATGTTGTTTCCATAGAGAAGGGAACCGGATACAGGCTCGCGAATGCCATCAATGTCCACTGGCGGTGCAGCAATGAAGGCAATGATAAAGCAGGTGGTTGCTGTTAGTAGCGTAGGAATCATGAGAACACCAAACCAGCCGATGTACAGGCGGTTGTTGGTGCTAGTTACCCACTCACAAAACCGTTCCCAAGCATTTTGGGTTTGTTGTTGTTGAATGGTGGTTGTCAT
>PXPI01000130.1 GCA_003021905.1 Cyanobacteria bacterium SW_9_44_58 | reverse complement strand
GAAGCTCTGATTCACCTTGCTATGACTCGTCTCATGCTGAAACGGTTAGCTTGCTCTTGAGCTAAGCTTAATGTTTATTTTAGGAACAGTCTCTAAAATTCGCTTCTTTTGTAAAACTCAATCGTTGCGAGGAAAAGATATTCTGTTCTGCCTTCATTATTATGAATAGGAATCTTTTCAATTATTGATATTCTGGATTTAAGTTGATTTGTTCCCCTTCTTTGCCAATCCTGAAAAAATTATTCAGGGCTTATTCGCCGCTTCCAAAGGTTTAAGTTGTTCTCATAATCTGTTCAAACCTGGACGGAGTCCAATTGCACTCAGAAAAATACTGAACTGTGCAGCGACAATACTGGGACCAGAGGGTAAATCAAACAGGGCGGAGATAATAATTCCAAATACAGCACAGAACCCCCCTAAACTGGCTGAAAACAATACATAATGGCTAAAACTGCGACTTAATAATCGCGCTGTACAAGCAGGAATCACCACAAAGGCACTCACGAGCAAAACCCCGACTGCCTTGATGGAAACCGCAACGACTAAGGAAAGGAGAACAATAAATAAGGTGCGATGAACGGACACTGAAATCCCCCGCGCGATCGCGAGCGGTTCATGTAAGGTCACTAATAGCTGAGTTCGTAAGGTTAAACCAATAAAAGCAATACAGAGCAATAACAGGAAACCGCTTAATATTAATTCCCGATCTCCCACAGCAAGAATATCGCCAAAGAGTAAACTGTTGATACTTCCTTTGTACTCATCAACAAAACTGAGGATAATAATCCCAACGGCTAAAGAGGAAGAATAGACAATATTGAGCAAGGCATCTGTCCAGAGTTCCGTGCGTTGTAATAGATACGCGATGCCAAAAGCAAAAATGACTGCAAATGGTAACAAGTAACAAGATTAGGGAGGGATTCAACCCCAACAATAACCCAAGACTAATCCCTAAAAGTGCCGAGTGTCCTAAAGCATCACTGAAGAAGAATAACTGTCTTAAAATAGTGAAACTACCGAGGATTCCTCCCATTAACCCCGTGAGAACTCCTCCGATTAAAGCCCTTTGCATGAAGGGAAATTCTAACAACTCCAAAGTGCGAGTGATTTCGGTTTCTAAAATCATTACCTATTCCCTGCAAGAATGTTGATAACGGACAAACTCTTCTCCATAAGCCAAAGCGAGATTTTCTGAAGAGAGCGCTGATTCGGGGGAACCTTGACATAAGATTTTGCGATTAAAACAAATCACGCGATTGCGCTCCGCGCACCGAATCGAAGATTCGATCGCAGTGTCGTCTTACCATATCTAGATCATGAGAAATTTGTAAAATTGCCCAACCCTGTTCTGTTTTAAGTTGATGCAATAATTGATAAAAGTCGGATTCACTGCGAATATCTAAACCTGCGGGGGCTTCATCCAAAATCAATAAGCGTCTCGGGCGTACCAAGCAGTAAGAAAGTAAAATCCGCTTCGTTTCTCCCCCAGAAAGTTTACTAATGGGTTTATGGCGCAAAGAAAGCGCATCAACTCGGGCCAATGCTTCCTCGACAGCAAGGCGACATTGTTTTTGATGCGACCAAGGAAATTGGACACCTAAACGATGCCACCCCAACGCCACAAACTCTTCTACTTGAATGGGAATCCGTCGATCAAAGAGAAAATTCTGGGGAAGATACGCCACTTGTTGACGCACTCGTTGATCTAACTTTGCCTTGCGAGTGAGGGGATGTCCTAAAATAAAGACTTCCCCCGTGCGACGCGGTACAATCCCTAAAACAGATTCAATGAGCGTACTTTTCCCTGCACCATTTGGGCCAACAATTGCAGTATTGGTTCCTGCATTTAAAGTTAGAGAAACTTGTTCAACAGCAGGATAAGTTCCGCGATCAACACTCAAGTCTTCGATTTCTAAAATCGGTATTGCCATTTACTGTTCCTAAAACTTTAAAGCTACTGTTTGTGAGCGAGCTCTTGAGGTGCAAGTAAATGAGACTGAGTTGTTCCTTCCAAGCTACTGACTAAATGATTCACATTTTGGCGCAACATCCGCATTGGCAATGGTTTGGACATCGGTGGGTTTTGCTTGATAATCGTGAGGTCCTGTATTGGTGGGTAGCAGTTGGGTCACTGCCGCGCGATCGCGCACGACCGCTTTTGTAAACTGAGTCATCGGTAAAAAGGTTGTCACAACTTGTAATTCTTCTTCCGCTGTTGCTGATTTAGTCTGATTTTCCGTCTCTTGTGATGGATTAGGAGAGGTGGCACTAGGACCACAGCTACTTAAGCCCAATGCCAGGAGAGATGCGAAGAGTAATGATGATGATCGATTCGTGAAAAACATATTTTTGATCTGGCAATAAAAATAATTATCATTATCATAATAAAGCAAAAACTGTGTTTTGTCATTATGAAAACTTCCATCGATATCGCGATTATTGGCGCAGGACCGCAAGCCTTAACCCTTGTCATGCATCTATTACAGAAGAAAAAAACAATGAAAAAGCGTTTTATGGTTTTTGATCCGTCTGGGAGGTGGATGCACCAATGGCATCATCAATTTGGCGGGTTTCAAATTTCTCATTTGCGATCGCCCTCCGCTCATCATCCTCATCCCAATCCCCAAGCTCTCCGCACCTTTGGCGAACATCGTCGCAATGAATTTTTTCCGCCGTATGATTTACCCGGAACTCAATTATTTCAAGACTTTTGTGAAGATTTAATTCAAAACTGGCAGCTACAAAATACAGTATATCCCGCGCGAGTACTGAGTCTTACTCCAGTTCAACGCAAATTTCAACTGCATCTATCCACAGGAGAAACGTTCACAGCGCGACGAGTGGTTTTAGCAATAGGAGCGGGAAAACCAATTATTCCAGATTGGGCAAAACAAATTCAATGGCGCGATCGCTTATGCCACAGTAGCCAAATTGATTTACGGAAATTAAATCTGCGCGGTGAAAGAATTTTAATTGTCGGTGGTGGGTTAACCAGTGGACATTTAGCCCTAAGTGCTACCAAGCAAGGAGCAACCGTGATTTTAATGGCAAGGCGCAACTTTCAAGAAAAACTGTTCGATGCTGATCCGGGTTGGCTCGGTCCGAAATATCTCAAAGGATTTTGGGCGGAAACCGACTGGTATCAGCGTTTTCGATTATTGGAAACAGCACGAAATGGCGGCTCGATGACTCCCAGTGTGATGACGCAGTTACGACAACAACAGCATCAAGGAAAGGTGATACTATCTCCCCAGTGTGAAGTCGAACAAGCGGTTTGGCAAGAGAATCATTGGGACGTTTATTGCAATAATAGTCAATTGTTGAATGTCGATCGCATCTGGCTAGGAACAGGTCATCAAACGAATGTGGAGGAACATCCATTACTCTCCCTGATTCGAGAAAGATATCCGCTCCAAGTAATCAACGGTTTACCCGTGTTAGATTCTCATTTGCGTTGGCGAGGCTGTGAATTGTTTATGATGGGCGCTTATGCTGGGCTGCAAGTGGGACCCGTTGCGAGAAATTTAGCAGGGGCAAGGATGGCAAGTGATTTGATTGTTCCTGCTTTAACCAAAAGTAGCGTTG
Source organism: Cyanobacteria bacterium SW_9_44_58 (assembly GCA_003021905.1). Classification (GTDB taxonomy): domain Bacteria; phylum Cyanobacteriota; class Cyanobacteriia; order Cyanobacteriales; family Rubidibacteraceae; genus Halothece. The sequence continues at coordinate 22,252 of PXPI01000130.1, read as the reverse complement.
CGCTCAAGTGATCAAAAAAGTTGGAAGCTCTTTCGCCCTGAAGTTTGACAGTTTGTCTTTTGACGAAGTCATAAAAAATTACTTATCCTTATGTGCAACTGATTAATGGACAACTGAGCAATGCGATTCTCTCTAAAAAAACAAAAACTCTTTAATATTGGCGTTGCCCCTCACGACGGAATATTTTGTATTGGCATTTCTCCCCATGGTTTAATTTCTATTGGTGCGATTCCCCACGGTTTGATCTCAATTGGTTTAATCCCCATGGGACTATTTTCAATGGGATTAGTTTCTATGGGAATTCTTTCGATTGGTCAAATTACGATGGGGTTGGTTAGTGTTGGACAGAAAAATATGACTGTCATTGAACTCAATATCGGTAAGGATTCTTCCCAGAATAAATCACAAGGAGAAGAAGAAATGGATGGTCATAATATGTCTCATTAAGTTATGCTTATTTCTCTAAAAAGTCTAGTTTCAGCTATGGGGTAAGGACTGTTTTTCCTTGCCAATCACTGTTTTTGTAGCTAAATTTAAGCTAATGTGCATTTGAGTTTGCGAAGCCCAGTATTCAAGTATTCGGTAACTTTGACAGCTTGTCTTTTGCATTTTGATTTTATCTATCTCATAATTTAAGGGTTGATTTCATTGAATTGTCTTTATGATCAAGAAAATCATTGCATTAATCTTTCTAATTTCTTCTGTTTTAATAGCATCTCCCATTCATGCTGAACCCAATGGTGGACCACTTTTTCAAGCCAATTGTGCATCTTGCCATGCTGGAGGAACCAATCGAATTATGGCAAATAAAACCTTGAAAAAAGAAGCACTTGCTAAATATGATATGGATTCTAAAGAAGCGATTGTTAAGCAAGTGACCAATGGAAAACGAGCGATGCCCGCTTTTCGAGGACGCTTAAAGTCATCTCAAATTGAAGCGGTGGCTGAATATGTTTTAAGCCAAGCCGAAAAAGGATGGTAAGTTTTTAGGCAAGCAAGGTGCATGAATTCAATGTACCTTGTTTTTTACTGAATATTTCTTCTATAATCTTTGTCGTCAATCTTCTTGAAATTGCTATGTTACTATTTTTGCGGAATTGCTTTCGTTTTTTTCTCATTTAATTGAGTTTAATTTTCATTTGTTTACCTGTTAATGCGAGTCCAATAGATGATTTAATCGAGTCAGGTGTCCAACAGCTTGATCAAGAAAATTATCAAGCCGCCCAATCTATTTTTGATGATGTTCTAAATAGTAATCCTGAAAAAATTAAAGCACAGCAGTATCGTTGTTTTACTCATCTTAATCTAGAAAACTACGATCGCGCGATCGCAGATTGTTCTACAGCACTGCAAAAAAATCCCAAGCTAATTCAGGCTTACTTATGGCGCGGTTTAGCTTATTATCGCAGTGGTAACTATCCAGAAGCGATTAAAAACTACAATCAAGTTTTAGCGCAAACTCCCGAACATCCGCAAGCGCTATACAATCGAGGATTGGCTCAAAGCGCGATCGCGCAGTATGATCAAGCCTTAGCTGATTATAATCAAGCTCTGCAATCTCAATCATTAGATCAACGGGAAAAAGCCACAATTTATAATGATCGGGGCATTGTTTATCTAGAACAACAACAGTATGAAATGGCAAAAGCCGACTTTGCGAAAGCCCTAGAAATTGACCGGAATGATAGCCGAACCCATTATCATCTCGGTTGTGCTTGCCATTATTTAGGGGAACATCAAACCGCCATTTTCTACTTTACCAAATTCCTGCAACACTCTCCCGATAATCCTTCCGTCTATGTTAGCCGAGGACTGGCGTATGAGCAATTAAACCAGACACAAATGGCGATTGAAGATTTGGAACTTGCTGCCAACCTCTTCAATAATCAAGGGAAACCGCAAGCAGCCATTGAAATTCGTCGCCTGATTGATCAATTGCAAACAACAGTCGCTAATGTCAGTTATGTCTAGAGAAACGCCCTTTGAAGTTTGACAGCCTGTATGAGTGACGATCGCGCTAACTCTCCCTTAAGGTAGCAGAGGTTAACCGTCTGAGTTTGCATGGGGCTAATCTCTTTCATTATCATCCTTCTGCTTTGGCAATGGGCAGCCCAGGGCTACACCAGCGTTATTTTACCGAGCGCGATCGAAGTTGGAATTGCCCTGCAAACCCTCATCTGGGAAGGACGAGTGATTTCTGCTGTAGGATCAACAGCTTTTCATGCCCTCACAGGCTTAGGGCTGGCGGTTTTAGCAGGAGGACTTTACGGATGTACCAGTAAAGAACGAAAAAATAAATAGAAACTGTAGGGTGGGGCGCACCCGAACAGGATAATCTACGCTTGTGGAGATGTTGCCTTCGGCAACCGCGCTCTCTGAGCGCATCGACCCGCTGGGGGTAAAAGGGGCAAGTCAAGAGTGAACCTTAAGGTTAATCGTCTATCGAACCTAGTTCGGTAGTGAGAAGCAAGAATCTCCCTGTATAATCTTTGATTTATAGGGAGAGCGTCAACAGTCGAGTAGTGCAGGTTAATCCTAAACTTTTGGGAGGGAAACTGCCCAACGCTGAGTTTTATGTTCAAGGGTAATTTCTATCAGGTGGGCGTTGCCCACCCTACAGTTTAGCCTAACTGATTCCCAGAGCATTACGAGCTTGAATTAGAGCATTTCTAAACTCGTAACTAGCTTCAACGATTTCTCGTCGTTCCCCTGCACTCAGGTTAGTATAGGGAACGGCTGCAGTTTTCCCTTCTGTAAAGAAAGGCGCAATGGAATCCATACAGGCTTCATAAGCCGTATCCACTTGCTCTGTAATACGAGAATCTAATAAGTCCGCAAAAGGTTCATACTGGCTATAAATTCCCCTCCAGTTATGCTTGAAAATTAGCAAGGTCTGACCTGACCAGGTTTCTTCCTCACTGGAGATTTTCTTAGCAGGGACTTCTGTGGCTAAACCAATTATTCCCTCAAAGTTTAGAGAAGGGTTGAAATTACTCGGATCATCAAGTTTGTCTATGAGGGAACGAATACTCACCAGTAATTCCTCAGTATAGGGAATCGCTGCTTCGATGTCATTATCTCGGAACAAGAAACGCTCAACGCGATGAAATCCCTTAAATTCCGAAGAAGCCTCTCCCTCAGCAAAAGCATAAGGACGGGCATCAATATCAGAGTCTTCTTGCTCAAAACTTGCAGCTAAAACTTCGATTTCCTCGTAGGGAGGACGAGCTTCAACATAAGCCTCCCGCGCTGCTTCTAAGTCGCCACTTTTCAGGGTTACTAACAACTCCTCAGTCAGAGAAAGCTGTTGCGCAGCTAAGTCGCGGAAATACTCTAGCCCTTGCTCGACGCGGCTATTAAGGCGAGCATCTGCCACTTGTGTCGGTTTTGGGGTTGAGGGGTCTGGCTGATTGCTCTGAGTCGCTTGAACTTGCGTAAGCCCGATCGCGCTCACTAAAATAAAGCCAGCAATGGCAAAAATCACAGACTGTAGTTTTGGTTTCATCATTAGTAGAATTTCTGAATAGAATACCTGTACTTTATCACTTTTAATCATATTTGCAATAAAAAGTAACCTTGACCAACGGTTAAAAGTATGCTGGCATCAGGGCGTTGATTCCTAGACTAAGATATTAGGAAAAGGAGGCTGGGCTAATGACCATGCAAAGCATTTCTAATCAATCTCAACTTTTCACTTTAGAGGAGTTTCTTGCTTATGACGACGGCAGTGATCAACGGTATGAACTGGTCGATGGAGAATTAATTGCAAGGCAAGCGGAAACGCAAGGGAATCTGCAAATTGCTAAATATTTGCTATTTGAATGGGCAAAATATCTACCTTTGCAATTAATTGCTTTGGGAACAGAATTGGAAGTGACTGGAAAACGCAGTTCTTGTCGCATTCGGTGATCTCCTCATCCACACAGAACAATCTTGCTTCAGCTTTACCGAAAGATCGGCGGGCAACAATTACCCGTGATATGCCCCCGCCTGCTTTAATTGTAGAAATTGTTTCCCCAGGGCAAGAAAGTCGCGATCGCCTCTGGCGCTGCGCGGAGCGCAATCGCGATTATCGTTATAAACATACGGAATACGCAGCGCGAGGGATTACCGAATACTGGATCATCGATCGCGCCACGGAAAAAGTAACCGTCTGTCTTTGGGTTAACGGCAAATATGAGGATACGATTTACACAGGAGATACTTCCCTAAAATCAAGCGTAATTCCAGGGTTTAACCTTAGTGCTAGTCAAATTTTACGCTTTGCCGACAATTAAAAGCTAAAAATTGTACGGACTAAGCCCACAGTAATCGTGTCATTCTCACCATTATTTTCAGGATTAAAAATCACTAAAACCCCAGGCTCAATACTGATATTATCGTTGACTTGATAACGATAAGACCCCTCAATGTGAAACGCACTTTCATCGCCAGTAGGCCCCCCATCATTTGCCGTCACTTTCGGGGGTTGACCAATAATTAATCCTGCGCGACTCCCACGATTGTCCACATTCGGGAAAGCAAAAGTTAACGCCCAGTTAAATACTGTTGCATCATCTCCAGCAGTCACAGAAGTTGCATCAAAGCCAGTGCCGCTTTCCTCGGCTTGGGCTTGCGTTAATCCTGCCCATCCTGCCAGGATAAAATTCGAACTGAGGCGAGAATTGGCTTGAAAGCCAAAATGATTAGCAGAGGTGGCAATGCTAGGACTAAAGGGAGCATTAGCAACCCGACTCCCTGTTCCTCCAGAGACAAAAGTTTCTCCACCTGGATAATATCCTCGGACATAAGTTAACCCAAAGCGTAAGTTATCCCTAGGGGCAAAAGCGAGTTGTCCTAAAGCAGCAAAAGAGCCGTTAAATAATCCCTGATCCACATTGCTTGGATTACGGGCAAGATAACCGCCAGAAAGGGTGAGGGAGTCGCTGAGTTCATAGTTGAAATTTACGCCAGCACCAGTTGCTCCTTGAATATAAATGGGATTAAAGCGACCAAAGTTGGAAATTGAACCTCTAACCGCATTGGCAAAGAAATTGTTAAAGTTATCAATGTGAGCGTTGAAGCGTCCCCGATTAGCAATGAGCGCGTAGGAAAATCGTTCTCCTAACCTCCCTCGATAAAATAATTTACCGACGACAAAATTGCCGTTAGTATTGCGATCGAAGGCAAGGCGAGTCATATTCGTTCCCGTCGTTCCTCTGGCATTGAAGCGAGTGACATCTGTACTATCCAGACGAACTTTCAACAAATCGCGACCGGTGAAGCTACTATCAAAGTTAAGGCGAACGCGATTATTTAAAACAACCCCTTCATCAAGATCAGGAGCGTCATTGGCATCAGCAAAAACAGGAACAGCGCGGTTTTTGCCAAGAGCACTATTCAAGGAAAAAAGCACAGTTCCTTTGAGTTTGGCAGTAGTAGAAAACTGGTTGTCCTCTAAAACAGTAGTGCGTTCTTCTAAGTTATCCACTCGGGTGCTGAGAGTCGCGAGTTCTGCTTCAAAGTCTCTGGTGAGACGTTGTAGCGTTGCTAAATCGGCTTCGGTGACTTCGTTTGGGTTATTGCTGATCAAATCTTCAATTTGTCGCAAACATTGGTTTAGGGCAGCCGCAAATTCGTAACGGGTTAAGGCGCGATCGCCTTCATAAAGGTTATTAGAAGAACCCGCAATACACCCGTAACGTTCGATTAAATTTTGGAGGGCTTCAAATGCCCAGTCATCGGGAGATACATCTCCCAATTTAAAAACGTTGTTAATTTGAGCAGTAGAAGAATTGGCATCGCTAGCCTTTGGGGTAACATCTGCTGTCGGTGGGTGTTGGGCTAAGGCAGACTGAGCGAGTAATAAACTGCTCATGGTTAAGAGAGTGGGAAGGGCTACAAAAGCATTGATGGTAGGGTTTTTAGTCTTTTGCATCTTTACTATTTTAAAAATGATAATCGTTATCATAAACTACCAAGAATCATCCTTAGTGACAAGCCTCTATAAATTAGAAAAATCAATCAAAATAACAAAATTAATAGGTAAAAGTTATAAAAACGAAAGTGAGAGTGAATAGACAACAAACAGCAGTTTGTTTTATAGTGATAATGATTATTATTATTTTTTAATGATGGAAAAACCTCAATTAACTGCTCTGTTGACTTTACTCGCAGGGGTCACCTTCTGGACAGGCTGTACTCCTTCTTCGGAAAATCCTACAGATTCCCCTTCTTCCCAAGCGGAACCAATCGACGTTACGGTTAGTATTCTCCCGCAAAGATATTTTGTGGAACGCATTGGCGGGGAGACAGTTGATGTCAATGTCATGGTTGAACCAGGCGCTTCTCCTGCTACCTACGAACCGAAACCGCAGCAAATGAAAGCCCTGAGTAATGCGGAGGCTTATATGGCGATTGGGGTTCCTTTTGAACAAGCCTGGATGTCTCGCATTAAAACTGCTAACAAAGACATGAGAATTGTTGATTTGACCGAAGGGATTGAACGTCAACCGATGGCAACGCATCATCATGAAGAATCTGATCATGATAATGGGCATGAGAACAAAGAAGAAACAGCAAACCTTGATCCTCACATTTGGTTATCGCCTGAGTTGGTTAAAAAACAAGCAGAAACTATCTATACTGCTTTAGTAGAACTCAATCCAGACCAGAAAGCCTACTATCAAGAAAATCTCGATCAAGTGCTTTCTGACATTAATCAATTAGATCAAAATATTGAAAAAACCCTTGCTGATTTAGACAATAGAACTTTTATGGTGTTTCATCCTGCTTGGGGGTATTTTGCCCAAGAATATAATTTAGAGATGATTCCTGTGGAAGTTGGGGGAACTGAACCTAGTGCTTCGGAAATGTCGGAGTTTATTAAACAAGCGAAAGCAGAACAGATTTCTGTGATTTTTGTGCAACCCCAGTTTGGTGTTAGTAGTGTCAAACCGATCGCGCAATCTGTGAATGCAGAAGTATTAGAAATTGATCCCTTAGCAGAAAACTGGTTGGAGAATATGCAATCAGTTGCCGCTACATTTAAAGATGCTTTAAGCAGCAAGTCTGATCAAAAATAATCGTCAAAGCAACAATGAATGAAAGCCATACGAACGGAAATTATCCGGTGGGAAATTTTTCCTCAGAAATTATTAGTATTAAAAATTTATGGGTTCGTTATGAACAAGAATTAGTGCTGCAAAACATTAATTTATCGGTTTATCAAGGGGACTACATTGGCATTATTGGCCCCAATGGCGGCGGTAAAACGACGTTATTTAAAGTAATTTTGGGGTTAATTTCACCACAACAGGGAGAGATTAAAATTTTGGGGCAACCGGTAACAAAAGGGAGACGCTATATTGGGTATGTCCCGCAAATTATGCAGTTTGATGTCGCCTTTCCCATTACCGTGGCTGATGTGGTGCGAATGGGACGTTTAGGGAAACGAAAACTCCTACAACGTTATGGCAAACGAGATGAAGAAGTGGTGCAACGGGTATTGGATCAGGTTGGGTTGGGAAAGTGGCGCGATCGCGCTTTATCTGAACTGTCCGGCGGGCAGCGGCAGCGTGTTTACATTGCCCGTGCCCTTGCCACAGAACCGGAAATTTTATTGTTAGATGAACCCACTGCCAATTTAGATGAAAATGTCTCGGCAACCCTTTATGAATTACTGCATCAACTCAATGAATTTGTCACTATTTTAATTATTTCACATGATATCAGTGCCGTTTCTTCTTATGTTAAAAGTGTGGGTTGTCTCAATCGAAAACTGCACTACCATAGCAGCAATCAAGTTACCTCAGAAATGCTAAAACAAACTTATGGCAGTACAGTACAGCAATTGGTTCATGTTCCACAACGCTTTTTAGCCGAACATCAACAGGAAAATCATCATGATTGAGGCACTACAATATGAGTTTTTTCGCAATGCGTTAATTGCCGGTTTTTTAGTCAGTATTGCCGGCGGCATTATTGGGAGTTTAGTTGTCGTCAATCGCATTGTTTTTGTGGCTGGCGGGATTGCTCATGCGGCTTATGGCGGCGTTGGCATGGGCTTTTTTTTTGGTTTTAATCCCGTTTTAGGAGCATTGGGATTTAGTATTTTTTCAGCTCTGTTAATGGGGGCGGTACAACGTAATAAAAACTTGCGCCGGGATACTGCAATTGGGATGCTATGGGCGATTGGGATGGCAATTGGCGTTATTTTAACGGATTTAACCCCCGGTTATAAAGCAGAATTAGAAAGTTATTTGTTTGGGAGTATTTTGGCAGTTCCCACGACAAATCTTTGGATTATGTTAGCAATTGATCTCGTTATTCTGGTATTAATTTACTTGTTTTATAAAGAATTTCTAGCCATTTCCTTTGATGAAACCTTTGCGATTGTCAGAAATCTGCCTGTGAATCAAATCTATTTATTATTAATGGGAATTATTGCTCTAGCAGTGGCGATGATGATGCAAGTTGTAGGTTTAATTTTAGTCATTGCCTTATTAGCGATGCCCGCAGCGTTGAGTGCGCAATTTGTGAAAGATTTAAAAGCGATGATGGCGTTAGGAACTGTATTGAGTTTTCTCTTTATTACAGTGGGGTTAGGCATCTCTTATACGTTTAATTTAACTTCTGGTGCAACAATTATTTTAGTTAGCGCGATCGCGTATTTAATCACATTGATTTTTAAACCGGCTATCAAGTTTTTGAAGTCTTAAGAATCCGGTTCAATTCCGCGCGATCGCGATACACCTCTAAGAGAGAATTTCTAATATGAAATTGATTAATTCATACTACACATAAGTAATTTCTTCACCTTGTCTCTTTGTCGCCTTGTCTCCCTATTTTCCTGAGCAATAATCAAGCAAACATTTATCCATTTGATATAACAAGTCGCAGATTACGCCTTCGGAAAACGGAAAGTGCCTGCTAGACCGTTGGTCATGTTACAGTAACAAACAGTTAGTTGTTAGTTATTGTTTACAAAGAACGAAAGACAAGCTTAATTGAAATTGACATCAAACTCAATCCGACAATTAGGCGATGTCTCTTTCCAATTGCAAGTATAAAGTGCCAGGCAATCTTTTTGTTGCGTTATAACTTTTAAGTTATAGTTATACTCTCGCGCCATTGTGCCAAATTTATTCACGAAACTATATCGATCAATGTAATCCAGTGTTCTCCAAAAGCGATTATTGACAATTAAGCGAATCACTTTTGTCGTTTTATTAGCCTCCCAATTGGTTACTAATTTTCCATCTAAAGGATTAAACTGTTCCACTGCCCACCAAAGACTGGGAATCGTCATTTCAGTGACAGAAGGCGTCAGTGCACTCACAATATTTTCTTCTTCTGTGTCTAGTGCCTGAATTTGAAATCCTGTTTGAAATTCATCAGAGGGCGTTATTTCACAAGTTGGATTATTTTCAAAAGATTGGGCAACAGCCACCGTTGCTAAGTTCGTCCAAATTAGCGAAACGCAAGGAATAATTTGAAAAAGGCGTTGAGACTTAGTGAGAAGTACCATCGTTTTTGTGATTAAAACTGGTAATCAATAAATGATTAAATTTTGTTCCATCAGTTTCAAAGCAATTACGAGATTCGCTTGCGTCCAAAGTAAGGGCGTGGCATCGCTGGGAACATATTGATCATCTTGTAAATAGTATAATTCAGGACATTGATAGGGGCCAAATTCGCTATTATGTCTTGTAATTTGTCCTAAAGAACGGTTTAGATAATGGATTTGTCGGTCCAGATCAAATTGACGATTTGTTTGTTGATAATTTTGTCCGAAAATGGCGGAAACAATGGGATCAAAAATACACCATTGCGCTTCTTGACCTGGTTCTAAAAAGGCATCTCGTTTTTCAATATTATTGCTAAAGTCAGCCGTGCGTTGTTCTTGACTTAAAACTTGTTTATAGTTGGGAAACCAGAAGGAATCGCCTAAATAGCGTTTGATGCCGTATTTGCCTTTGAGGTGATTTAAAACGCGATCGCGCACTTGGGTTGCCATGGTTTCCGACAGCACATTCAAGGGATAAATCAAAAATAGTAATGCCCCATCATACGCCCGTTGTTTTTTGGGATCAGTTTGGATACATTCTGCGGGAAGAATCCGATTGAGGGCCCTATTTCCTTGTTGAATCAATTCGTCCAACAGACGCGGGGTGACGACTTCTCCGTTATACTGACAGCAATGGGCGACAAAATCGGTGTTGAGGTTAAGCTGTTTTAGGGCTTTTAAGCCGGCCACCACAGTACCGATGCTGGAAGCGGCTACTTTGCGGGTTTCTTCCCAATGCCCGCTGTCTTCATCTTGCCAGTACGCGATCGCGCGAAAATAAAGGGGAAACAGTGCTAAAGTCTGGACATCCGACTCACTCGGTTTCATGTAACCATCTCGCGCTAATAGACAATAAAACCATAAAAAGTAGCCTAGGGCATCATTTTGATCATGAGGCCAATCTTCTGGATTTTCTTCTAGGGTCTCGCCGTCAAAACGAATATGAGGCCGATTCATCACCGTTTCGGCAAGACTGGGCTGATCAATAATGGCTTCAAAGCGCGATCGATGCTTGCTAAAATAGTGCATCAAGGTTTGGACATTTTGCACCGCAATATCGGTTTTGCCCCAAACATAGTGAGCATAGGCGACATTAATATTATCTCTTACCCAAACATTAGCGTAGCCAGTGTATTCAGTTTCCTCATCCAACACAGCTGCTGGAAACAACCCATTATCCAATCGCGGAAATGTTAGCGCACCTTTTTCTAGCAAAACCGTAAACAGATTTTGAATATCGGAAAAACTGTAATTCGCTTTGATTAAATCCAGTAACGCTTCATTATGGATAATTAGCATGATGAGTGCTCGGAATTTGTGCTTGATTTGTGAGAATCCCCCCCCTGAGGGGGTTAGAGAAAATTCAGCAATAGCTGTCTTAGTGAGACCTAGACATCAAAAACCTTTTAAGATCCTTCCGGAAGCACAAAAACAGCTGCCGTACGCGGGGGCACTTGAAATTCTCCTGTTTTTGTCTCAAACTGCGCTGACTTCACGACATTATCATGAGAATTCATCTGCACCGGATGCAACTGCATTGAAGATCCGGCAAGTTCAGGAATTTTGATGTTTTGTCGGAATTTATCCGCATTAAACAAGGCAACCACCTGTTGGTAATTAGGGTCTAAATTGTCGCCCACTGTGTCATCAATGGACATGGCAATTAAGGCATCTTTTTGGTTATGTCCTGTGTTGTGGAATTTTACCCGCTGTTCAATGTCTTCTTTGGTTCGCAACCGGAACAAGGGAGAACTGCGCCGAATTTTGAGCACTTCTTGGAAATGGGTCACATTATCCAAAATTTCTGCTTGGTGCGGATCAAATTTGGGATTTTTCAACAGAGGCGCCATAATATTCCAACGGGATTGATTACTCCAAGCAGGGGGCAGTCCCACTCCAAAATTGCTTTTAGTATAAGTAAAATCAACCCGATTAAACCAGTCTCCGGAGTCGTAGCTATTATGATCCAATGACTTGGAACGCAACATATCGCTGCCGAGATGGAAAAAAGGAATCCCTTGACTAAAACCGACTAAACTTAATCCCAAATTTTGGGCGCGAACTCGTTCTTTCATGCTAGTAACGGCAGTGCCTGACTGACCCAGGGGCATTTTGAACAGATTTAAGTCAAACAGGGTCTCATTGTCATGTTTCGAGATGTAGTTTACTGTCTCTTGGGGATCTTTGGTGTAACCAGTGCCATCTAATTCTTGTCCTGACACTTGGTTATTGTTTTGGTCAATAATTTGAAAGTCTTGGAGACTCCCGGCGAGGGTTACTCGCAGTTTATCAGTCGTGGCGTGCAAGTTATGGCGAAACCGCTCATCGTAAAAATAGCCGTTCCAGTCATAGGATTGACCATTAATAAATCCTTGGCGGCGAATGCCTGTGGGATCAGTGGAGTACCCGCCATGAACGGCATCGCGGATTCTATCATTAAAGGTTCCAATCCCAGTTCCTGCCATGTTGTCTTGGCTGGCTTGATAAAGACCTTTTCCTTTGGCGGAACCAAAATTCCAGCCTTCCCCGTAAAGGTAAATACTGTCCCCATCGACACCATCTTGGGCAACACTCAAGCGGTCAATGGTATTCCGCAAATGTTCCATATTTTGAACGGTGTGCAAGTTCATTAAATCGAACCGGAATCCATCAACTTTGTAGGCTTTAATCCACCGCAAAATGGTATCCACCATTAATTTTTCCATCATGTCAAATTCAGTGGCTGTATCCGGACAGCAACTGGAATTTTCTTGATAGCCTTGGTTGTTGTAACGGTGGTAATAGCCGGGAACGATTTTATCGAAAACGGCTTGCGTATAGAGTCCGTTGGCAAAGGTGTGGTTATAGACCACATCCATTACCACTTTTAATCCTACCTCGTTTAAGGATTGGATCATTTTCCGAAATTCCAAAATGCGAGTGACATCATTTTGGGCAGTGGCGTAACTCCCTTCCGGCACCCCGTAATGGTAGGGATCATAGCCCCAATTGAAACTATCATTGCCTCGGGTAGACCCGATGATAGCTTGTTGTTGCAACGAGTCGCGCCCGAAGCTGCTTAAGAGTCCAGGATCGGCATCAATCCGTGCTTGGGGATTTTCTTCAACCGAGGCAAAATCCGAAACCGGTAATAGATGGATATGGGTCAATCCGGCATCAGCAAGGCTACGAAGATGTTTCATCCCATCAGAGAGGGACTTGCCATTTTTGCCGTTGTAGGTAAACCCGTTAAACGTTCCGCGATCGCGAGCGGGAACGGTTTTATCATCGCGGCTGAAGTCCCGCACATGAACTTCATAAATCGCCATGTCTTCTGGGGCGTCTAAGCTAGGTTTGGCAATGCTATTCCAGCCATCCGGTTTTAAGCTGGGATCATTGTAGAAATCCACGATTTGGCTTAACCGGCTGTTTTGCGTCAGATTCACCGAGTAGGGATCTGTGACAAAGTTGGTTTCAAATTTTCCGGTGAAGGGAACATACACTTCCACTTCATAGAGATAATACTGTCGGTCCCAACTGCGGTCGCCGACGACTGTCCAAACCCCTGTATCGGGATTGAATTCCATTTCCTGGGCAATCCCATTGCTAGCTTGCGGCAACGGGTTTTCATAGCGATGCAACGTCACGGATTTTGCCGTGGGTGCCCATAGTTTTAAACTCGGCGTTCCCTGATTATAAACGACTCCCAACTCGCCGGAGTAGCTGTAGAGATCATCGAGGACCCCTTGCAATTGAATGCCGGTAGCATCAATTAATTTCCCAGTTTCATCATAGGCCGCGATCGCGGTTTCGCTTCTGAGAATGGCTGGGATTAAAGGTTTGGCTGCCGAAGGCACTTGCCAGGCTTGATAGCCATCGATGTTGGGAAATTTAGAGTAACTATCCCAGGAGAGTTTTTCCTCTTGGCGGAGGCGAATGCCATCCCCGCTGCGCACAGGCACCATTAAGTTGCCATTGGGGGCATAGTGCAGCTCATAAGTTACTCCCTTTTGTTGATTCCAAGCAAGGGTGGTTTGGTCTAACCACATCGCTTTTCGTTGGTCTGGCGCATTGGGAACGGGACTAACTGTAATTCGACCGTTGCCGCCGCTTTGCCAGCTAACATTGCCGGTTTTCTGGTCAATACAACGGGTTGTATATTCATATAACCCGGTATCCGGGGAAATGACGGCGCGATATTCATCATTATTGCCGGCATCCCCTAAATAAGACATGGAAGTGGTCATCACTTCCTTCCACGGACCGCCAAAGCGTTCCACTTCTCCCCAAAAGAGAGTACAAGCAATGTTATTGCCTTGGGTTTCCAGTTCGGTCACGCCTTCTTGATGGACTTGGGTATAAACGCTAAAAGATTCTCCTTGGGGGAGGGTAATGTTGGCATTTCCCGAAGGAAACATATTTCCCACCCAATTTAAGGAAGAACTGGAATCAGCGCAAGCTGGCTGACTCCAACTGAACATTAGCGTCATTGCGAGCAGTAACAAGCGCCGTTTCCAACGACCCAGCGTCGGGGCTTTTTCCCCCTGTACACTTGATTGATTCATTCTCTGTGTTAATCGACTTACGGACGATATTTTTGCATGTAGGAGTGGCCCTTATCAAAACGAGGTTGCTCAATAGCTGGTTCGGGCGGAATTTCTCCTTCCGGTTGCGGTTCAGGCTGATAGCCGTCGGCTTGCACTAATCCCACAACGCCATAAGGGTCCAAAGAAAACGCTACCGCATGATCCTCTGCTTGAGTATAGCGAGGATTGTTTCCGTCGCCGCCGTAAATTTCGCGATCGCTGTCCAGGGCAATTTCAAATTTCGCGTCTTCGGGAAAAACGGGAATTGCGTAATCTTCGATCGCGCGATCGCCCAAATTGGTAACGGCATAAACCCGTTGCCCGGTTTCAAAGTCAATGCGTTCAAAGACAACAACTTTATTGTCATGATCAATCCAATGCACCATGTTGCTGTGCATATTGTAGGGGGCAAAAGCAGGCTGAGCTCGGAAAAACCGTTTCATGTCCCCTTGAAACTGGACCATTTGCGCCACGCCGTCATCGGTTAATTTCGACCAATCAATGGGAGAATTGCTATTGAGATTCCCCTCTTGCATAGTCCATAGTTGGAACATATCCAAATAATAGGAACTGGCAAATAAGGTTAAGGCTGACCAAGACCGAATTTTTTGATTATGATGGCCGCCATCGATGGCGTCGACTAAATAGCGCCCTCTTGCTTGAAATTCATTGCCGGGATTGGCAAATTCATCGTGGTTCCCCGGATAATACAACATTGCCAGCGGCCAGTCTTCCGACAGCATATGCTCCAGTTTCCAGGTGTCGATTTCTTCGGTATATTTCAGCAGATTTTCCGTAAACCACAGATAAAAGCGATCGCTGTAGGTAGTAAGCAAACCGGCCCCACCTGCTTCGCGCGATCGATTCAAGCGCGGGTCGCCAAAATATCCTTCGCCAATGACTACTGATTGCGGGCGATGGTGATCAACAGCAGCGGTTAATTCCTTAAGAAACTTCCGTCCATAAGGTTGAGCATCAATTCCATTGACGTTATCAATACGCAGTCCATCAAATCCATAATCAATGAGATTCACCAACCCGGCATCAACGAGATTTTGGCGAATCTCGGGCGTATATTTAAAACGCCTGGTTCCCCATTCTGTCCAATCGCCGCCGTACAATTCACTGCCGTCTTGCGCCTGGTATTGGGAGAATCCCAAGGGACCGAATTGCCGAGGCGGATTATTGCCCCGAGGAGAATAGTGACTGTAAACCACATCCAACAAGACGGCAACTTCCGATTGGTGAAAGGCATTAATCATTTTGCGAAGTTCATCAGGGCTGCCAAAGTCGGCATGTTTCCCATAAACACTAATGGTTTGATAACTGTATCGCCAATCCGGCAAATAGGAAGCCCCTGGTTCCCAAAAATCAACATGGGTATCTAGCGGCATAAATTCCACGGTGTTATAGCCCAATTTGGCCATGGCTTCCGGCAACTCGCATTCCCGCACAAAATTGTATAACCGGGGAATATGTTCATCTCCTGTATCCCCATAGAACCCGGAATGGGGATTTTGACATTGCCATTTCATTGCCATGGAAAGCACATCCGCTTCGGCAATGGTTAATTGTTTCCCGCGCAGATCCAATAAGGGCGCCCGTTCTTGTTCCGGAATCGGTGTAGGATTCCAGAAAACGGAATTGAGTTTGTCATTTTCTCGTTCTTCCCTGTAGAAGCGTTCATTAAAGGCAGGAGTTGAAAGTAACGCTACTCCTAAATCAAGGCGGTGCTCCCCATCTTGATCCACTAATCGGTATTGGGCTTTATGATAGTCGTCTGGGGGAAGGGTAACCGCATGAATATGCGGCTTATTGGGAAGAGGTTGCAATTGATACGCTTCCAAATTATCCGCATTGCCCCAGTTATTAAAATCGCCAATCACGGTTAACCGTTCAAAATCGTTTCCCACCAGAACCCGGAGAGTGAGAGAACCATCATCATGAAATTGCGTTCCCACTTCCGGTTGAAATGTATCATGTTGCGGTTCTCGCTCTAATTTTTCCACCGAGGCTAAATGCAACGATTGAACATCGGGACTCACCACCGGTTTTTTAATTACCGGAGCAAAATCATTAATTTCTGGATAGGAAAGACGCGTCAAGTGATTAATATCTTTAATCCCAAGGTAGCGCAATTGCGAGTAGGTCGGTTCTGATACCAATTCTCCCTCTCGGGCGGGTTTAGGTTGCTCGTCTTGCCCGCTTTGCCAATTGACCAACTGTTGCAAGGCTTCAATGACTTTACTTAAACCTTGTTTGAGAGTCTCCACAACACTTGACAAAAAGGAATCTGAGCCGGTATTGCTCTCTAATACCGATTGCAGCGATCGCGCTGCTAGCCCGGCAATATCTTCATTGTCTTCTTGAGAAGACCAATCTAAGGTAAACTTAGTTGTAGAATTGGCTTCTTGTTCGGCAGACGAAATTTGAATCGTTACCTGTTGCTCTTTGCTGTTTACATTGCCAATGACATCAGGCATTGGTGAGACAACATTTAATTGATAAGCTAGCCAAAGTGAAATAAATTCCATTAATTATATCTTTGTCGTTTGTGTAACAGCAAATATAGTAGCGGCAACCAATTTCCCCAAATAACCATTGATTCATTTGAGGAGATTACTAGAACTAGGTTTATTATACTTAACAAACCCTGAAGCATAAAAATATTCTCATAGCCAAAATTGCTTAACTATACAACAATGCAAAGCAAAGTCAATTCTCTGCTATCAAAGTTTAGCAAAAGCGATCAAGGTCCCCTTCCCAAGGAAGAGTGGGATTCCGGTTATCAAGCGCAATTTCTCTCTCAGATTCGGGAAGTGTTTGCCGATGGTACAGTCAACTTGCACTTAGCGGTTTATCTTCCCCGAGCAGAGCAAGCCCCTGATACCTTTTCCGTAGAAGTGAACGCAACGCAACAATGGCAACCGCTCAATCCGCCGGATAACGAACATCCCTATTGGTGGCTTGAATTAGAGGGCATTGCGGAAGGAACCCAGTTGCAATTTCGCTATAAAAAATCGGGACAAACTTGGCAGACAATTGCGCCCATCAATGACTTGATGAGTCGCTATGAACAAATTTATATTCCGGCATTGCGCCATCAGTGGAAATATGATCCCCCTGCGACTAATCACGGCCGCGTTTTGTTGGAAACAACCTTAGAAGGGTTGCTGGCAGGGTATAAAGCGGGTAAATATGCCCCCAACAACTTGGAAGAAGGGTTAGCCAATCAATCCCTGGCCAACCGCATTTTGAAAACGGATATCCCAGGTTGCATTGGGGAATTGGGAGTCGACGAAATTATGGTTCCAGTGGTTTCTTCTGTGGCGAATCGCAGCGACTTGAATCCCAAATATAACTATCTAACTTACAATTTTGTTGATCTCGACTGGCAAATTGGCACGCCTCAAGAATTTAAACAGCTTGTAGATCGCTTTTATCGAGAACAAATTCAGATCATTCCCGATCTAATTTTTGCCCACCAAGTTTATAAGCCTTTCCCAGGTTCTATGGATCAAATAGAGGGCTTAGATGAAGGATTTGTCGATCATCAAGCCTATTTGTTCCGCGATTATGGCACTTGGATGTTTAATCTTGCCATCCCTGAAATTCGGCGGATGTTAATTGAAAAACTGGTTTGTTTCATTAAAAAGTACCGTCTAAAAGTTATTCGCATTGACTATATTGACGGCTTGATTTTGCAATACTCCAACCGCGACTATAATTATGCCGAACAGTTTTTGCGAGAACTGAAAGCAGAACTAAGACAGGCTTGCCCAGAGCTTATCACCCTTGGGGAAACCTTTGAAGTTTCTCAAAATGAAGTGGTGCAAGATTTCATCGATGTCTTCTATGCCCCCATGGGGTTTTCCATTGTTGAGGAACTGTATAAACCGGTGGGTAAACGGGAACATCATCTGGCCCCTAATATTGATTTTATTGCCAATCATGTGCGCAACGTCGTGCAATCTCAGCGACCTGAGGCAGTTTATGCGCAACTCCATGATGAAACGTGGTATTGTCCCCATATTATGGCAGGCCGTCCTCATGTCAATTGGGCCTATGGCGGTCATCCAGCCCAATTAGCAAAAAATCAAGGCGATGAATTGGTGGAAATGGGCTCGTTGCATAATCACCGCTTATTGGACTATGTGCGTCGTACCGTTCGCAATGCGGAAGCCCTCACGATGTTTATTGCCAAGTCGCGCTATATGTTTACGCCTGGCGTTGATAGTTTAAGTTTAGGGGCACTCGATGAACCGGAACAGTGGAAAGTGACTTGGGAAGAGGTCCCGGCTTCACAATTGAAAACTTGGCAACAAACGGGTTTATCAGCTCGTACCATTTATCATTTCCATGAACAGCATCGTCGCCACATGGTAGCGTTGCGCAATATCTTTCGTCACTACACCAAGCTAGAAGGCGGAACCGATCAACCCTTAGTTTTCCCGGAAATGCATCATTGCAATGGCCTTGCCTCGCTCATTGCGATCTTTCGGCGCAGCCATTTCTCAAAAGAAGAATCGCTTTTGATAACTTTCAACTTGGGAACGCAAACCTTTGAGGGGGAACAAACCTACGAACTGCCGGCACCAGAAGGCTTTTTTGGACGATGGGAAGTTTTATTTGACGGCGAAGCGGTTGCAACGGTTTCACAGAGGTATTTACAACAATTTCAAACCTGTGAGCCCTATTCTCAGGGAACGGTCTTAGAAACGAGACAGGGCGAATATTCCAATATTGCCAATGTGATTCCCTTAAAAATTGGTGCAAGAAGTCTGGTGATTTTGCGATATCAAGGAGATTAATGCTCAATAAATGCCCCCAAACTAAGGGAGATTGGGGGGCAATTTGGGATTAATTGTTTTTAACTTGCGCAATTTAAATTAGCGTTTTCTCAATAGCGACAACTTAGCTATAGGAAACGCTACTGCGATCATAAGAGTCACGGAAGCTAGGATTGGGTTTGCCTTGAATATGACCCCAGTATTGAGCCGTGTCAATATCCATGCCAATTTCAGAGGCAGCCCGTCCTAACATTGATTGCTGACGGTTTTTGATCATTCTATGATGACGCATCATTAGAGCGCGGGCTTGTTGTTCTGCAGACATGGTTAGTCTCCTTATACGTTGATTTATCTTCTTGATCTAAGAATAACACAAAATTCTGTATATTATGTTACAAAATACTCCTGTATTAAGTAAAGATTTATTAAATCTTGGCGCTTACCTTGGCCGGAAAAGCAGTGATGCTATAGTTAATGAGAGCAATGAGATTTCAAACTGACCGTATCTTCGAGTTGATCGCGAGTTTGATTCCTCCCACTGGAAACGAGTGTTATAGTGGCGGGAAATCAGCTTTTAGCAATCTTTCTATAATTTTCAAAACAGCGAGTTGGTTGGGAGAGGCTTATGGAAAATGTGGTGATTGATGTTCGCAACCTGAAAGTAGAATTTTTCCTAGAAGAAGAACAGGTTGTTGCTGTAAACGGCATTAATTTTCAAATTCCTCAAGGACAAACCCTGGGTTTGGTCGGGGAGTCAGGATCAGGAAAATCAGTCACCGCTTTGGCTTTGATGGGATTAGTAGGTTATCCGGGGAAAGTCACCGATGGTGAAATCTACTTTCGTCACAGCAGTGAGGCTTCTCCTGTTGATTTAGCAAGTCTTCCCGAGACGCAACGACGGAATTATCGGGGCGGCAAAATGGCCATGATTTTTCAAGAGCCAATGAGTTCGCTGAACCCAGTTTATAACATTGGCTTTCAGATTACTGAGGCGATTGAGCAACATCAAACCGTTTCTCCCAGCGAAGCGCGGCGACAAGCCATTGCCCGATTGCAGGAAGTGCAATTATTGCCTTCGGATGAAACATTGCGGGAAGAGGTGCAGCAACACAATCCTCATCTTTCCGAAAAAGCGATTAATCACTTCGTTAATGAAAAAAAACGGGCTTTTCTCGACCGATATCCCCATCAACTATCTGGGGGGCAACTGCAACGGGTCATGATCGCGATCGCGATTTCTTGCAATCCTAGTTTATTAATTGCTGATGAACCGACGACAGCTCTCGATGTTACGGTCCAAAAAACCATTCTCGACCTGTTGCGGGAGTTATGTCAGGCCCGGGGCATGTCTATGCTCTTTATTACTCATGATTTGGGAGTAGTAGCACAAACAGCGGATCAAGTGGCGGTGATGTATCAGGGAGAAATTGTTGAATCAGGCGAGAGCCGCAGCATTTTTACTGCCCCGCAACATCCTTATAGCAAAGGACTCCTTGCTTGTCGTCCCCGTTTAGACCATACCCCAACTTATTTGCCGACAGTGGCTGATTTTCTCACAACAGAAGGAGAATTAAGAGAGGATTTTCCTTTAGATTCTCAGACAGAAGAAAATTTGGCAGAGGAGATTCCTGCAAATCAAAACAAGGGTGCTGAGGAACCTTTATTAACGGTCGAAAACTTACAAGTGGGGTTTCCCCTGCGGGGAATTTTTGGCGAGCCTAAGCGCTATTTTATGGCAGTCAATGGGGTATCGTTTAATGTCTATCCCGGGGAAACCTTAGGATTAGTCGGTGAGTCCGGTTGTGGGAAATCTACCTTAGCGCGAACGTTGCTCAAACTAATTTCGCCGCTAGAAGGGCAAATTTTCTTTAATGGCGAAAACATCACGTACTGGGGAGAAAAGCGGCTGTCTCGTCTTCTGCGGAGAGAAAAAATAGTGAATCGGGAACAAAAACGATTGCGCCGTCTCCGGCGGCAAATGCAAATTGTGTTTCAAAATCCCTATAATTCCCTGAATCCTCGCCTTACCATTGGTAAAACGATTCTGGAACCGTTAACCATTCATCAACAGTATCAAACCCCGCGTCAACGGCAAGAAAGAGTGGCATATCTGTTAGAAAGAGTGGGGTTGCGTCCCCATGATATCAACCGTTATCCCCATGAATTTTCAGGCGGACAACGCCAGCGCATTTGCATTGCTCGTGCCCTTGCCTTGAATCCCCAATTTATCATTTGTGATGAATCAGTTTCCGCGTTAGATGTTTCCGTACAAGCGCAAGTTTTAAATTTATTGAAAGAGTTGCAACAAGAATTTGGATTAACCTATATTTTCATTTCCCATGACTTAAGTGTTGTCAAATTTATCAGCGATCGCGTTATGGTAATGAACCAGGGAAAAATTGAAGAAATTGGCAGTGCTCAAAGTATTTATCAAACACCGAAAAAAGCTTATACCCGCAAATTAATTGACGCAATTCCCACCATTAAAAAACAATTTCTGACCAATTCTTCTTCTTAAAAAAATACGGTTTATTTTAAAACTGCTTTAACAAAAAAAACATTCTTTTTAGATTATTTAAAAATCATAAATTCGTAATCGCTATGGCACAAGCAACACGCCAAACGCTATCCGCAGAATGGGTAACAAAATCGGCATTTACTCCTTATGGGGACTTAGTTTTACCTTCAAAAGACGGGAAATCTTATGATGAAACAGATGCACAACTTGATTTAAGTCAAGGACAACCGCACTTTTATATTATGCAATTAAAACAACGCGGCAAAGAATTTCATCGAATTGCCCGCCATCAACTATGTACCCAATGTTTGGGGTCGTTAGAAGGAAAAACTTGGTTATTGGCTGTGGCGCCGCCCAATAATAATTCTGCCCCCAATATTGCGCAATTAAAAGCGTTTCAAATTCCCGGCAATTGTTTTATTAAACTTCATAAAGGAACTTGGCATGCCGGCCCCTATTTTGATGATGATGTAATCAATTTTTATAATTTAGAATTAATCGATACGAATGAAGTGGATCATTTTAGTTATGACTTTTTAGAACAAGATAATGTTATTTGGGAAATCATGACCGCTGATTGACACTCCCCAGCCTAAAGGCGTGGGGATTCTTGGTTCTAACCACCGACAACTAGGTCAGCAGACGAGTCCGCTTGCTCTGCCAAACAATTCCTTGAACTGTCAGACGGAGTAGAGGCAGGTCTCTCCCCAAGCGTTGATTCTGGCTTGAAGCCAGCCGTTTCCTTCTGCCCGAAGGATTAAAGTCAGTGAAGAGGTCACCCTCCCCACTGCTCTTCAAAACGGTGCGTGAAAGTTTCCCTTCACACCGCTCC
>PXPI01000129.1 GCA_003021905.1 Cyanobacteria bacterium SW_9_44_58 | reverse complement strand
GAAAATCAATATCAATTGAATAAGGTTGCATGGACACGCTTATTTTAATCTACTGTCTTTCCTTCTCAGTGTACCTTATTGGTCTGAGAATTGCTATATCAAAACTTTAAGCAACTGCAACAAAATGTTGCCCATCTCTCTCAAGAAAAATCGGAATTACCCTTATTTTGGATGCTCAATCTCAGTCGCAGTTTCTTTGACTTTAATCACGGCCCAAGTGCAATTAATCCCTTAACCTATGCTGTCGTTGGAATGAGTTGTTATGCCCTTTATTATCTTTGTCGTTACACAAAACTTGAAATCTGGTTATTTATATTAACTTTAATTGGGGTCCTAGGATCGAGTTTAATTTTAAGCGACTTAATTCTAGGAGGAATTCGCTCAACAATCGCCCGTTATCCTATCCCTTGTTATCTCGGAATTTTAATTGCTATTGCTTATTTATTTGCCACTCAACTGGAACAAGCAACTCGCAAAAAACAATATAATCGCTGGCGTAGAATTACCCTAACGTTTTTTGCCTTGGGATTATTATCCTGTATGATTAGTTCGCAAATGGAAGTCTGGTGGAATAAAAGCCCCTTTAAAACTCGTTATAACCCAGAAATTGCTCGTGTTATTAATCAGAGTATTGATCCGCTTCTCATTAGCGATGCCTCTGTCGAAAGAGTTCTTTCTTTAGGTTATCGTTTAGAAGATGACGTTACCGTCAAATTAGTTTTACCGCGACAACCCATAGAAATTAGCCATCAAACGGGAGACATTTTCTTATATCAACCCTCCTCGCAATTGCGAAAGACCATAGAAACCAAACTGAATCGGGAAGTGATTCCCACAGAAACCAATTGGCTTTGGAAAGTCGAATAAAAGATCAAAATGCGCTATCTTAAAGTGTTGCGATTATTTTGGACAAGTGCCATTTCCGCCGAATTAGAATATCGATTAAACTTTCTCATTGCCGCTTTAAGCAGTTTAGTAAACTTATCAGGAAGTTTATTTAGTCTCTTTCTGTTTTATCGCACAGGTTATCAATTCCAAAATTGGAGTTGGGAAGAAGCAATGGTTGTTTTAGGAATTTTTACCCTATTGCAAGGATTTTCTTCTACCTTTTTAGTTCCTAACTTAAACCGAATTGTTGACCAAGTCCAGTACGGCACCTTAGATTTTATTCTCCTCAAACCCATTAGCAGTCAGTTTTGGCTATCAGCACGAACGATTTCTCCTTGGGGAACACCGGATTTATTTTTTGGTGTTGTCTTAATTGCTTATGCTGGCAACCGTCTTGGTTTAACTGCTTCTGATTATTTAATTAGTTTGATTCCGATTAGTTTCGGTTTTGTAAGTTTATATAGTTTATGGTTCATGTTAGGAGCAACCAGTATTTGGTTTGTCAAAATTTATAATGTTACGGAAGTGTTGCGGGGCTTAATTGAAGCGGGGCGCTTTCCCATGGTGGCTTATCCTGCCGTGTATCGCGTCTTTTTTACCTTTATTATTCCCGTTGCCTTTTTAACCACAATTCCAGCAGAAGTAATGTTAGGACGAAGCGAAGTGAGTTGGATTTTAGGAGCAGGATTTCTCGCCTGTTTTCTCCTGATACTGTCTGCTTTGTTTTGGCAGTTTGCACTCCGCTTCTATACGAGCGCTTCCAGTTAGAAAAAATTTCGGGAAGAGTTACTTGGCACTGCCTGGTTTACAAACGTTATAATCCTGATGGGAAATAACGGTTTCCGGCAACACTTGAGCCCCCTCATCTCGACAGATTAAACGATAATCTCGATTGATGGGAATACTAATAATTGATCGATTATGACGCAATCGTTTTCCCTTAAATCGCCGATAATTGCTATCTTGTCTAAGTTGGGAAATAATGCGTCGGGTTTTAATCACCACATTTTTCGGAAGATGCTTTAAATCAATGGGATCATATCTAAAACTTTCTTCCCAGGCTTGACGTTGTCTTTTTCTCCTGACACGGTCTGATTCTTTTTGTTGACATTTATGACAAACTTGTCCATATCCTTGATGTCCACAAGGAAATTTCTTCTTTCTTCTTGCCATGTTTTGTGCCTCCTATTACTTTTAGTTTTAAAGATATAAATTTACCCCCTCTTGCAAGACGGTAAGGCGATCGCGCTTCGCGGCTGTCACGTTTGAATTGAGAAGGGAAGGAAGAATACCGCTTATTTATTATCGTAATGGCTAATCGGGCACAAAACTGTATGATTTTACGGTTTCGTCAGGGAAGAGAACAATAGAACCTTTTGTGATTCCCCTTGATCGGGAAATTGCCTAATTAGAAAACAGTTAGGGATTAATATAACGGGCAGCGCGTTGCAGGCGATAGGAAAGTTTTTTCTCCCCGCGTTCTTGATAGAGTTGGGATGCTTTTTCCAAATCTTCGATCGCGGCAGTATAGTTTTCTAGTTTCGCATAAGCAAATCCCCGACTGCCAATTGCCTGAGCAAAGTCCGATTTTTGTTCAATGGCTTGGGTAAAGTCTTTAACCGCACGCTTGTAGTTCTTCAGGCGAGTTTGGGCAAGACCTCGATTATAATACACCTTAGGCGCTTCGGGATCGAGGGCTAAAGCCCGATTATAGTCGGCAATGGCGCTTTGATGATTTTCCAGGCGCGATCGCGCCATGCCTCGATTGCTAAAAGCATTGGCGTTGTTGTCGTCAATGGCAATGGCTTCATCAAAGTCGGCAATGGCTTGTTGATAGTTGCCATTAGCCAGTTTTTGATTCCCTTGGGCAATTAACCCCTTTGCTTTTTCTTGTTTAGCTTCAGAAAGGGATTGATTTTGCTGTTGGAGCGTTTTTTCTGAAGAAGTGTCAGATTTTTGGGAAGAATTAATCTGAGAGCTACATCCAACAATAGCAACTGATACCACCAAAGTAAGTAATACAGGAAAACGACCGGCATAAAACATCGTTACTTGACAGATAGCACTTTACTCTGCTTTAAGCTTAGCAAACCCAACTTCTATCCTTCGAGGGGAGACAGCGTTAACTTAACGTTCCTAAATTATGGTTGGCAGTTATGAAATAAATATCAATTAACGAAACTATGGCACAACTACTCAGCGATTCAGAAATTCAAACGCAACTTAATGAGCTTTCCGATTGGAAACAAGAAGGCAAGTTTATTAAATGTACCCGCAAATTCAAAGGGTTTCCAGAAGCAGTGGATTTTGTCAACAAATTAGTGGAACCTGCCGAATCGGCAGGACATCATCCTGATATCGAAATTTCCTTTAATACCGTTGTCATTAAAATGACCAGTCATGATGCTGGCGGCTTAACGGAAAAAGATTTCAACATGGCTCGCACTATCTCTGCGATTAGTTAGAGGCCACCTCCCCATCTCTCCCCTTTCTCTAGGAGGGGGAGACCCCATAAGCAATTACTAATGGAAATTATAAGTCATTAACTATCAACTCTCAATTACCCCCTACCATCGTCCGTTTCGCCAACCCCTAAAAACAAGTTGCGGGGAATGGAAAACCCGTGAAGGGATTATTATTTCCCTAAAAGATCGGGTAGGAAATATCAGCTATGGTGAAATTGCACCGCTTCCTGAGTTTGGTTCGGAAACCTTTGAGCAAGCCCTCACATTTTGTTCTCAATACTCACAAGGCATTACTGCTATAGAAATTTATCAGATTCCGGAACAATTTCCGGCTTGTCAGTTTGCTTTTGAGTCAGCTTTAGATGGATTTTTTGCTTCTCCCATTCCAGAAGAAAATTTAGCGTTGAGTTGTTTATTGCCGGCAGGAAACACAGCGCTAGAAACATGGCAATGGGGATGGCAAAAGGGACAAACTGCTTTTAAGTGGAAGATTGGCGTGTTTCCCTTAGAACAAGAATTATCTTGGTTAGAACAGTTAGTGAATGCCCTTCCTAAGGACAGTCAATTGCGTCTCGATGCCAATGGAGGACTAACTGTTGCTGAAGCGGAACAATGGTTGAAATACAGCGATGCCTTAGGCAAGGTGGAATTTATGGAACAACCGCTTTCTCCCCGGCAATTTCAGGAAATGCAAGAGTTAGACGCAACCTTTCACACACCCTTAGCCTTAGATGAGTCGGTGGGAACGTTACGACAATTGGAAACTTGTTATCAGCAAGGGTGGCAGGGGATTTTTGTGGTAAAATGCGCGATCGCGGGCTCACCTCGCTATCTGCAACAATTATGCCAACAGTATCCGCTAGATCTGGTTTTCTCTTCAGTAATGGAAACGTCAGTGGCAAGACAAGCAGCGTTTCGACTTGCGATGAAAGTTTCTTCTCATCGGGCGTTGGGCTTTGGCGTGAACCACTGGTTTTCCGAGTGAAATAAAAAAGTAATAATGGCAGTGTTTTTAGAACGGCTTCTCCAGCAAATTAACGCTTGTAAGGTCGAGGATGCGTTACTTAAACCATATGCAGACACACTTAGCACTTATACAACTCAAGTTTACCAAAAAATCCAAAATAAATCAATCCTACTTTTAAATCCGCAAAGTAGCTATCAGTTTCTCGCCGGTTTTTTAGCAGGAATCGCAAAAAATTGTCGTATTTTTTTAGTGAATTCCCAATGGAAACAACAACAATGGGAACAAGTCTTACAATTCGTAAAACCTCATGGCATTATTTGGGAAAGCGGTTTAGAAATTTTGTCTGATGCCACCCCATCTGATGAAAAACGAGAAACAGAAGACAATCTAATTATGATTCCCACTGGGGGTTCTTCAGGAAACCTGTGCTTTGTCAAACACAATTGGGAAACGCTGACAGCATCCGTAACAGGATTTTGTCGCTATTTTGAACAGGATACGGTGAACTGCTTTTGCATGCTTCCCCTTTATCATGTCAGCGGATTAATGCAATTTATGCGAACTTTCCTCACTGGTGGCCATCTGATTCTCTATCCCTACAAAACCTTAGAAACGGCTTGGCGCAACCAAGACTTAGAGACGATTCATTACTTAGAACGTCTCTCGGTGCAACATTATTTTCTGTCTCTTGTTCCTACGCAACTGCAACGCTTGCTAAATTATGGCGCAGGCGAGTGGTTGTCGCAATTTAAAACTGTGCTTCTCGGCGGTGCCCCGCCTTGGGAAAGTCTGTTGGACACAGCGAGACAATATAATATTCCCATCGCGCTAACGTATGGCATGACAGAAACTGCATCGCAAGTAGTTACCTTAAAACCCAAGGATTTTCTGGCTGGCAATAACAGTGCGGGAAAGGTTTTACCCCATGCCAAAATTTCTATTACTGGCGAAGAAGGAAAGAAATTATCAACGGGAGAAGTGGGAGAAGTTACCATTGCCAGCGAGTCTTTAGGGTTGGGTTATTATCCTGATTCCCATTGGACTGGAGAGGAGTTCATTACAGATGATTTAGGCTATTTTGACCAAGGGGGTTATCTTCATATTGTTGGGCGCAATAGTCGCAAAATTATCAGCGGCGGCGAGAATGTGTTTCCGGATGAAGTGGAAGCAACAATTTTATCTACAGGATTGGTAACCGATGTTTATGTTATGGGCATTGCCGATGAAAATTGGGGAGAAGTCGTGAGTGCCGTTTATGTTCCCAAGAATAAATCGGTGACAATTTGTGATATCGAAAAAGAGTTAAAGCAACATCTCAGTCATTATAAAATTCCCAAGCAATGGATTGCCGTTGCATCCATTCCTCGCAATGAACAAGGAAAAGTTAATAAGAACGCGATCGCGCTTATGATAAATTGCAATCTACCAAATTTCATCACAAGTAGATCCTCTAAATAAATTCTTCCCATTATTCTGAAGTTAAGTCGGTTGATTTAACTGATTTTGCGCTAAAACCGCTATCGCAACACCAGCTAATAAAATCAATGCGCCAATTAATACTAACTGACTGGGAATTTCGCCAAAAATTAAAAAGCCTAGAAAACTAGCAGTAACTGGTTCAAATAAAATGGCTAACGTAACAAACGTGGGAGAAATAAAACGTACCGCCCAATTAAAACTGGTGTGTCCTAAAACTTGGGAAAAAATTGCCATTCCTAATAAGTAGCCATAAAGTTCTGTGGGATATCCAAAGTAATTGATCCCAAAAAATAACGGCGAGGGTAATAAGACAATCGCAGCGGTTGTGTACGCGATCGCGCTATAATTTTTAATAGTTAATCCCAAGGCTTGCGCTTGTTTTCCCAACAATAAATAGAAACTCACTGACCAAGCGCCAAGTAACGCTAAGCCATCCCCGAGTAAGGGATTGCTACCGCTGTTGAGAGTATCGGCATCGCCAACGGCAATACAAAATCCACCGAGCAAGGCAATAATAATTCCCAAAATCGTTAGGCGTTTTGGTATTTCTTGAAACCACAACCAAGATAATAAAGTAACCCAAATGGGATTGGTGGTAACAATAGTGGTGGAAGCAGCAATGGAGGTAAAAGAGAGAGAAGTAATCCAAGCGGCAAAATGAATACTTAACGCAATTCCAGCCGCGATCGCGTACCCATAAGCCTTTTGATTAAGAGACTGTTCCTAAAGAAAATATAAAGAAGAGGCGCGATCGTTGATAACAAGGGTCAAACTTGAAATAGATGCAACGATTCGCTATTAAAATGA
>PXPI01000128.1 GCA_003021905.1 Cyanobacteria bacterium SW_9_44_58 | reverse complement strand
GCCTGTCGCCGGTTAACTTTTAGCTTGTACTGGAAGTTAAGGGTTAACATTTAGAAAACTTAAACTGACTTTATAAATAATAACACAAACTTGATCAGTTTGTTCGTTTCAGGCTATCGAAGCCTTCAACTCATCCTCACCTCTGCTCCGGGCCTTATATCCAACGGCTAAAAGCACGTTGGCGCGTGCGGCGATTTCTGTAAGAAAATTAAGGAGGTAGCCCTTAAAACTGTTCTGGTTAAGGAATTTGTTACAGAGTTTAAAGTTTCTTATTGCTTCTGTACAGTGTGGTCAAATCCTTGCGGTAAACTGAATCTGAATGGTGTCCTCATTTGATAAATTTTAGTTAAGGAGTAAGTCTTAATTATGTCTCATAGCGTTAAAATTTACGACACTTGCATTGGTTGCACTCAGTGCGTCCGCGCTTGCCCGCTTGACGTTTTAGAAATGGTCCCCTGGGATGGTTGCAAAGCAGGCCAAATTGCTTCTTCTCCTCGCACAGAAGATTGCATTGGCTGTAAACGCTGTGAAACAGCTTGTCCCACTGACTTTTTAAGCGTCCGAGTTTATCTCGGTGCAGAAACAACCCGCAGTATGGGATTAGCATACTAGCCTTGCTCACAACAGCTTAGGCATCAATCCCCCATCCCAATTGATATTCTGGGGTGGGGACAATTGTTGCAGAATTAGGCTTGAGATCCGCTTTCGCCTTTTATCACTGCTGCGCCAATGAGATGCGCTAAGCGTAAAGCCTCCGGAACTTTTCCGCAATCGGTTAAATAGCTGAGTGTCTGAGCAATGGTATCAGGATGTTCTCCCGACACCTGAAAGTAGAAAGGGGGATAATGATAAATTTTTCCTGCTTTTTCTAAGCGTTCTAAACGTTTTTCCACATGGGAAAGACGAGAAATTGCGTCTTTCATTTTGTCTAATTTGGGGTAACGCCGCATTAGGGCAACACAGGGAAGTTGTAAATTGTCAGCTAAGGCGGGAAGATCCACTAAATTAAAGCCGCCAAATCCTAACCCATCTAAAAGAACAATATGCAATTGCAGGAAAAACTTACTTTGCCGCAGTAAGGTAGAAATTGTTTCTGTGGCATCTAAACCGTCTTGTTGAATGTGTCCCCATACCATCCCTTCAAAGCGAGTATTGGCACAAACAACCCCTGCTACCGGAACGTTTCCTTTCGATTCTCGCACAAATGGGGCATCATCAAATCCGATCACTCTAATTTGACGCTTCTTTCTGAGTAAGGATGCTAAGTCCATTGTTAGCAGTAGCGTATTAAGAACAATTAGGCAGGTGCTTTGCTATCCTGCAAAAACTCATGCATATAGGCGTTCACTAATTGCGGCTGTTCTTGCTGCACCCAGTGGCTGCAGTTGGGAATATAATGAATTTGGAAATCTTGGACATAGTTATCGGTTCCTTCAGTGAGTTCTTTGCCCAGGGCAGTATCTTCTTCTCCCCAGATCATGAGAGTAGGAACATCTAATACGCCCCATTGCTGTTGCCTGAGATTAAAAATTTCCCAGAAGGCTTGGCGATAGTAGTTGATCATTGCTGGCAATGCGCCTCGTTTAGCAACGGCATCTTTATAGGCTTCTATATCTTCTTCAGCGATCGCGCTTTGATCTACCAGCATTTCCGTAAAAGCACGCGCGATCGCGCGGTAGTCATCCCATTGCAACAATTGTTCCGGCAACCAAGGCAACTGGAAAAAGAAGATATACCAACTGCGCAGCAATTGTTGCGGGGTTTGCAATCCTTCCGCAAACTTAGCCGGATGCGGCAGATTCATGATAATAAGTTTATCGACCATCTGGGGATAGGCATAAGCAAAATGCCACGCGATCGCGCCTCCCCAATCATGTCCCGCTAAGATACAACGGTCATAGCCGAGTCCTTCAATTAGCCCTTTCACATCTTGGACTAACTGGGACATGGCATAGGCAGAAACCTCCTGCGGCTTATCGCTATCATTATAGCCTCGTAAATCGGGAGCAACCACTTCATAATCTTGAGCGAATTCCGGGATTTGGTGCCGCCAGGAATACCAAAATTCCGGGAAACCATGCAGCATCAACATTAAGGGGCCTTTCCCTTGAGTAACATAGTGCAATCTAACTTGATTGGCAGTGAGAAATCCATGTTGCCAATCGGATTCCCAAGTACGCATCGCGTTTTCCCCTTTTTTGGGCATTCTAGCAATGTTAGAACGACTAAAAAATTGATGATATATTACTTTAAACCTAAATGAAACTCTATCGGTAACCGGCACCTCTTGGGAGATGATTTGATGATACGATCTCATTTGCAATAGCCTTTATTCGTTTTAAGGGATTCAACATGGCAGAAACAGTTTTTTTCAATGCTCTACGGGAAGCAACGGATGAAGAAATGGCCCGGGATGACACCGTTTTCGTAATGGGAGAAGACGTTGGCCATTATGGCGGGTCATACAAAGTCACCAAAGATCTTTACAAAAAATATGGAGAACTCCGTTTATTAGATACCCCGATTTCTGAAAACAGTTTTACTGGCATGGCTGTCGGGGCCGCAATGACAGGATTGCGTCCCATTGTCGAAGGCATGAATATGGGATTTTTGCTACTTGCGTTTAACCAAATTTCCAATAATGCGGGAATGTTGCGCTATACCTCCGGCGGCAATTTTAAAATTCCCCTGGTAATTCGGGGACCGGGCGGCGTTGGCCGTCAGTTAGGGGCGGAACACTCGCAACGCTTAGAGGCTTATTTTCAAGCAGTTCCGGGACTAAAACTCATTGCCTGTTCCACCCCTTACAATGCCAAAGGGCTGCTGAAAAGCGCTATTCGCGATGATAACCCCATCCTATTTTTTGAGCACGTTCTGCTTTATAACTTGAAAGAAGATTTACCCGAAGGAGACTATTGCCTCCCCTTAGACAAAGCCGAAATGGTCCGTTCCGGAAAAGATGTTACCATCTTGACCTATTCCCGGATGCGTCATCATGTCTTGCAAGCGGTTAAACCTTTGGAAGAACAAGGGATTGATCCAGAAGTAATTGATTTAATTTCCTTGAAACCCTTAGATATGGAAACCATTAGCGAGTCTATTCGCAAAACCCATCGTGTGGTTATTGTGGAAGAATGTATGAAAACCGGGGGCATTGGTGCTGAATTAACGGCCCTCATTAACGATGAATTATTCGATGAACTGGATGCGCCCGTGGTGCGTTTATCGTCTCAAGATATTCCCACTCCTTATAATGGAACATTAGAATGGCATACGATTGTTCAACCTCCTCAAATTGTTTCTGCGGTTGAAGAAATGATGGCTTTGAAAGTCTAAAGGTATAATCAATGCAACAACAGCGTTCCACGATCGCGCTCATTTTCTTATTGGTCATTGCCGCTTTAGTGGTACTGGTGCAATTTTCAGTTCCTCTGGGCTTGGATTTAAGAGGAGGCGCGCAATTAACCCTTCAGGTAAAAACAACAGAAGAAATTCAACAAATTAGTCAAGAAGATT
Source organism: Cyanobacteria bacterium SW_9_44_58 (assembly GCA_003021905.1). Lineage (GTDB taxonomy): Bacteria > Cyanobacteriota > Cyanobacteriia > Cyanobacteriales > Rubidibacteraceae > Halothece. The sequence continues at coordinate 22,474 of PXPI01000128.1, read as the reverse complement.
TAAAAGCAGTCAAGCGAGTGATTCAAAATCGGATTAATGGCTTAGGCGTTTCAGAACCCATTGTCCAAACTGTGGGGGATGATCAAATCTCGGTGCAGCTGCCGGGGGTAAGCAATCCGGCTCAAGCCGAGCGAGTCTTAGGGGGAACGGCTCGTTTAGAATTTCGGCAACAGAAAAAAGGAACGCAGGAAGAATTTCAAACGACCTTTTCCCGCCGTCAGCAGTTACGTAGTCAGTTAGACCAATTACGAGAGAATCCAGAAGAAAATGCGGAACAGATTAAACAAACTGCAAACCAGTTAGAACAAGTTAATAACGAACTCCGAGAACTATTTGGCCCTGCGCAACTAACAGGAAAAGCACTGCAAGATGCTCGCGCTCAACCGCTGCAAGCGGGAGACAATTGGAAAGTAGTCCTTCAATTCAACCAACAAGGAGCGACCCAGTTTGCAGAATTAACAAAAGAGGTTGCTGGAACCGGAAGAACATTAGGGATATTTCTGGATAATGTTTTAGTAAGCGCCCCCAGCGTTGCTCCCCAATATGCCGATAATGGCATTACCGGCGGGAGTGCCACCATCAGCGGCCAGTTTCAAGCGCAAGAAGCAAGAAATCTCGCCATTCAATTGCGCGGCGGCGCATTGCCTTTGCCCGTGGAAATTGTGGCCAACCGAACCGTTGGTGCTACCTTAGGGCAAGAAAGTATTCAAAGCAGTATCTGGGCAGCGATTTCGGGCTTAGTTTTGGTCTTAATTTTTATGGCGGTTTACTATCGCTTACCCGGCTTAATTGCCAATGTCTCCCTCGCCATCTATGCCTTGCTCACGTTTGCCGCTTATGTGTTGATTAGCGTGACGCTTACCTTACCCGGCATTGCCGGATTTATTCTCAGTATTGGCATGGCGGTGGATGCCAACGTTCTTATCTTTGAGCGCACGCGGGAAGAGCTGCGAGCTGGAAAAACCCTTTATCGAGCAGTGGAATCCGGATTCTATCGCGCCTTTTCCAGTATTGTCGATAGTAATGTGACCACCCTAATTGCTTGCGCTGCTCTATTTTGGTTAGGGTCAGGGTTAGTTAAAGGATTTGCCGTAACCCTAGCCATTGGTGTGCTAATCAGTCTGTTTACGGCATTGACTTGTACGCGAACGTTTCTGTTATTTGCCGTGTTAGGCTTTCCCAATATTCGCAAAAAACCTGAATTATTCTGTCCGAAGTTGGCGGTTGCTCCAAAATGAGATTAAAAGTTATCAAACAACGATATTTTTGGTGGATGGTGTCGGCGCTGGCAGTCATCATTTCCCTGCTGGCAATGGTTTTCTCCTATACCCAGTTTAATGCGCCGCTTCGTCCCAGTATTGACTTTGTCGGGGGGACGCGTTTGCAATTACAACAGAATTGCTCAATTCCCAATAACTGTGAGCAACCCATAGATATTGCACAAGTCCGAGAACTTTTAACGGAACAGGGATTAACTGAAGCAAGTATTCAGGTAGTGGGAGACAACCGTCAAGGCTTGTCGATTCGTACAAAAACCCTGAATGTGGAAGAACGGACAAACTTGGTATCAACGTTGGAATCGGCGCTGGGAAAATTTGACCAGAAACAGACGCAAATTGATACAGTGGGTCCCACCATCGGACAAGAATTGTTTCGCTCGGGAATTTTAGCGCTGATGGTGTCCTTTTTTGGGATTATTGCTTATCTTAGCATTCGTTTCCGATTGGATTATGCGGTGTTTGCCATTGTCGCCTTGTTCCACGATGCCCTGATTACCTCTGGGATATTTGCCATTTTAGGCTTGGTTGCCGGCGTGGAAGTAGATAGTTTATTTCTGGTCGCTCTCTTGACAATTATCGGTTTTTCTGTTAACGATACGGTTGTTATTTATGACCGGATTCGGGAAACGGGCCAAATTGAACCGGAAGCCGAGATGAATCAGGTAGTGGATGATGCAGTGAATCAAACCTTGACGCGATCCATCAATACAACATTAACCACCGTGTTGCCCTTACTTGCAATTTTGTTGTTTGGCGGGGATACTTTAAAGGAATTTGCTTTTGCCTTAATGATTGGCTTCATCTTAGGCGCTTATTCTAGCATTTTTTTAGCCAGTACCCTCTTGGCTTGGTGGCGGGAACGGTACCAGGCAAGGAAACCAGAACCCTCGAATGAGCAAGTGTGACTGACTCTCGATTTGACGATCCAGAATTTCCCAAGCAGGTGCAGCCACTCCATCGGTTGATGATTTACGGTCGTTGGTTGCTGGTCATTGTGTCCTGGTTAGTTATTACCCCGATTGTCTTTTGGCAATTGCGAGAAGAAATTGCCTTGATGCAGGATTATTTTACGATTTCTGCCCTGCGTTATGCCTTACTGTTTAACCCGGGTTGTGCGATCGCGCTGGCATGGTGTTTGGGCATAACAACCGCTGTTTTATTGTGGCAAAGCAACAATATTTTATTTGGGTTTTCCCCTCGTTATCGGCGTCATTTAGAACGACAAGTGCGACGAATTCGGAAACGAGGAAAATCCCATCCGCTGTGGCGTTGGGTGATTCGGGATTAGCAATAAGCAGCATCAGAGTGAAGACAGTTTCCCAAAAAATAACTCACCAGATAAAGCGATCCACACAGAATCGTTGTCGGCGATTGCGGCTGCAGAGAAGAAACCGTTTGCAAGGCCGTTTCTAGAGAATCACAGGGAAAACAATCATTAACTTGTTGTTGCATCTGACATAATTCTGTTGCTGGGGTGGTACCGTGGTCGGGAACCGGAACGGTGTAGAGGGTATCTCCAGGACGAACGAGATGGTTTAAAATTTTGTCCTGCTCTTTCGTGGATAAAATCCCCATGATCCAGGTAACCGGTTGGGGTAGAGTATCTACATACTCCCGAAGGGCTTGGGCAGCGGCGGGATTGTGGGCGCCATCGAGAAGCAGCCAGCGCCCCTGCCACTTTACCCACTGCAGCCGCCCTAACCAGCGCGTGTTGTTCATTCCGTCTCGAATTTGAGCGTCGGAAATTTGCCAGCTCTGCTGCCGGAGATATTGCAGCGTGGCAACAGCAACGGCAGAATTGGTTAATTGCACCGGTCCCGGTAACGGTAACGGATAAGTTATTCCATTATACATTGCCCAGTTATCCGCAGTCATTGTTGCCGGTTTAACCCAAGCGGCAGGACAACTTAAAGCATCAGCCCGTTGTTGAATCACCGTGGCGGCTTCAGGATCTTGCGGGGCAATTAATACTGGACAATGAGATTTTAGAATTCCTGCTTTTTCGGTGGCAATTTTAGTGAGGGTATCCCCTAAATGTTGCCAATGTTCCATGCTAATGGGCATGATGAGTGAAGCTAAGACTTCATCTTTGACGTTTGTCGCATCTAAGCGTCCGCCTAATCCCACCTCCATTACCGCAACATCTACTTTTTGTTGGGCAAAATACAGCCAAGCTACTGCTGTTACTACTTCAAACAGCGTCGGTGTTTCTTCCTCGGAATTGTTCTCCCCAATTGCGTCTTTAACTGTTTCTAACAGATCCAAAAAATCCCCTTGCGCGATCGGTTGTTCATTGAGACAAATCCGTTCTGTCCAATTCACTAAATGCGGAGAAGTGTAGCGCCCAACGCGATAACCAGCTGCGGTGAAAACCGAAGATAAATAGGCACACACTGACCCTTTGCCATTGCTTCCTGCCACATGAATGAGCGGAACTTCTGTTTCTGGATTTCCGAGTTTGTTCAATAAGTTTTCAATGCGAGTTAAACCTAAATTAACGCCAAACTTTTGAAATGATGCTAAAGACTGATGAATGTTCATGCTAACTATCTAAGAGTTAAGTTAATACAAATGAGCGATTTTTCCTACTTTAGAGGAAACTTAATCCCTTGTCACACTTGCTGTAGCAAGATCTTAATCAAATTGAAGCGGAAGTGGAAATGAGGAAAAAATTTGTTTTCACAGTTGTCACTGCTCAATGTTTATGTTTATAATTAGAAGGTGCGACGCGGGATAGAGCAGTCTGGTAGCTCGTCGGGCTCATAACCCGAAGGTCGGTGGTTCAAATCCGCCTCCCGCTATTTCTTAAGGCCTCTTCAGTGCTTAGTCACTGGAGGGTCTTGTTTTATTTTTGAAATTATTGGGGCTGGGAACCCGCCTGGTCAGACGCCCAGCTATCCACCTCCGGTCAAGCTGGAAAGGTTTATTAAGTGGAAGCGAACAAGTGTCAGAAACCGCTCGCTCAGCGAAGCGACTAGCCAGTAGTTCATTAATCCTATTTCCAACCAGTTAAAGTAAAACGAGGGGCTAATTGCAACAATCATGATTTGTCCCATCAGCCCGGTAAGCCCCATTCCTAACAGTAATTAGAGAGTTTAAGAAGAAGCTCGTTGCTGTTTAAGATAATCGAAAACTGATTTATCCCCAATATCAGAAGGAACATCTTGGGGAAATTTGCGAATGGCAAAGATAAGGAAAGCCATGGTCCAAACGCCTAATAAAATTTGTTCCAGTTGCGGCGACATGACGCCTGTTAGATGACCCAACAATAAAACCGGAACAATCGGCGTGAGAATTTGCGTTTCCAAACGATGGAAACAGAACCCTTCTTTGAAATAGATGCCGGTGAGCGAGGCAAAGGTAAATCCAATGCCAAAAATCGTTTGCGGATGATTATAGATATATGAGGCAAGGGGAACATCCGCTTGAAAGCCAATAATGATGGCCGACATGGTTCCGAGTCCCCAAAAGATTTGTAAGAGACGATGTAGCGGAATCAGATAAATGTGAATGGTTAATAAACTAATACCTAAAGCTATAGAAAAGATTCCATATAAATAAGTGAGGCTTTGTAAAACAACTGGGGTTGCTCCTTGCCAAAAGAATAAAAGCGTTCCCACGGCAAAACTTAACGCTGCAACCAATAAACCGCTACGATAAACAGTTACTTCTGCGCGATCGCGCTCAGTAATCGTATAAGTCCCAAAGTGTCCTTGATAAACCATAATTTTCCTTGCTCAATAGTTCTAACCAAAGGATAACAAGCCAGATAACAGAGTTTCTTTTACGAAATTTCGAGTTTTGTCAATCTCTATTTCAAAAATTGTTACAATCGCCCGGATTTAATTAGTGCGTTGCTTCGCTTCTCTGAAAAGGCCTTTTTTGGGATTGACGACGACAGTTCAGTAAATTTGGGGCGGTTTTTGGATTTTTAGCTACATTAAGCCCACAATCTCATTGCTTATTTATAGAATAACATCCTTTTGTCCAAGTTTTGTCATCTGTAAGCCTAAAATTTCGTGCTCTTTTAAAGAATGTGAAGGACTCACGTAATAAGTAATATAAATAGAAAGATTAGAAAGCTTGAGAATAAATTATTATTAACGCTCCCTGTTGAGAAACCAAACGAGAAAATTAAGTCGCCACTGGTTACCAGTAATGTTCACTTGACACTCCGCGCAATCAGTAAGTATTTTTGCTAACCAACCTAGGGAAAGCGAAGACTGATCCTCAGCTTTCCCCAGAAACATTCACAAACTTATCCAAATCCTTTGCCGCGAGTCGACGAAGCTTTCGAGGCTTTAGAGGAATCCGCTAAACAATTTTCCAACTGCTGATTTAAGGTTTCTAAATCCAAATTTTGACCAATGAAGACCACTTGATTTTTCGGTTCCCCTTTCCATTCGTCATCTTCAATGGAAAAGCGTTTGCCGCTTAAGTGGAAGATGTGACGATCCGGACTTTCTTCAAACCAGAGAATGCCCTTGGCGCGAAAGATGTTCTCGGGCAATTCATTATCCAGGAAAGATTGGAATTTTCGAATGGAAAACGGGCGATCGCTTTGGAAGGATAGAGACGTGAAGCCGTCATTATCTAAATGATGGGAATGATGGTCATGATCGTGTTCATGATCATGGTGATGGTCATGGTCTTGGGCAGCTTGAAAGTAGCGATCGGATTCAAATAAGCCCACACTCAACACTAACGGCAGAGGAACATTGGCATTTTGAGTGCGAATAAATCTAGGTCCTTCCTTGATTTCGCGAATCCGGTTTTCTAAGGCTTCCACCTCCGACTCGCTCACCAAATCTGTCTTGTTCATGAGGATAATATCCCCATAAGAAATCTGACTATAGGCTGCCTCGCTATTAAAGAGATCCAGACTGAAGTTCGCACAATCCACCACCGTCACGATAGAATCTAAACGAGTCATGTCCCGCAGCTCAGATCCGACAAAGGTTAAAGCCACGGGTAAGGGATCCGCTAAGCCAGTGGTTTCCACCACCAAATAATCAATTTTTTCTTCGCGTTCTAAAACCTTATAAACCGCTTCCGCTAAATCTGTATTGATGGTGCAGCAAATGCAACCGTTATTCAACTCCACCATGCTGTCGTCGCTTTGAACAATTAAATCATTATCAATGCCGATTTCCCCAAACTCATTGACCAAAACGGCTGTTTTCAAGCCTTCGTTGTTGCTTAAAATATGATTGAGAAGGGTTGTCTTGCCACTACCTAAAAAACCTGTGATGATGGTAACCGGTAACCCCATCTTAGGCGTGTCCATTTCTTCGGTAACCTGATTCTGTGGATTTGTTGCTTCCATAATCAACTTGAGACCCAATCACGTATAACATTGTCTTTTCTCAATTATTACTTAACTGCGCTATGACCTTAACCGTATTCAATAGTTTAACCGATCGCCAAGAACCGTTTACTCCCATTGAACCGGGCAAAATCCGGATGTATTGCTGCGGCATTACGGTCTATGATTATTGCCATATTGGTCATGGACGCACTTGTCTCGTTTGGGATGTGGTTCGCCGTTATTTGCGATGGCGAGGCTATGAGGTGCAGTATGTTCAGAACTTTACCGATATTGACGACAAAATTCTCAAACGTGCCCAATCCGAAGGCGTAAGTATGGAAGAAATTTCAGAACGGTTTATTCAAGCCTACTTTGAAGACATGGAACGCCTCGGTGTAGCAAAAGCGGATGCCTATCCCCGCGCTACTCATACCCTGGATGGGATGCAACGCTTGGTTTCTGAGTTGGAAAGCAAAGGCTATGCTTATCCCGCAGGCGGCGATGTGTATTATTCGGTGCGCAAATTTCCCGAATATGGCAAACTCTCGGGACGGAAATTAGAAGATTTAAAAGCAGGGGCAAGCGGCCGCGTGGAAGAAACTGATCCCGATACCGACAAAAAGCGCGATCCCTTTGATTTTGCCCTCTGGAAAGCCGCGAAACCGGGGGAAACGTCTTATCCCTCGCGGTGGGGTGAAGGTCGTCCCGGCTGGCATATTGAATGTTCCGCCATGGTAAAAGAAGAATTGGGAGAAACCATTGATATTCATGTGGGCGGCGGCGACTTGATGTTCCCTCACCATGAAAATGAAATTGCCCAATCCGAAGCAGCGACAGGAAAGCCATTAGCCCGCTATTGGCTGCACAATGGCATGGTCAAAGTAGGCGGCGAAAAAATGGCAAAGTCCCTCGGGAATTTTATTACGATTCGGGATTTATTAGAGCAACGAGACCCCATGATCGTGCGGTTGTTTATTCTGCAAACCCACTATCGTAAGCCGGTTGACTTTACCGAAGAAGGGTTGGATGGGGCAAGAAATGGTTGGAATACCCTAAAAGAAGGACTTCTGTTTCAAGAAAATTACGGCAAGCAACTGGGCTGGGAAGATAATCCGCCCAAGCAAAGCGATGAACAGATTAAGCAACGGTTTGCTGATGTGGTTGATGATGATTTTAATTTTGCCGGTGGGTTAGCGATTCTCTTTGAACTAGCTAAGGAATTGCGCAAGGAAGGAAATCTTCTGTTGCATCAGGGACGGGCGGAAGCGTCGTCGGAAGAATTAGCGGTAAAATGGCATACTTTAGCAGAATTAGCGGATGTGTTTGGATTGAAACCGGAAGTGAAAGAAACAGGAAACTTGCAAGGAGACGGTAAAGCAGATACATCTCTCAGTGATGAACAAGTGCAAGCGTTAATTGAACAGCGTGTCGCTGCCCGCAAGGAAAAAAATTTTGCTGAAGCAGATCGCATTCGGGATGAATTGCAAGCCCAAGGCATTAAGTTAATTGATCAACCGGGCGGAAACACCCGTTGGTATCGGGAATAGGGAGTTGACTCTGTTTTAGAGATGGGAAACGATCAAAAGAAACAAACAACACAGATTGGCCGACAATAACAATTAATAATCATTAGTTATCACTGTGTGTTTCAGGAGTACCAATCATGAACTTGCATGAGTTATTAGCAACAATCCCCACCCTTTCTCAACTTCCCGATTCCCCGAATCTTTACCAAGAAATCAACTCTATCACCACAAATTCCCACCAATGTCAAGAGGGAGACTTGTTTATTGGGTTGCCGGGAACCCGGGTAGATGGCGGCGATTTTTGGCGAAGCGCGATCGCGTCTGGGGCAATCGCAGCCCTTATCACGCCAGAAGCCGCGAAACGGTATCCTCCCAGTTCCGATGTTTGTGTTATTCCTGTGGAAAATATCATCGATTTTTGCGGGCAACTGGCAGCGACGTTTTATGGGTATCCCTCACAAAAACTAAATTTAGTCGGTGTTACCGGCACCAATGGCAAAACCACCACGACCCATCTTATTGAATTCTTTCTGAACGAGTCCCAACGCCCCACTGCCCTGTTTGGAACGCTTTATGCCCGTTGGCAGGGCTACAATCGCATTGCCAACTATACCACTCCCTTTGCTGTGGAACTGCAACAGCAATTAGCCACTGCCCAACAAGCCGGGAATGAATATACTGTCTTAGAAGTCAGTTCCCATGCCTTAGCCCAAGGCCGCGTGAAAGGCTGCGAGTTTCAAGTTTCGGTGTTTACCAACTTAACCCAAGATCACCTTGATTTTCATGGCACCATGGAAAACTACTTCCAGGCAAAAGCGTTGCTATTTCGCCCGGAATATCTCAAAAATCGCGCGATCATTAATTGCGATGATGAGTATGGCCAACGCTTAATCCAAGAACTGCCTCCGGATCAAGTCTGGTCTTATAGTCTTGAAGATGCCAATGCCGACTTATATACCCAAGATTTAACCTATGACGTGAATGGGGTAAAAGGCACCTTAAAAACGCCTCAAGGCGGCATTGCATTTCGTTCTCCCTTAGTGGGCGAGTTTAATCTCTCCAACTTATTGGCAGCAGTGGGGGCAGCCTTATCCCTGGGTGTGGAATTGGAAACCATCGCGCGATCGTTACCTCAGTTTCCAGGGGTACCGGGGCGCATGCAACGGATTGAAACCCATCCTGAACAAGAAATCAGTGTGATTGTCGATTATGCTCATACCCCCGACAGTTTAGACAATGCCTTGCGCGCAGCGCGTCCCTTTATTCCTGGACGGATGATTTGCGTTTTTGGTTGCGGCGGCGATCGCGATCGCAGCAAGCGCCCGATTATGGGAAGAACTGTGGCCAACTTAGCCGATGTTCCGGTAGTGACTTCTGATAACCCCCGCACGGAAAATGCCCAACGCATTATTGACGATATTTTAGAAGGGATGAAAGAGGGGAATCAGCCTGTGATCGAGCGCGATCGCGCCACTGCCATTGAAAAAGCCATCCAAATGGCGCAACCGGGAGATGGCGTTTTAATTGCCGGAAAAGGTCACGAAGACTATCAAATTTTAGGAACGGAAAAAGTCCATTTTGACGATCGCGAACAAGCTAGAAATGCGCTTTGGAAGCGAAAACAGGGGAACAATTTCAATGCGCCGAGTGCATAGCAATCTATCAGGTTTAGACCGTTGAGCGTTCCGAGTGCTGCCCGCTGGAACGAACAATTGCCAAACCACGTCTGAGCGCAGTTGCGCGATCGTCAATCCAGCACTCGGGGGGAATTAGCCCGGCAATTTCCAACTGGGCTAAGCGTTCTTTCACGTTGCTTGCAGCACCGGCAATAATAACAGCTCGTCCCGCATTAATTGCTTCTTGAATGACATTTTCCAGGGATAAGGAAGAGGTAACCCCCACCATGGGAACCTTGCTCAAATCCACAATCAATACATCATAACTGCTGATGGCACGGTGCTCTCTAGCAATGACTTTGGCTAACCCAAAAATCATAGGACCACTGAGATGGAATAATAACACTCGCCCATTGGCTGACTCTAAAATTTCTTTCTCTTCTAAATTCAGGTCAATTTCATCATCAGTACCGGTAATCGCTTTAACCGCATTGGGTTGGAATCGAGACAGGCGATCAATGGTCAAGATATTGGCAATAAAGACACCGACACCCACAGCTACCATTAAATCCACAAATACTGTCAGTAAGATAACGCCATAGACAATTCCCGCTGCTTTCCAAGAAATTTTGTGAACTCTTCTGAGAAAATCCCAATCAATAATATTAATGCCAACGTTCAACACAATTCCTGCTAATACCGCTAAGGGAATCCCGGTTGTCAAAGGCGCTGCCCACAACACAATAATTAATAGAACAAAGGCGCGAGTCAGCCCAGAAAGCGCTGTGCGTGCGCCCGCTTGAATATTGACGACGGTAGGGGTGGTGGCACCTGAACCAGCAATGCCGCCAAATAATCCTGTCATTAAATTGGCAATCCCTTGACCGATTAATTCCTTGTTGGAGCGATTTTCTTGACCGGTTAATCCTTCTGCAATCAGACAAGTTAGAGAACAATCAATGGAACCCACAGTTCCCAGTACCATCGCATTGACAAACATTAACCGCCAATTTTCTGAGCTAAAGGCAGGCATTTGCAGCTCAGGCAACCCCCGGCTGATTTCACCAACCAATGGTTCCAATAGTGCGAATTTCTACGTCGCTTAAGAAAATGAGGGCAATGACAGTTCCTATAACTAACGCCACTAGTTGAGGAGGAACAATTTTTTTGAATCGAGGCGGATACAAAAATAAAATGGCTAAGGTAATTCCCCCTAAACTTGCTTCCCAAGGATTGATATTGGCAATGAGCGTCGGTAAATTTTGGATGACAGCCAGGACGCCGCCTTGCGGCGCTTCTTGTCCCAGAAATGGCGGCAGTTGCAAAAAAATCAGAATTACCCCAATTCCCGTCATAAAACCGGAAATCACATTATAGGGCAACATGGTGATATAACGTCCTAAGCGCAATCCCCCAAACAAAATTTGAATGCATCCTGCCATCATCACTACTGTGAATGCCATGGCTAACCCATTTTCGGGATTATTTGCGGTCAGTTCAGCAATGACAGCAGTGAGAATCACTGTCATTGGCCCCGTGGGCTCAGAAATCAAAGTCGGTGTGCCGCCAAATAAGGCAGCAAAAAATCCCACTAAGATAGCGCCCCATAAGCCAGCAGAAGCACCGGCGCCAGAGGCAATCCCAAAGGCTAACGCCATGGGCAGGGCAACGACGGCTGCGGTTAAACCGCCGAGAATATCGCCTTTTAAGTTGCGAAAATGAATCGTATTAGTTATTTTCATGAAATCTGTTTCTCTTTATTTGTGGGGTTACTAGTCACTAGTAACTGTTTCGGATAAAATCAACATTGATCTCATTATTGCCGAAAGCGCGATCGCGTATTCATGAAATTTATTGACACCAAAGGACGGCTGTTTAACACCATTAGCATTCTCGATTTAGGCGCAGCCCTGGTTATTTTACTCGTTATTGTTGGGATTTTTATCTTTCCTGGAACATCTGGGTCTGTGGCACAAGTGGGGGGAACTAAACCCATACAAATGGAGGTGCTGGTGCAAGGGTTAAGATTGGAAAACCCAGACATTCTACGCAAAGAATGGGAAGAAAACAAGACCACTAAGTTAATTATTCGCAATCAACCCCATGGTCAAGTCGATGTGGAATCAGTGAAGTTTCTCCCGAACACTATTGCTGTTCCGCAACCCGATGGTACCGTGACAGCCAAACCTGATCCTCGTCCAGAAGCAAAATTTCAGACTGACTGGTTAATCACCTTGGCAGGAGAGGCCAAAATTACTGATAATGGGGCAGTTTTGGGCAATAATAAAGTCAAAATTGGAACAACGGTAGAGTTAGAGGGATTCAGTTACAACTTTCGAGGCAGTATCATTAATATTAACCTCCCCGAGTAATTTCAGATAACGGCGAATTAAGCCAATGGTTACTGCTGGCAGTTCTAACTGCGACGTTAATCCCACATCCTCTAAAATCTCTAGATATTTTACAGCCCTTGGATTAAGGGAAGCAAACCGTTTTCCCAATTCGGGGGAGGTAAATTCAGTTTTTTGCCCCCAAATCATAGCCGTGGGAATGGTTAATTGGGGGAAATAAAGGGATAAGTCAAAGGATAAATCGCCGCGTACAAAAGACAAGGCGGCATAGTCGGCATTCCCCTGTTGGGCCGATTCCAAATAAGCTTCGACAATTTCAGGATAGATGCGTTCGGGGCGGGCAAATTGCCGATTTTCCAAAAAACTGCGAATGCCTTCGGTTGTGGCAATCGCATTATAATACAGCAATCGATCCACTACAGGGAAACTGATAAATTGGGCAAAAAAAGTTCTGCTGTAATCTTCCCCAAAGTCAGACAGTCCTGCCGGTACCGTTAAAATCAGAGACTTAAACAGTTCTGGATGATCCACAGCAACGCGAATAGTAAAGGCGGCAGTGAGAGAAGAGGCAATAACCGTCGCCGGTTCCGAACAAGTCGCAGTTAAAAACTCTCGGATTATGGTAAGGTAATCTTCGACCCGGTAGTTGCGTTCTGGATGTTCGGAACGTCCCCAGCCAATTAAATCCGGGGCAAGCACGCGATAGTCGCTGGCAAACGCTGGATAAACTTTGGACCATTCATAAGCGGATGATCCGCCCCCAAAACCATGTAAAAATACTAAAGTAGATTTACTGTCCCCCTCGCTAACAGTTTCATCTGTCCAAGGATGCTCACTAGGGGTGTAATAAACCATCCGTCCAAGCGAAGTCACAACTGAGTCTCGTTTTACTCCAATGGGTTCAAGCATGGCGCAATTTCTCCATCAACTACACTTCCAGAGTAAATTATTCTCGAAAATCGTGCGGCCAAAGAAGCCATCTCGCCGTCGTTTACCTAAATCCGCTTCCCGTTATCGTCAACGTCAATCTCGAAAAAAATCGGCAGTGTCTTCCCTTTGGTTATGGGGATTAGGAATCGCTGGCATCATGCTGGTTTGGAATTGGCAGTTATTGCTGGCAACGTTGGCTGGCGGCGGCGTTTTGATCTTATTATTTCAATTTCCCCTGGAACGGTGGCCGCTTTACTGGCGACAATGGCAACAACGGATAAATGTTTCCCAACGGCGTTTATTGATTGCTTTAACCGGCAGCGGCTTGGCTGGAATTGGTACCTATTGGGCAGTAAAGCTTTGGAATGATTTAGACAATCCCTGGTTGGCTGGAGGCGCGATCGCGCAAGGAATGATTCTGACGCTTTTATTAGGATTGCAATTGTCAAACCGCTTGGCGTCTAATGCTGCTGCCCCGCAACCGGATCGCTTTTCTAAACTAGTGAGAGAGTTAACCGCTGACCATAGTTTGCAGCGACTCATGGCGATTCGAGAGTTAACGCAACTTGCAATTAATGGCCATTTATCCACAGAACAATTACAGCAAGTGAGCGAGTATTTCAGCTTATTATTTGCGGTGGAATCAGAAGCAATGATTCGGCAAAGGTTGTTAGACAATATGCAAACCCTGCAATGCCATCAATGTTGGTACAACTGGGAAAGCAAGTCTCGTCAACCTTTGCAAAAATTAGAACAGCTTAATAAAATGCCCCTAACCTCTAAGGCGGATTAATTGCTGCTTTGTTCCTCTTGTTGCGGGACTCTTTCGGAAAATCCCCAAACAAAAACAAGGGCAACGGCATTAATTAATAACCATTGCGGAGGCACTAAGCTTGGGGCAACCACCCGCACTAATAATCGCAAGCCTACAAAGCCCACTGTAATATAACCGGCATCTTCCAAATGGACATATTCATCTAGCCAACGAATAAATAATCCGGCCAGAAACCGTAAGGTGATTACCCCAATCGTACCGCCAGCGATCACCAACCATGTTTTTTCGGAAATGGCAATAGCAGTGGTGACACTATCGAGGGAAAAAGCTAAGTCGGTTAAGGCAATCATGGGAATTGCTTGCCAAAACGAAGTAAACTTAGGGCCATGATGATTCTCTTCTTCCGCTTGACGGGAAGTAAAATACTTAAACACCAGCCATAGCAAATAGGCGGCCCCTAACAATTCAAACTGCCAAAAATCGATGACCCAAGTGGCAGTAAGAATTAAAGTCATGCGCAGCACATAAGCAACGACTAAGCCAAAATTCAGGGCTTGACGCTGCAGCTTTTCTCCCTGCAATCCCTGCGCGATCGCCGCTAAGGCAATGGCATTGTCTGCCGATAAAATCGCTTCTAGGGTAATTAAAATAATCAGTAATAACGGAGTTTCTAGCCCAAGTGGCGGAAAATCAAAAATTTGGTCAATCATTCAAGATTTAGCGGTTAAAATATAACCAAACACTCTCCTTTCCCTTATTTTAACTTTTTTAAAGCTCTAATTACTCCTTGAGATCAGGATTCTTCTCTGAAAGTGCGATTCTTTTTACCTTGATTTGAGTCCGGCTAAATTTAGCAAACTTTTATCTTATCATGAAAATGCATTGTTCATCCTTTACAATCAGTTAAAGCATGATGATTAGTTAATGTTTTCTTAAGTTAAAAACGAATATGACTCGTCAATCTTGGTCTTCAAAAACCGTTTTTATTCTAGCTGCTGTTGGGTCGGCAGTCGGACTTGGCAATATCTGGCGTTTTCCGTATCTGGCGGCCAAGCATGGGGGTGGGGCTTTTTTAGTCCCCTATCTGATTGCCTTACTCGTGGTGGGCATTCCCCTGCTTACCTTAGAAATTGGTGTGGGACAACTCAAGCAACAAGGCGCGATCGGGTCTTTCCGTAAGCTATTTCCCAGTTTTGGCGGTTTAGGTGTTTTGGCATTATTGTCCGCCTTTATTATTGTTTCTTATTATACCGTCGTCATGGCTTGGTCGTTGATTTATTTTTTCGGTTCTTTTAAACTGAGTTGGTCTGAAAATACAGAAGCCTATTTTAATCAACAAGTTCTCAACATCAGCGATAGCATTTTCCAGATTGGCGGCATTAATTTGCCAATATTTTCAGCGCTAATTGTTGTTTGGATTTTAATTTATTTTTCAGTCTGGCAAGGAACCAAAAGTCTTAGCAAAATTCTTTATTTTACCGTCCCGTTACCCTTTATTTTACTTGTATTTTTATTCATTCGAACAGTTACCTTAGATGGTTTTTTTCAAGGTTGGGAACTATATCTGAATCCGGTTTGGAATGCGATGAGAGATCCCGAAGTTTGGGGAGCGGCATTTTCCCAAATTTTCTTTACCTTGACCCTAGCCTTTGGGGTGATGATTGCCTATGCCAGCTATCGGGATAGCGGCGAAGATATTGTTAAAGATAGTTGGATTACTGCGCTATTAAATAGTGCAATTAGTCTGTTTGCTGGGTTTGTGGTCTTTGGCGTTTTGGGCTATATGGCAACGCAAACGGAAACCCCCTTAGAAGAATTAGCCCAGCAAAGCGGTCCTGGTCTTGCTTTTGTTATTTTTCCGGAAGCCTTAAGTTTAATGCCACTTCCTTGGTTATTTAGTTTGCTATTTTTCCTCATTCTTTTAACTTTAGGCATTGATAGCGCCTTTTCGTTAGTGGAAGCAATTAATACCGTCTTTCTTGACCGATCAGAAAATATAAAACTTCCTCAAATTTCCTTTTGGGTGTGTTTAGTTGGTTTTTTCGCAGGCATTATTTATACCACTCGGGCAGGACTGTATTTTTTAGATATCATTGATCATTTTGTGACTAGCTATAATTTGCTTTTTGTTGGTGTTGGTCAAGCCTTGTTAGCTGGATGGATTTATGGCGCTGAAAAATTGCGTCGGGAAATTAATGAAGTAAGTTTCTGGAAACTAGGAAAATGGTGGTGGAACCTAACCATCAAGTACTTGGTTATTATTATTTTAACGGCGTTACTCATCACCAATTTCTACACTGATCTCAATACGGCTTATGGCGATTACCCAGGCTGGGTTCTTGGGATTGCCTGGTTTTTTGTTTTCCTTGTTCCAGTCCTTATTTCAGGAGGCATTATCGTTAAAGATCACATGCAACTGCAACGGCAGAATCAGTTTTCTAAGGACTAAACTTGACAGTCAATTAATAGGGGAAAGTAAAGTGACGATTTTCCCCTATTATTGACCAATATCTTCGTACCACAGTTGCGGAGAACGCTTAATAAAATTGCTCATTAATTGTTTACACTCACTCAGGTCAAGATTAATGACTTCTACGCCATTTTCCGCTAGAAAAGCTTGTGCCCCAGCAAAGGTGTCAGCTTCTCCAGCAACAACTTTTTTAATCCCAAATTGAACCACTGCCCCGGCACACAAATAACAGGGCATCAGCGTGGAATATAAGACTGTGTTTTGATAACTGCCAATCCGTCCCGCATTACGCAGACAGTCGATTTCAGCGTGAGTTACGGGATCATTGTCTTGTACTCGTTTATTGTGGCCTTGTCCTAGGATTTTGCCCTCTTGCACTAAAACCGATCCAATGGGAATGCCCCCTTCTTTTAAGCCTTGTTTTGCCTGCGCGATCGCGCTTGCCATGAATTCATCCATATGTTGCCTCTGGTTAAGTGTTTTTAATATACTCCTGTAAGGCCTTAACTTCCAAATCCCCTGACTGTAAGGCCCGAATCGCCGCCACATTGGCTTTAGCACCGGCAATGGTCGTTACCATGGGAATTTTATAGGCTAAAGCTGTCCGTCGAATTAACTGCCCATCGGTTTGGGCTTCTTGACCGGTGGGGGTATTAATAATCAGTTGAATATTGCGGTTTTTAATGGCATCCAACACATGAGGGCGCCCTTGGTGCAATTTCAACAGCAGTTCCACCGCTAATCCCTCTGCTTCTAACGCCGCTTTGGTGCCTTCAGTGGCAATAATATCGAAGCCCAGTTCAATGAAATCTTTGACCACGGGAATAACCGCTTGCTTGTCGCGATCGTTGGTAGAAACAAAAACCGTTCCCGATAAAGGCAACCGTTGACCGGCTGCTAATTCGGCTTTGGCAAAGGCTTTTCCAAAATCGGAATCAATCCCCATGACTTCCCCAGTGGAGCGCATCTCCGGGCCCAGAATGACATCGGTGCCGGGGAATTTTTCAAAGGGTAAGACCGCCTCTTTCACAGAGATATGTTTCGGTTCCGGTTCTCTGGAGAGATCCCAGGAAAATTCTTGACCAATTTCGGCAAGGGTTTTCCCTGACATGACTAGGGAGGCAATTTTTGCCAACGGGAGTCCCGTTGCTTTGGAGACAAAGGGAACGGTTCGGGAAGCCCGGGGGTTAGCTTCCAGAATATAAACCGTGTCTCCCTGAACCGCAAACTGGATGTTCATTAATCCCACCACGTTTAGGGCAGTTGCCAGTTGTTGGCTGGCTTTGCGAATTTTGGCCAGGGCAGTATCCTTAATCGAAACATGGGGGAGGGAACAGGCTGAATCGCCAGAATGAATGCCAGCTTGTTCAATATGTTCCATAATGCCGCCAATGATGACATTGCCCCCTTGATCCGCGATCGCGTCCACATCCACTTCAATGGCGTTTTCTAAAAACTTATCGATTAAAATCGGGTGTTCCGGTTCCACCTGAACTGCAAAACTCATGTAATGTTCCAACTCCCCGTCGGAATAGACAATTTCCATGGCGCGGCCGCCCAACACATAAGAGGGACGCACCACTACCGGATAGCCGATTTTGCCGGCAATCACCAAGGCTTCATCATAACTGCGGGGAAGGCCATTGGGGGGTTGATCAATCACTAATTGCCGTAAAATCCCCTCAAAGCGTTCTCTGTCTTCGGCAATATCAATGGAGTCGGGAGAAGTGCCCCAAATTTGGGTGGGAATGGTGTCTTGATGACGATGCAGATATGCTTCTAAGGAAACTGCCAATTTCAACGGCGTCTGCCCGCCAAACTGAATAATAATGCCGCGCGGCCGTTCCACTTCAATAATGTTGAACACATCTTCCCGAGTGAGGGGTTCAAAATACAAGCGATCGCTGGTGTCATAGTCGGTAGAAACCGTTTCCGGGTTGGAATTGACCATAATTGTCTCATAGCCTCCCTCTCGCAGCGAAAACGAAGCGTGACAGCAACAATAGTCAAATTCAATCCCTTGGCCAATGCGATTGGGACCGCCGCCGAGGATCATCACTTTTGGTTTCTGCGACGGCAACACTTCCGATTCTCCTACTTCGTAGGTAGAGTAATAATAGGGCGTTTGGGCTTCAAATTCTGCGGCGCAGGTATCTACCATTTTATAAACGGGAAAGATCTTGAGATCGCTGCGAACTTGTTCTACTTCTTCTTCTGAGGTGCCAGTCGCAAAGGCAATTTGACAATCGCTGAAGCCTAACTGTTTAATTTCCCGCATTTGTTCGGCGGTAATCTCAGCTAACGGGGTTTGTTTCAAAAAGTGTTCCCCGGCAATAATTTGTTGCAAATGGCTTAAAAACCAAGCATCAATACTGGTTAACTCATGAATTTCCTCCACCGTCATTCCCAAGAGAAAGGCGTGGCGAATGGTAAAAATGCGTTCTGGGGTAGCCGTGCGCAAC
Source organism: Cyanobacteria bacterium SW_9_44_58 (assembly GCA_003021905.1). Taxonomy (GTDB): domain Bacteria; phylum Cyanobacteriota; class Cyanobacteriia; order Cyanobacteriales; family Rubidibacteraceae; genus Halothece. The sequence goes on along the minus strand of PXPI01000128.1, from coordinate 3,756 downwards.
CCGGCGCGAACTTGCGTGAGAGACGGCAAAGTTTCGGGATAGTCGCATCCCCAGCCATAATGCCCCCTTTCTAGGGAACGCAACGCTTTTTGGAATGACTCGCAGAAAGTGCGCCCAATGGCCATGGCTTCCCCAACCGATTTCATTTGAGTGGTTAAAGTGGCGGTGGAACCGGGGAATTTTTCAAAGGTAAAGCGAGGCACTTTGGTGACGACATAGTCAATAGTAGGTTCAAAGGAAGCCGGGGTTTTCTTGGTAATGTCGTTGGGAATTTCATCCAGGGTATAGCCCACTGCTAATTTGGCGGCAAATTTAGCAATGGGAAAACCCGTTGCTTTGGAAGCTAAGGCAGAGGATCTCGATACCCGGGGATTCATTTCAATGACCACCACTTCCCCATCCACTGGATTAACCGCAAACTGAATATTGGAACCGCCCGTTTCTACCCCAATTTCTCGGATAATTTGTTTTGCGTAATCTCGCAGCCGCTGATATTCTTTATCCGTTAAGGTCTGGGCAGGGGCAACCGTAATGGAATCTCCCGTGTGAACGCCCATGGGATCTAGGTTTTCAATGGAACAGATAATAACAACATTATCGGCTAAATCGCGCATTACCTCTAGTTCGTATTCTTTCCACCCCAGCAGCGAGCGTTCAATCAGGATTTGCGAAACCGGACTGGCATCCAGTCCCAATTGGGCTTTCTCTTCAAATTCTTCTTGATTGTAGGCAATGCCCCCGCCGCTGCCGCCAAGGGTATAAGCGGGCCGAATAATAATGGGATAAGTGCCGATTTCTTCATTGGCAATGGTTCTGGCTTGTTCCAAGCTGCTGGCAATCCCGGAGGGGCAAACCGGGATATTGATGCGTGCCATGGCTTGTTTAAACAATAGACGGTCTTCGGCCATGCTAATTGCGGGAAGTTTTGCCCCAATCAAATCCACATGGTATTTTTCTAAAACCCCGGCATTGGCTAAATCCACTGCCACATTCAGTGCCGTTTGGCCGCCCATTGTCGGCAATAAGGCATCAGGGCGTTCTTTGGCGATCACTTTTTCGACAATATCAGGGGTCAGTGGTTCTACATAAGTGCGTTCCGTCGTTTCTGGATCAGTCATAATCGTGGCTGGGTTGGAGTTAACCAGCACCACTTCATAGCCTTCTTCTCGTAGGGCTTTACAGGCTTGCGTCCCAGAGTAGTCGAATTCACAGGCTTGTCCAATAATAATCGGACCGGCACCTAAGACGAGAATTTTTTGTAGATCGGTACGACGGGGCATAATTGTTCGCGCCTAGAACACAGTTAGAATCGAGACCATTTTATAGTACAACTGCCCCAAGTTGTATACCAAGTTATGACAAGGCTTAGAAATAAGAGGAAATCCGTGAACTACCCCTATCAAATCAAAGACCCTTGATAGAAGCTTCCTACCCAGTAGCTTGTGCTGTTGTGCTTGCTCCTAACGCTGCTAGTGCACAAGAGCGTGATTTCAATGAAGACTTAAACGGCTTTGGTTGCGGATTCTGGAATGCGTACGTACAAGCCAAATTAAATTGGTCAGGATGGTACGTTGCTACTACTGGTTACGCTAAGGCAATAATATATGAGGATCCCGGGGATGAGTTTAATATAGTTGGTTTTAGAGAGATGACTCGCGACGGAGAATCTGATAGTATCCTAGCAGAGGCGGTTGGAGATGAGAGTGGTAAGTTTCGAGGGAGATTGCGGACAGATACTTCCTTTTATCAAAATGCTCATACCAATGAGATAGACACTTTTTATTGTCAATAAAATAGGCGCATTTTATTGGTGAGTTTGGTGCTTGATCGAGTAGTTTCTTTTTATGTTACTAATGCCCGTCTTTCACCTGCGGCATCCAAGCTGGGAGTTGACCTAGGAGAACCTACAACGCTCCCTAATGGCAAAGAAATAGGTACTACAGTAGATTGCGGCTCTATCGATACGAACACGACAAAAGGATATACTTGCACTAACTCAGAAGTCCCCAATCAAGTTGCCTTTATGAAGGGAAACATGATCGTGAAATTGCTAGCGACCTTCCAATTGAACGAGTAAAAGAATTCGCGAATCAAGTTGTAATGAAGGGCTGAAGGCTACCCGGAATTATTTGATAGTCCTGTCTCTCCTGAAGTGGGGGAAAATTCTTTTTTTTAAATTCGATTATATAACTATGCAATAACTTGATAGTGTTCCTAACGGGACTTAGAAAAATTCCTTGCGCAATCGCCGGGGGCCCAGCTCAATTGGGATTTTTACGAAATCAGGGCGCGATTAACGGGGATGCCGCCTTGGGAGTTTCGGAAGGGAAACTGAGGGGCGCGATTAATCGAAGTAAAAAAGTGTTTACAATATTTTGACTAAACTATTTTTTTTGTAAAAAATATTAAAACTAAAATTATTTATTTTATTCAATTAGAGTTTTTATACTATTTTCAAGAAATAATGCTACAGATAAGTCCCGCTATAGCAGGGATTTTTAGCGTTTTTACTGTGGCCCGACTTTATAAAAATAGTATTATATAGCAATCCTAAATCATTTGTAAAAATAAGAGGTCATCAATTAAGAAAGTTTTTGCTGTGTCTTTTGAGTAAAGAAACCATAGTTGTGTAACTCGGGAAACTCAAAAACTTCGTTTTGAAGGAAGAACTTAAATAGCCACTTGACTAGAGCAAATGAGTTCAATCTATACCAAAATTGTCTTAAAAAGTTTTTAGCTTTGAGCCAAATATCTTCCACGGGATTTTGCTCCGGAGTATTTGGGGCTAAAATTTCACAGTGAATTGGTCTTTCCGAAATTTCTAAATTTTTGTTTTTTTGATTTAAGTAGTTTTTTTCATTTCCTTATATCTATGATAACTGGCTCCATCCCAAATAATCAGTAATCGACTTCCGGCATTTAGTTTCCTTAATTTTTCCAGAAATGACACTGTATTTTTGGCATTTCCACTGTCATATTCTTCCACCAAAAACTATGAAAGTTTGATAATTTAAGGCTCCGTAGTAATACCAATTCTGAGAAATCCTGCACTATAACTGCTGACAAATTTTCCCGAAATCGCAGTTAAAGAGCGGTAACCATTTAGTGCAATCTTTTTGGTAAATGGTATAACATATTGTTGTAGCCAACGTTCTGACACTTCGGTTATCCGCGCGATGTAGCGAAGCTACTTGCCTTCGGCGATCGCGTGGAGTTACTAATCCTTCAGTAAAGAGTAATTGGATCTCTTCCGGTGTAAGAATCTTTGCTTGCCCGTACCGATCGAAGCGGAGCTTCGGTGTCCCTTCGGGACAATCGAATCTTCGATTCGGTTAGGCTTCGCCTCAATCTATTTTCATGCTCGATGCGGTAGAAATGAGTGATTAGGTTAAGGGTACACCGTTTTGGGCAAGTTATCATGGAGCGCTCTTTTTTGATGAATAGAAATGCGCGATGTTATACCGTTTATCAAAAGTCACTGGAAACTTAACCCCAGTTTGTAGAGATGTGTGATGCAGTATCTCTCTAGCCACTTTTGAAAATTGGTATTACGAGAAACAACAGTACCCTCTGGGCGCATTCTGCTTCAATTTGATCTTGGCGAACGACAATCGCATTAGTGGAAGATGGAGAAGTTGATGGTTGAACGATGCGGTGTTGACACTCCTCGTGATAAATCGACGAGGATTCTAGAGGTTGCCTAACACGAGGCGGGACGTATAAAGTTCGGAAATGAATTCCGAACACAGTCCCTTG
>PXPI01000127.1 GCA_003021905.1 Cyanobacteria bacterium SW_9_44_58 | reverse complement strand
TAGTCTGGCGTTGTTTAAGAGGAGCGGTGTGATGGGAAACTGTCACGCACCGTTCTGAAGCCGAGTCAGGAGGGCGACCTTCTGGCTTAGGTAACTCTTTAACCTTTAACCTTTATCCTTTTTCCCAATTACTCCACCTATTTGTAGCATTAATTAATCAAATCCGTATAATAAGTTGGCACATGTGGAAGAAGTTTGATTTGTGTTGTGATGGCTGTGGTTACGTTCTTGATGAAGAAAAACAGAGCCGGTTGTCGTTGCCGGTTCAAGAAAGAGAGTTTGGCGGTCATTGTCCCAGTTGCAGCGGCGATCTTTTGAATGCTCGCTATCGTTTAGATGGTCATGACTTTGGGCATTGGGAAACCGAAGTTCGCCAACGCTGCGCCAGTTTATGGCGATATCAAGAGTTATTGCCCATTACTCACTCGGACAATGCGGTGACGCTGGGAGAAGGGTGGACCCCATTAATTGCTTTACCGCAGTTGGGAGAAGCGATGGGGTTGGAAAAGCTCTATCTCAAAGATGAGCGACAGGGACCTACGGCAACGTTTAAAGATCGGCAAGCCACCGTCGCCATTTCTTTTTTAAAAGAACAAGGGATTAATGAGATTGTCTTAGCTTCCACTGGTAATGTCGCGATCGCGTATTCGGCTTATGCAGCCCGGGCTGGAATGCGGGTTTATGTCTTTTTTCCCGATGGCGTGGCCAAGGCAAAAATTCAAGAAGCCAGTTTATATGGGGCTCAGGTAATGTCAGTTGGCGGGACTTATGATGAAGCCAAAGCAGCTGCTGCCCAATTTGCCAGTGAACAGGGCATATTTTTGGATAGGGCATTAAAACATTTGCGGGGGTGGAAAGTATGAAGACTCTGGGATTTGAAATCGCAGAACAATTGGGCTGGCGTTCCCCAGATTGGTATGTACAAGGGGTAAGCGGCGGGATGGGACCCATTGGCGTGGCAAAAGGATTTGCAGAATTGCAAACCTTGGGATTGGTACATAGCATGCCAGCCTTAGGATTGATTCAATCCTCGGGATGCGCTCCCATTGTGAATAGTTTTCAGGGTGGGGAGAGTCATGTGTCTCCTGTGAAGTTTCCTAATAGCAAGATTACGACCTTAGCGACGGGAAATCCCGGTTTAGCGTACAATCTTTTGAAAAACCATCTCGATACTTATGGCGGCAATTGCGCTGCGGCTACGGATCAAGAGGCGGCAACCATGGCCAAAACCTTAGCAGCCACAGAAGGAATTTTGGTAGAATCGGCTACAGCAGTGACATTTGTGGGCGTGGCAAAATTAGCTAAGCAAGGAGTAATTGGATCTCAACAAACTGTTGTTATTAATTGTTCCGGACGAGAAAAAGATCTGACCGCGATTAATTTTGATGGGTAAGTCATGGGAGTTGCTGTGAACGCAGGCGCGGCAGTCCCTATTGCCATGATGAAAAGTCCAGACACGGAATCCCTAAAGGAATGGGCTTTAGACCCGTGATTTTCGGTAATTGAGTGTGGGTAATTCACAAAGGATCCGTCTCTATCAATTTTTGTTAAAATTTGTGAAACGATACCCTCGATATTGTTGCCAAATCATTCCTAACTATGCTTGAAATGCTTCCTCCCATTAACATTAACGCCAATACCGTCGCTGGTGTTACTCTCTGGGCGTTTGCCCTTTACCTGAGTCTTTCTTCCCTACGAGAGTGGATTATGATGCAGTTGAGACGCTGGTTCAACTTTGCTGAGCGTTCTCTCTATCTGTCGGTGAAAGAATTTGAACGCACTCGGCCAGCAAGAGAATCGCAAAACGCGTTTTATGCTTCAGTTTTCAGTATTTTTCCGTTTCTTGCCTTAGGGATTCTTTGCAACTACGGAGTGGAAGCAAGTCTCGGACGCAGTTGGGCAATTAGCATGGGGATATTGGCTTGTATGGCATTTGGCGTTTATGAATTAGGGCGACAATCAAACCAATAACAAACAAGTCTAATTCAAGCTATCATAAACAGCGTAGGCAATGTCTGGATAGTGTAAAGACAATGGCTGACTTAATCCGAATTGTTTTATCTGTCATTATTCCCCCATTAGGGGTATTTCTCCAAGTCGGTTTTGGAGGACACTTTTGGCTGAATATTCTACTTACCCTATTGGGATACATTCCCGGCTTAATTCATGCTGTTTGGGTGATTGCCAAAGAATAACCAGTCAAGAAAAAAACCCGGAATCATCTCCCGGGTTTATCAGGAAAAGCCGTTGCTTTAATTGGGCTTATTGCGTAAAGCTTCTCCAATCCGCCTCAAATCCTTCCAGAAGAAGAGACGAGTTGTAAATTTGCAGAATAATCAGCAAAAAGACGAAAAATAGTCCCATAAAAACTGCCATGACAGGTGTTGTTCCCCAACCGGGAGCAACTTTTCCGTATTCTGAATTTAAGGGTTTGAGAATATCTCCTAACCAAGTCCGTTGTGGCATATTGTTTAAAGTTGTCATCTTAATCTACTCACATCAATTGTAATATTGTTTGATCTTTTTTCCGCCACAGAATCTCTACTTATTGACATTGATGATTGTTTTTCCTCTGATTGTCGCAGCAGTCTTCCCAAAGTGGGGTGAGAGTAACCTTAGAAAGATGTACAATTGTAAATAAATCGGACTTATTCTTGTATTTATCATGATGGATACCGCCACTATTTTTAGCATTTCCATTGGGGCTGTGGTTATTGCCATTACAGGCTACTCTTTATATCTCTCGTTTGGCCCCCCTTCAGCAGAATTAAACGATCCCTTTGAAGATCACGAAGATTAACTGCAATTCCTTCGCTATCCCTCTCTCAAGCAAGAGGGGGATGATTTACAATTTTTCTTTTATTGTTTTAACTAACGCTTCGATTTCTTCCAGGGTTGTGAAATAATGAACACAAGCACGAATACAGTCGGGATCGGCTAGAGTACGCAACAGAAACCCTTCCTTTTCCAAGTCTTTCACAAAGGGCTTATGTGCCATGTTCTCTAACTGAAACGAGACTAAACCGGCTTCCGGGGGCGAGGTGCGTAAACAGGTTAATCCCTTAAGTGAACAAAGACGTTCCCAAAGCATGCCGCTTAGTTCGCAAATTTTCCGGTAGCGTTCGGCTGCAATTCCCCATTGCTGATGTTGCGCGATCGCGCTGGTTAATCCCATATACTGAGGATAAGCGGAAGTGGCAATTTCAAATCGTTCTCCTGTATCTTTATAACTAATCGGTTTCCCCTGTTCATTTAAATTCAGCCCCCGCCAACCAATAAAGGTAGGACGAATAGCTTCAAAAGTTTCCGGTGAAATATACAAGCCGCCGACACCAGCGGGACCGCATAACCATTTATGCCCGGTAAATGCATAGAAATCTACCTCTGTATCCGGTAAATCTAAGGGCAACGACCCCACCGATTGCGCCGCATCCACTAACACTTTTACATTATATTGATGACACACCCGGGTAATGGCTTTTAAGGGGAGAACTTGTCCCGTATTCCACAATAAATGAGATAAAACCGCTAGCTTGGTATTATTTTGAAGATGTTGTTGGATGACTGTTGTGGGATCTCCCTCATTCAAGGTCTCCCTAATGGGACAAGTGGAGTAGGTTACGCCGCAGCGATGGGCAATCTCTTGAACCGCAGCAATAATCCCAGGATGTTCACAATCTGTCAGTAGAATATGATCGCCGGTTTGCCAAGGCAGTCCCCATAACGCTATATTGCAGCCAACGGTCACATTTTCCGTCAGAGTGATGGTCTCCGATGCGGTTCCCACTTCCTCAGCAATGGTTTGACGGGTTTTTGCCCTTTCTTGTTGCAACCAGGCATTGACACTCGTCCCAAACGGCCCCCAATCCTGAATTTGTTCATATCCTTGCACGATCGCGTTCAGGGTTTGCTGAGACAGCGGTCCCTGCCCCCCAAAATTAAAATAACCTTTCTTGTGCCAACCCATGTTTCCTTGTTAGCGTTTTTCCTTTTCAGGGTAACCGTTTCGCTACACTAAGATCAAAAAATAAGGGAGCGACCCGCTATCCCAACTTATGATTGTTGTTCCCTCTATCCCCGTTTGCAAAAAATTTAACCAGCCAAGACCATAACAACGAATGCTAGTAAGCGATATTGTCCTTTTAGACTATAAACGTTGCAATCGCCGACCGTTTTTAGATTTTTACGGCGATCCCAGTGAACAACAAGCCCAATCAGAATTTCTTTTAAAGCTGCGGGAAGAAAATCAAAAACAGATTGGGGAATTCCTGGACAATATTTCCTGCCAAGAACCGGAAACGCCTCTTGACAATTGGCAAGTGAGAGGGAAAGAAACTCTAGAGATGATGGAACAAGGGGCAGCGTATATTTTAGAAGGAGTCTTATGGCAAACGGGTTTAGCGGGTTGGAATATTCCCTTTTCCATTCCCGAACCCGTGACGTTAATGGCAACGCCCACCTTATTAGTTAAGAAACCGGGGAATTCTATTTTTGGGAATTGGCAATATGAACCCATTAGCATCAAACTGGGTCGCCGTCCCAAACCTGAATATAAAGTTGTGGCAGCGTTTCAGGCCAAACTATTATCTCTGATTCAAGGCAGTGAATCCAACAATCCTCGTCTGATTTTAAGGTCGCATAGTGAGTCTCAAATTCAGTTAAACACTTGGATGTCTCGGATGGAAGAGGTTTTGCATGCCGTGTTAAGTATGTTAATCGCTCGCCGGGAACCGGAAGTTTTTATTTCCAAACAACGCTGCGGGTTATGTCAATGGCAAGGCTTCTGTTATGAAGTGGCACAACAAATTGAACATCTCTCGCTGCTGCCTGGTGTTACTCCCACTCGTTATGAAACGTTGAAACAATTAGGGTTAACAAGTTTGGAAGAATTAGCGCATGGGGATTCCAATTTATTAGCCCAGGAATTCGGCAAAGACATTGCCTCGGGATTGCAAAAACAGGCGCATTCTACGTTATATAAACAGCCTTTATTAAAGTCAAGTTCCTCCCAATCTATCTTAAAAACCATTCCCACCGCATCGCGAGAAATTTACTTTGATATTGAAGCGGAACCGGAACGCAATTTAGATTACCTATTAGGGGTTTTAATTGTTGATCATGAGCAACAAACAGAACAATTTTATCCGTTAATTGCCGAATCTCCCGAACAAGAGGAACAGGTGTGGAAACAGTTTTTAGATTTGGTTTGCCTTGATCCCCATGCCCCGATCTATCATTACTCGAAATATGAAGCGGAAACCATTAAACGGTTGGCTGCACTTTATAAAACTTCTAAAAAACAAGAGCAGCAACTCCTCAAAAGACTCGTTGATCTCCATGATCGCGTGACGCGGTTTTTGATTCTCCCCACAGAGAACTATTCTTTAAAAACGATTGCCCAGTGGTTAGGGTTTCAATGGCGAGAATCCGAGGCAAGCGGGGAACAATGTGTCTGCTGGTATGATCAATGGTTAAAAACACGCGATCGCGCCCTTTTAGATGCCATTATCCGCTACAACGAAGACGATTGTCGGGCCACCTATCACCTGAAAACATGGCTGGTGAATTTTTTATCTTTCGATGACAACAATGTGGAACCAGCTAAAATCAATTTTGATCAATATAAACAATTATAAATATTTCTGACAAATTCCGGTAAACGTGACAAAAAATACGTTGATTGCATAAACAGAAATGCTAATTTAAAACTTAAGCAGGGCGTTAGATAGCGATAATCTCAAACGCTTTGACCAATGGTCGCAGTAGGCGTCTTCCGTTTTCCGAAGGCGTAATCTTCGACTCAGAAATTTTGTCCATTGAGCCAAAGGTGATTTCCATGACACTGCCCCTCGTTCCCCTCACATTGCTAATGATTGCCCTAGTTAGTATTTGGTATTATCAACGCACTGCCAATGATATTTATCGCGTTCTCTCAGCAATGACCGCAGTAATTTGTTTAATTTGGGGCTTCGCGATCGCGCATTGGTCGATTCACTTATTAAGCCTATTGTTGCTTTATCGTTTAAATGTTGTTTCTCTCAATGGTGCCGATGCGAGAGATTAAAAAATCCCCCATAATCAATTCGTTTTCAATTTAAGAGATGGTCAAAAAAAACTTAATCCACCTGTGAATGGTATTAGCGACTAACCTACGGTGTCGTCTTGACACTCTCTTCCCTAGAAAGAAAGAGATTCTCGCTTCCACGGGAGAAACTAGGCGACACGGAATCCCTAAAGGGATGGGCTTTAGACCCGTGATTTTCGTAACAGGGGCGAGGGCTTTGCTCAAGAGTAGTTAATGTTTATCTTAATGTGCAAAGAAGACTCCCAACATAATTTTGATTTGTTGAGAGATGAATTTGCACCAACCAACAAAAGTCCGATAGGACATCCTTAAACAGAGGATTTCAAGGAACGGATAAACTCCCTGAGAATATCTGTCTTAGTCCTACCCGTCTTAAGCGCGTACTTCTCGTGCGATTCGTTTCCTGTGAAATCGCAGGATTTTTCATGAAATCCGAGGCATAAGCAGAAGCTTGGTTAGAACCCCTCCTAGGGGGTACAGAACCTCGATAACTTGATATCCATGTTGGTGAGAGCCTTCTAAAGGTTCAAGTCCATCTGTTTCAGGG
>PXPI01000126.1 GCA_003021905.1 Cyanobacteria bacterium SW_9_44_58 | reverse complement strand
TGTTCGTTGATGAGGAGCGGTGTGATGGGAAACTATCACGCACCGTTCTGGAGCCGAGTCAGTAGGGCAACCTACTGGCTTAGGTAACTACCATTGCCATGGAAAGAGCGAACATAATAATCAGGGTATTGGAGATTGCGATTTTCCACAGTTGCCAGTTCACTTTCCCAATCATGGTCTTTTAATTGGGCCACGCGATCGCGCCAAGGAACGCCAATTGCCTCAGCGCGTTGAATCATCATCTTTCGCGCCCGAGATTTGGCCAGATTATAAATGGGTTTAATGCTTAAAATCCCATTCGCCAGACGCGACCTAACATCCGACGAGGAAACAGCAGTCTTTGCAGTCATTGGTATTTCGTTTAATCCCTTATTGAATTGCCTTGCTTGAGGTGGGTTGGGTTCAACTCGTTAAACCCAACATGTTTATTTTGTCACAAGTCGCAAAAAAACTATTATCGCTTACAGTTACTGAATGTCGATAATCCAAGTTCCGACATAGCGTCGAATAGCGACATCATTGGCAACATCCACTTGGGCATTGAAATAAAATGTGCCGGGAAACCGAGGATTTTTAACATTAGAAAATACTAATGCCACTTGTTGTTCCGGTTCCAGGGGGTCTTCTAAACTAATCGAAACTAAATGTTTCTCTTTATTCCAAGTGATATCATTCACCGGTTGGGGCTCCCCATCAATCCTGACTTCAATTCGATCAGTGTCAAATTTGCCTTTATAGTAATCAGGATATTTCACATGAAACTGAGTTACACTAGCGGGCAATTTGTTAGGCGGAATGCGCAACCGGTAGCGATCCCATTCTCCCGCTTGTCCCCCAAAATCCAAATGATAGTCGAGAATATTTTCTCGTTTGACCCCGCTAAAAATCGTTAAACCGGGAGTACTGTTAGATTGTGCCCAACTGTTAAACGGAGGCGCGATCGCGATTATTCCTGTTGCTAATACCAAAGAAGAGAATAGTTTTTTCATCATAGTCAAAACACGCTAAAATATACCTTGCTCTCAATTTATCAAACTCTTGTAAGCAAGGATAGCGCCCTATGTGACAGAATAAGAAGCAGCTATCTGTTTTGTTGTTAGAGCCAATCGCGCAACAATAGTTAATTCCCCCCAACTGGAAGCAGCTAGGGGGAAGTAGAGCTTGCCACACGGCAATGGTCTTAGTAAGCGTGTTGGATTTCGTAAAACTCAGGGGAGACGTAATCTTTACGCAGGGGCCAACCCACCCAATCTTCGTTCATCAGCAGCCGTTTTAAGTTGGGATGCCCTTCAAATACAATCCCAAACATATCGTAGGTTTCTCGCTCTTGCCAATCCGCTGCCTTCCAAATCCAATAGACAGAAGGAACTCGCGGATTATCCCGGGGTAGAAATACCTTGAGGCGAACTTCTTCCGTCGAGTCAGCATTATCATACACCTTGACCAGATGATAGAAACTGACTAATTCTTTACCAGGGCCGGAATCATATCCTCCTTGGCACTGTAGATAATTAAAGCCATTTTCATAAAGGGCCGTTGTTACCCGAAGCAGTTCATCGGGTTCTACCTGAATCAATTCTACCCCGCGATGATCCGGTGCCAGGGATTGATTATTTAAGCCGTTTTCTGTCAACCAAGACGAGACGGCTCCGGCTTCCACAATTTGGGACGCTTCTTCTTGTTCGTTCTGCTGATTTTGTTGTTCTTCTTGGGCCACCTTATGCCTCCTCTTTTTGAGATTGAGATTCACTCAGGGCCGAAGAGACCGGAGATTCCATTGCTTCGGCCAATTCTTTGGGCGGTTGTTCCCAAGTTCCTTTATTAAGATATTTTCCATCATGAATGGGGGAAACCACCCTCATATTGTGGGTCGTGCTATAGTAGCGGTGAGTTTTTTCAATGGAATCAGCCCGTTCTTGGATAGAATCGTTGGCAATTTTCTTGCGAAGTTTGACGATCGCGTCAATGATGGCTTCGGGACGCGGAGGACAACCGGGAATATAGGCATCCACCGGAATTAGCTTATCCACACCGCGAACGGCTGTGGGCGAATCCACACTGAACATCCCGCCAGTAATGGTGCAAGCTCCCATGGCAATGACATATTTGGGCGCTGGCATTTCTTCATAGAGACGCACTAACGCCGGCGCCATTTTCATGGTAATCGTCCCAGAGGTAATAATTAAATCCGCTTGCCGGGGGCTGGAACGGGGAAGCAATCCAAACCGGTCAAAGTCAAAGCGCGATCCAATGAGCGCGGCAAACTCAATAAAGCAGCAAGCTGTGCCATACATCATCGGCCACAGACTGGATAACCGCGACCAGTTATAAAGATCGTCAACGGTAGTGAGAATGACATTCTCGGATAAATCTTGGGTTACCCCGGTACGACTGGCGGGATTGAGGATTTTTTCCTTCTGTTGTTGTTCTAAAGTTCCTTGATCCATTGCTGATTCGGAATTCATGACCATTCTAATGCTCCTTTACGCCATGCGTACACTAATGCCACCACGAGAATGGCAATAAAAATTAGGGCTTCAATAAACGCGAGCAGCCCCAGTTGGCTAAACGCCACTGCCCAAGGATATAAAAAGACAGTTTCCACATCGAAAATGACGAACACCAGAGCAAACATATAGTAACGAATATTAAACTGAATCCAGGCACCCCCCATGGGATCCATCCCGGATTCATAAGTGGTACGCGTCTCTGGACCCCCGCCGCTGGGTCGTAAAAGTTTAGAGGCGGTTAGGGCGATAATTGGGATTAATGAACAGATTAGTAAAAATCCCAGAAAGTATTCATAACCGGTGAGTGCAAACACGCGCTTATTCCCCTCTCGTTAACTGTGAACAATATTCATCTTTCTTTACTTTCCATCGTATCTTAATCAGCTTTCACTAACGGCTCTTTCCCCAGGAATCCTTATTATGGATTGTTATAGCAACAGTTATTGGTGTTAACAGGCGATTGCTCAGCGGCGTTTTCTGTTTTATTATTTCGTCAATTCCACCGCATCTCGTCCATCCAAGGCTTGTAAATAAACTTTTACTTGTTCTTCCGTTGCCGTGGGTAATATCTTGCCCACAAAATCGGGATGAATGGGAAGTTCCCGATGACCGCGATCTACCAATACCACTAACCAAATCGCTTCCGGCCGTCCATACTCGGTAACGGCATTGAGGGCGGCGCGAGCGGTGCGTCCTTTATAAATCACATCATCCACTAAAACAACGATTTGATTGGTCAGATCAAAGGGAATATCGGTTTTAGCCGGAGTACGGGTTTTAATTTGGTCTAAATCATCGCGGTAAAAGGTAATATCTAGTGCCCCAACGGGGACAGAAATTCCTTCTAAAGTTTCAATTTGTTGTGCCAGGAATTGGGCAAGGGGAACCCCTTTGGTATGCACCCCAATTAATACTAAATTGGAAAGATTATTAGCTTTCTCAATGAGTTGTGACGCTAACCGAGTGATCGCGCGTCTTATTTCGTCGGCAGATAAAATTTCAACCACTTGACCAGACATATTTCAATTCATCATTATTGCTCATTGCCAGGAATGCCCCAAGAAAACGTTACTGCTTTCGCCAAAGCGGAATCAGCCACAAACTGAGAAAATAGGCAGTTATCCCCGCGATCGCGCCCATGACAGTACATCCCACTAACAACGTGGCAATAAACAGTTTCCCAGCTTGCAGCAGTTCAGTGCTGGAAGTCCAATCCACGTCGGTGCTGAGATCATGCGTCCCTAAAACCAATTGTCCCACTTGGAAGTTAAATAGATAAACCGGAACATAGGTGAAGGGATTGCTAATCCAAGTGCCAACAGCAGCGGTTAATTTATTCCCGCGCACCAACATCGCTAAGCCAATCCCAATAATGGTTTGAAACCCAAAAAACGGAAATAATCCGGCAAAAACGCCTGTGGCTAAGCCCCGGGCAATTGCCGGTGTCGTACTCCGCAACCGAATCAAACGTAGGTAGAGATAACGGAGTCTTCGCTTCCACCAAGACTGTTTCTTTTTTTTATGAAGATAATCAGTGGGGTGCATGGCTTGATCAGGGGCAATTTCAGTGGTAACAACATTACTCTGATCTTAACTTGCCGGGATTAAGCCATGAGAATCGCTGGTCAATCCGCGATAATGAGAAAATAAAAAATTGGATGCGTTAATGGGAGAAACGACGGTTATGCGAATTTTAATTATGGGCGGCACCCGCTTTATTGGCGTTGCCCTCACGAAAATTTTAGCGGAACAGGGACATGAAGTAACCTTATTTAATCGCGGCAATAAGCCTTCTCCAGTGCAAGGGGTAAGAGAAATTCATGGCGATCGCAAAGATCCCGCGCAACTGAAAGAAAAATTAGCATCGGAACCTTTTGATGCCATTTTTGATAACAATGGACGGGAATTAAATGATACGCAGCCGTTAGTGGAACTTTTTAAAGATCAACTGCAACATTTTGTTTATGTGAGTTCAGCAGGGGTTTATTTAAAATCCGATCAAATGCCTCATTATGAAGCTGATGCCATTGATCCCAAAAGTCGTCACAAAGGAAAACATGATACTGAAAAGTATTTAAGCGAGATGGGAATGCCTTGGACAGCAGTTCGCCCCGTTTATATTTATGGCGCTGGGAATTATAATGATTTAGAAACCTGGTTTTTTGATCGCATTGTGCGCGATCGCGCCCTTCCCATTCCCGGCAATGGAGAACATCTAACTCAACTGGGTCATGTCCATGATTTAGCCCAAGCAATGGCCTCAATTTTAGGGAATAAAAATGCCCTCGGGCAGGTTTATAATATCTCTGGGGAATGCTACATTACGTTTGATGGCATTGCTCGGGCTTGCGCGAAAGCCATTGGCAAATCCCCTGACAATTTAAAGTTGGTTCACTATAATCCCAAAGACTATGATTTTGGGAAACGGAAAGCCTTTCCTCTAAGAATGCAACATTTCTTTGTGGATATTAGCAAAGCAAAAATGGATTTAGGTTGGCAACCCCAATATGATTTAATTAGCGGTTTAAAAGAATCCTTTGAAAATGATTATTTAGTCAAAAACCGGCAGGAAGCTGATATTGATTTTTCCATTGATAACGAAATTCTCTCTTAGCTAAATCATTAAAATCCCCCTGTATTAGGGGGAAACTCACTAAAAATTACTCATTAAAAATCATCTTCGGGAACGTCTTTAAAGTCTTTGGCAAACGCTAACCAAAGGGGAAATTGCAGTAAAGACAAATCAACTTCATTTTCACTTTGGTCAATAATAATTAATGGCAAATTCTCATTTTCAATGATTCGGTCAGCTCTTTGCATTAATGACTCGGGACTTTCAAATAAAACCACTCCCCGATTGGGACCAAAGTCGCTCCGGGAAATCCCTAAACAATCTTGCAAACCGCGCCGCCATTCTCCTAACCGTTCCGGAGAATCTGCTAAGACTAGCGTTCGCAACTGTTCCCCATAAAGCTCTCGCAGCACAGAAATAATTGCCGAGGCCACTAAAATGTTTTGTAAACGACTGCCCATGGTGGGGATCGCGCCCCTTCCGGCTAAACTGAAAAACCAGTCCTGGGCGCGATCGGCATGAATGGGTTCAAAGGTTCGCCGCAATTGCCAAGGGGGGCCGTAATAGTCGGGAAAGGTGCGATACTGGTCAAGGAGATTGCGAATTTGCTGCGATTCGTCTTTCCATTCCTGTTGCGCGAATTGGGGAGAAGCCTTTTCGGTTTCCGGGATTGGTTCTTCTGTTTGGGAAGATTCGGTTTCGGCGGTTGATTGTTCAAAACTGGGTAAATCCAGTTGTTCCGCGGCCACGGCTAAATCCTGCAAACTGCCGACTAAATAGTCTTTAAATCCTTGCAGGCGAACCGCTAACTCTTGGGAAACGCCGGCAAAAGTGGTTCGCATTTCTTCTTGAGCGCGATCGCGCCGCCGTTCTAATTGTTCCACAGACTGTTGTAAGTTGTTGCGCTTTTCTTCTAATTCTTGCAATCCCTGCTGCACCATCTCCGCTAAAGCCGCTTTCGTTTCTGCAGTTTCTGCGGCAATGCGTTGTTGTTTTTCTGCTTCTAGACTTTGAACTTCTGCTTCTAATTGCGCTTTTTGTTGTTTTAATTGTTCGATCTCCATGTTTAAGCGACTGGCACTTTCCTGTTGGGGTTCCTCAGTGGAAGGCTCGGTAGAACTTGCCGTTTCTGGGGGATTTTCTTGAGAAGAATGATCAATTTGCTCTGGAGAATTAGATTGGTCGGTGGGCATAAGCTTCTACAATATATTTGATTGGTTATCTGTTAAGTTAAATCGTCTCAGAGGGCTTAGTTTTGCAATTTGAGACTGGCGCTTTTGTTAAACGGAAATAATAGCATTGACATTTTAACAGCATAGAAAGACAGAGCTTGGTTCAGCTTAAGGCATTAATCAACCCAGTGTCCTCCTTAACCTGAAGCAACTCTGTTAAACCATCTCTATAAATCAAATTAGCAACGATATTTTAAATCCTTTGTCTCCTCCGTGTCTTTTTGGTTCAACATACGTGGCAAGGATTCCCCTACTACATCCGAAGGATTAGTAGAGGGACGGGGCGTATAAACGTCTGGGGAAACCCCAGACGACAGCCCCTCA
>PXPI01000125.1 GCA_003021905.1 Cyanobacteria bacterium SW_9_44_58 | reverse complement strand
GATTACAGAGGCGATGCTAAAAGTAACTAATCAAGATATTCGGAATTGGTTTACTCACTGTTGTTACTGTACCTTATGAATTCGAGAATTGCTATATCATCGAAGAGGGAAAGATTTCCTTGCTAAACTAAAATCGATGAATTCTATATTGCTATCATGAAAGAATTTCAATTTCAAGGTATTAATTATCTAGCTTTAGTCTGTCAAGATATGGATCATACGGTTGATTTTTACTGTAATACGTTAGGACTGGAACTGATAAAAACGATTGAACTGCCAGGGGGAGGACAACAACTGATAAAAACGATTGAACTGCCAGGGGGAGGACAACATTTCTTTTTTGATATTGGCAACGGGGATGCACTTGCGTTTTTCTGGTTTCCAGAAGCGCCGGCAGTAGCGCCTGGCATTGCTTCAGTTGATCCCAATGCCTTAAAAACGGGTGATATTAAAACCGCACAGGGTTCCATGAATCATTTTGCCTTGCAAGTTGCCCCAGACCAATTAGAACAATATCAAGCCCAACTAACAGCAAAAGGCGTTGAAACGACACCCATTTTGCACCATGCTGATGTTCCTGAAGGTTATGTATCCCAAGCAGATGAGACAACCTTCCTATCCTCGTTTTATTTTTTTGATCCCAATGGGATTTTGCTGGAATTTGCCGCTCCTGTTCGCAAGCTAGGCAACGCAGAAGGAGACGCGCAATATCCTCCTTCCATGGCAGGAAATTAAGAACGTGAACATGTCATCATAGCAAGCAAGACATTCAATGAGCGATGGCCATGACAGCAACTAGCGTTAATCCCTATCTCGAAGGCAATTATGCCCCAGTGCGACAAGAAATTGCTGCTGACAACCTAACCGTCATTGGGGAACTGCCAGCGGAAATTTCGGGAATGTTTGTCCGCAATGGCCCTAACCCGCAATTTTCACCCATTGGCAAATATCATTGGTTTGATGGCGACGGGATGTTGCATGGGGTTCGTATTCATAAGGGCAAAGCTTCCTATCGGAACCGCTATGTACGCACCCAAGGATTTCAGAAAGAGCGCAAAGCCGAGCAAGCTTTATGGAAAGGACTTCTAGAATCTTCTGAAAATAATCCTGACGGTTCCGTTAAAAATGTAGCTAATACGGCACTGGTATGGCATGGGGGTCAGCTTCTAGCCCTTTGGGAAGGCGGAAAACCTCACGCCCTACAAGCCCCTGAATTAGAAACCATTGGTCCTTATACTTACAATGGAAAACTCTCTTCTCCGTTTACTGCTCATCCCAAGGTTGATCCCGTAACTGGGGAAATGATGTTTTACGGGTATTCTTTAACAGAACCGCCGTTTTTGAAATATAGTCTTGTTTCGGCTTCAGGGGAGTTGTTATGGACGATTCCCATTGATCTTCCCACCGGCGTGCTCATGCACGATTTTGCCATTACCGAAAACTATACTCTATTTATGGATCTACCCCTGACCTTTAGTAAGGAACGAATGCAAAAAGGGGAACCGAGCTTAATGTTTGAGTCGAATCGCCCAGCTCGGTTTGGGATTATGCCCCGCTACGGCGATCAAAATAGCATTCGTTGGTTTGAAACTCCTGCTTGTTATGTTTTTCATACCCTCAATGCCTACGAACAAGGAGATGAAGTCGTTCTCATTGCTTGTCGCATGAATTCCACAAATGTTCTAGTTGATGACGCTTCTTTAAAAGATCCCGAAGGAGATATTCCCCGACTGCATCGCTGGCGCTTCAATCTGACTAAAGGGACTGTGCAAGAAGAAAATTTGGAAGCAACGCCTTCGGAATTTCCGGCTTTAAATGCTTACTGGTTAGGATACCCCACCCGTTACGGTTATACAGCCCAAATGGACAATACGCCCCTGTTTGAGGGATTGATTAAGCATGATTTTCAGCAGAGAACGTCGCAATTTCATCCCTTTGGCAAAGGACGATATGGGGGTGACCCTTCGTTTGTGCCTCACCCTGGGGCAACTGAAGAGGATGATGGCTGGTTGCTGAATTTTGTGCATGATGTGAATAATGACAGTTCGGAATTAGTAGTTGTCGATGCGAAACGTTTCACTGCCGAACCGGTAGCAAGAATTATGATACCGCAGCGTGTTCCCTATGGGTTTCATAGTGTTTGGGTAAACGAACAACAGTTGCAATCTCAGCAATTAAAAGACATTGAAAATCAGCATTAAGCTTGTTCTAAGTGCCAAGCCGCTGCAAAAAAGTCGCGCTCGCATTGCAATGCGTAACGATACTTAGCATGAGCTTCTGCTTGAGAAGGATTATAGCGATCTACTAAATTTTCTAACGTCTGAACTAATTCGCCAAACTCATCATCATTATAGGTTTTGATCCAATCACTGTATTGATGATTGCCGATGCCTTCCTGTGCCAATTGAGTGCCAAGAAAGCGATAGAGACGCATACAGGGCGTCATGGCACAAGCAGTTAATCCCACATCGCTGCCCCAAGCCGTTGCCAGGAGAAAATCAGTATAGCGGCGCGTGGCTGATTTTGGAGTCACTTGTTCCACATCGACGCCCCATTGTTGGGCATAGTTGCGGTGGAGATTAAGTTCTTCTAAAACGCCCCCTGCGAGTTGATGAAAGACTTGAAATCCTTGCCAGTCTGGGGCTTTGGCGGCGGCAATGCTGTAAGCGCGGGCAAAAGAGGCTAAGAAAAAGGCATCTTGGGCGACATAAAAGGCAAAACAGCGTTGATCCAAGCTTCCATCGGCAATTCCTTGGACAAAGGGGTGGTTAAGACTGGCTTCTACAAAATCTTGGTTTTGTTGCCACAGTTGTTGGCTAAGTGTCATAGCAAATCGGAAGTAAGTGATGTTGCCTTGCTTTGGGCAGACATGGCGCTTAGGAGAAATTCTAACAACACAGAGGTTAAAATCACTAATTGAGGAAATATATCGAATGTACGAGTGAGTTTATGTCTGCAAACGTCGAAATCTATACTTGGAGTTGGTGTCCTTTTTGTCTGCGTGCTAAGGCCCTACTAACGCAAAAAAATATCCCATTTACAGAACATTGTATTGATGACGATGAAGCAGCCCGGGATAAAATGGCCGATCGCGCCGGGGGGAAACGGAGTCTCCCTCAGGTTTTCATTGACGATACCTCCATTGGCGGTTGTGACGAGCTTTATGCCTTAGAACAGGAAGGCAAGTTGGACTCAATGGTCAGTTAGCAGTTCACGGATGGGAAAGCAAGCACTCATGGGAGCAATTGCTGGATAAGGGCGACTAACTGCTTCATGCGAAGGGGCTTGCTCAAGTAAGCGTTTGCCCCCGCCTGTAAACAGCGATCGCGATCGCGTTCGGCGGCCAAAGCCGTTACAGCAATAATTGGAATCTGGCTCAAGCGATCCTCACAGCGAATCTCCTGGATAGCTGCTAACCCATCCATTTTTGACATTCGAATATTCATTAAAATCAAATCAGGCAAGTGGGAATGAGCCGCCTGCACCGCTTCTTTTCCATTTTTGGCTACAACCAGTTGATATCCCTTGGCTTCTAAATAATTAAAGATCGTAGTAATATTGTTTTGATTATCTTCAGCAAGCAAAATCAGGGGAGAAGCGTTTGCCGCTGAGGCTTGAGATTCGCTTTCCAGTTCAGTTTTGTTGGTTGCAACTGCCCGAGGAGATGTTTCTGATAGGGGAAGCTCGATAGTAAAGCAACTGCCCACCCCCAATTCACTTTCTACTCCCACTTCTCCCCCGTGGAGTTCTACAATGCGCTTGACTAGGGAAAGCCCTAAACCGCTGCCTTCGTATTTGCGATTGAGAGCGCGATCAACTTGCAGGAAGGGTTCAAATACCTGGTCAAGGTTTTCTGGCGCAATGCCAATCCCTGTATCTACCACAGCAATTCTCAGCGCCTGGGAACAGGAAGTTCCCTTTTGAATCAGGCTTGCCTCTAGGGTGATTTCTCCCCCTTCCGGGGTGAATTTAACCGCGTTTGTCAAGAGATTGATCAACACTTGACGGATACGCCGTTCATCAAGGGAAACCGTCGGGAGATGAACAGGCAGTTGGGTTTGAATCCGGATATCTTTTTTCTTGGCTTGCTGCTTGATTACCGCTAGCACTGATTGGCACAGAGGCGCAATTTCAGTTTCGGCGCAATTCAGTTCCATCTTCCCGGACTCAATTTTAGAAAGACCCAGAATATCATTAATCAGTTCCAGTAAGTGATAACCGCTCTGCTCAATGATGTTGAGCGCTTTGCTTTGTTTGTCATTAATGGTGCCCTGAATTTGTTCTTTTAATCCTTCTGTCAACCCCAAGATGGCATTGAGGGGAGTGCGCAGTTCATGACTCATGGCGGCGAGAAATTCATCTTTGAGACGAGTTGCCCGAATGAGGGCTTCATTTGTTTTTTGGAGTTGTTCTTCTGCCTGTTTCTGCTGTGTGATATCAGCAAGATAACCTACAATTTCCAGGGGATTTCCGGCATTATCGCAGACTAAACGAAGCTCATCGCGAACCCAAATATAGTGCCCCGCTCCGTGCCAAAATCGATATTGATCCTGGTGAGTTTTTTGTTGTGATGAAAAACGCGATAGTTCATCAAATACCCTGGGCGCATCATCAGGGTAAATATGACTTGCCCAAAAATCGGCTTTTTCGGTAAAGTCTGTTGGCTGATAGCCTAGAATTGATGCTACATTTTGGCTAATAAATGTTGCTTGATAGGGATAATAAGTCTTGCAACTATAGATAATAGCCGGATTGGCGTGAAGAAGATATTCCAACCGTTCCTGCAAAAGGCGATTTTCTCGCTCAGTTTGTTTACGCTCGGTAATGTCGCGAAAAATAGCACGGGCGACAAGGGGCTGGTTGCCTTCCCATCGACAGTTAATGCCTCCTTCCACAATTACTTCTTGTCCATCTTTGCTTAAAAACGCCAGTTCCAGGTGCTCAATATGGGATAACTCTCCTGTTTTGATCTTGGTTAAGATTTCCTGACAATGTTGTCGGCAGTTTGGGTGAAGCACATCAAAAATGGTTAGTGTCTTTACTTCTACAGAAGAATAAGCAAGCAGTTTTTGCCAAGCCCGGTTTACATATTCAAATTTTCCCGTATCCAGGGAAAAGCTTTGAATTAAATCATGGGCATTATCAAAGAAATCTTGAAGTTGCGCTTCTCGGGTTTGCAGTGCTGTGGTGCGTTCTTCAACTTTTGCTTCTAGGGTTTGATTGAGTTGTTCTAATAAATTGCTGCTTCGTTGGCGTTCTAATTCTGCAGCTGCCCGCGCGGCAAAGATATGCATAATACTGGTCAGCGATTCGGGATCTGGGAGCGGTTTCCGATCCATGATGCAAAGATTGCCAATGATGTTGCCTTCGCTATCATATAAAGCAACGCCCAGATAGCTGGTTATTCCCAATTCTGCTAGTCTTAGCGCTTCCGGAAATTGTTCTTGTATCAACTCCTGGCAATAAAATTCTCCTTGTTGCAAACTGGGTTCGCAGGGGGTTTTTCGCCACGAATAGGAAAAATTGGGTTGATATTCCCCATTTTCCCAAAAAGCCAGGGTTTGAAGCTCCTCACCGATTAAGGCGGATACTAAAACATGGGAAACATTGAGGGCTTGTGCCACATGACGAACCAGGGCAGGGAAAAAGTTTTCTCCAGTGGCAGTTGCTGTGCCGGCAATGATATTTTTTAAGGCGATTTCCGCCATAGCGCGATCGTTGATGTCAGTAATTGTCCCCACAAACCCATTCACTTGCCCTTGGCTATCCCGCTCGGCAGCACTTTGCCCATATACCCACCTGATAGTACCATCAGGACGCTCAAGCCGATATTCCATTTGAAAAGGGCGCTTTTCCTCAATCGCACGAGACCAAACGGCTATAACTTGATCTTTATCCTCGGGATGTAGCGCTTGTTGCCATCCTTTTCCTTGCATCGCTTCTTGAGACAGTCCCACAATTTTGCAGCAAATTTCGCTGGCATAGATACAGTTTCCTGCCGCATCAGTCCGAAAAATGCCCACCGGTGAGGCTTCCACTAAGCTGGCATAGCGTCGCTGAATGCCATCGAGCAAGGAATAGGCTTGTCGGCATTCTGATTCCAATCGCTTCGTTTCAGTGAGATCGCGCTCTTCGGAATTGACCGGATCACTATCGGTATTCATGGCAGTATCAACCAGAAACTAAATGTTAAATTAAAGCATCTTTTTAAAAGTATAAACACTATTTATAAGAAAAAAAATCTCATCTCTTGAAATACAATTGATCTTTAATATTTCCTCATATTTCAGATAGATGATGGGGGTTCCCCTCCAAAGCAAGGCAATTGCTGGTAGCGCAACATTATACATTTAAAGAAAATACGTAGTAGGGGAGCAGTATCTTGAAACCTATCCTTCTTTTCTTAAAATTGCGCGATCGCGTTTAGCAAAAATGTAATAAAAATTACAATTAATGTAAGACTTGCTCCATTATAAATAAGAATGGCTTGCCAAAACCTCTTCAAAGGAAACTGATTGGGAGAGGAATTACACCCGAGGTTGCTGATGATGTACCTCAATTACTGTATGCACATTGCCTCTCGGAGAAAAGTCCCCTGTTACCGTTGCTTCTAGAGGATTGCAGGCGGCAACAAAATCGTCTAAAATCTGGTTTACTGCCTCCTCGTGAGAAATATAGCGATCGCGATAGCTGTTAATATAGAGTTTCATCGCTTTCAATTCGACCACTGATTCATCAGGAGTATAAGTAATTTTAATCGTAGCGAAATCGGGATAACCGGAAAACGGACACTTGCAAGTAAACTCAGGAAGGGTAATATTGACTTGATAACGTCGTCCGGGACGAGGGTTGGGAAATGTAATCAGTTCTCCCTCTGCAATTTCCCGTTCTCCATATTTCATCTCAGAGGTTTCAGTTAGGTTTTCTGCCATATTCATTACAGTAAGGTTAGTGAGCCATCGCGGAGAGCAAATAAGAAAGCATTAATACTGCGTAAGATCGCAATTATGGGTTGCTTCCCAAGAAGGATTATCAATTAGGCATAACCTATCACAATTGCCAGAGTCTCTAGTCTTTCAACTGACTAAGATACGCTATATGAGTTAATTTTATCAAAAACAGCAAGAATTACCAAGGCAATGACTCAAAAACAATCCTGGGAAATCAGTCGTTTTCTCAAAACTTTAAGCTATTTTGATGTAATTCCATTTTTAAACAATATTCCTGGAGTTAAACAAATGATTTTAGGAAATCAACGCCTGAGCAACCCTTCTTTTTTACCTAGTACTGGAACGATTTTAGTTGCAGGAGCAACCGGAGGCGTTGGTAAGCGAGTTGTCAAACAATTGCAACAGCAAAACGATCCGGTTCGCGCTTTCGTTAGAAGTATTGAGCGCGCTCGTTCTATTTTAGGGGAGAATCTTGACTTTTACGAAGGAGATATTACGATTCCTGACAGTCTTAAACCGGAGTTAATGGAGAATGTAACGGCAGTTATTTGCTGCACCGGCACTCGCATTGAACCAGTCGAAGGAGACACCCCCAACCGAGACAAATATTATCAAGGCGTTAAATTTTACGAACCGGAAGTAGCAGAATCTACCCCAGAAGTCGTGGAATATAAAGGGATTAAAAATTTAGTCCAATTAGCCTCTGAGTATATTCAAGATGCCTCTTATTTACCCATTTTTGACTTTACTCAAGCCACTGAGGAAGTGAAAGCAATTTGGGGCGCCTTAGACGATGTTGTCATGGGAGGCGTTAGTGCCAGCGGACTTTATTTAGAAGGTCAAAAAGCCGTTTTTTCCGGTAATGTTTCCACAGAAAACAATGGCGGATTTGTTTCAGTTCGGACTCGCAATTTTGACCCCCATTTAGACTTATCTGAATATGAAGGAATTTATTTACGAGTGAAAGGAGACGGCAATCGTTATAAATTCTTTCTCCGTTGTGATAGTCGCTGGGATGGCATTGGTTATGCCTATTCTTTTGATACTCAAAAAGATACTTGGTTAGATGTTTATGTTCCGTTTTCAGAATTAGTTCCCGTTTTTCGGGCAAAAACCGTCGAAGATGCAGAGCCGTTCAATCAAAGTCATATTAATTCCATGCAATTGATGTTGAGTAAATTTGAATATGACAAACAATTAAATCCTTATTTCCAACCTGGACAATTTCGTTTAGAAGTGGAACAAATTCAAGCCTATAGCGGCCAAAAAACACCGCAATTTATTATGATTAGTTCAGCAGGAGTGACTCGTCCAGGACGCTCGGATATTAATGTGAGCGACCAACCGCCGGCAGTGCAAATGAATGATCAGCTCGGAAATATTTTAGATTGGAAGTTAGCCGGAGAAAACAGTATTCGGGAAAGCGGTTTACGCTACACGATTATCCGTCCTTGTGCGTTAACAGAAGAGAAAGAAACGGAAGGATTATATTTTGAACAAGGAGACAACCTAAAAGGGCAAGTCAGCCGTGACACCATTGCGAGTTTATGTTTAAAACTGTTGAAAAGCCCAGAAGCGGTTAATAAAACCTTTGAAGCGGCTCAAACCTCTCAGGGAAATACTTCTGACAATTGGCATGAACAGTTGTCCAAGTTAGAGGCGGATTAACCGTCTTAGCGTTTCAGAGTTTGGTGCTTAATTCTGCGTCGGATTTTTATTCCGGCGCTTATTTTTTATAAAAGTTTTGAAAACGATAAAAACGCGATCGCGCTTCCTCAAACAAGCCAAAATGAATTCCGAATAATTTAATTATCAAGCTACTTTTCATAATTTTTACTTATAAACTTTTCTTAACCAAAACTTAAATTGGTTCTAACTACTTCTTAATTTTAGACTAGAAATATTTTTATTTTTTTGTGATAGCGTTACTGATAGTTAAACAAAATTAATTGATTTTTTATCAATTAACTAAAACTAAAAAGCAACAAGTTAGGGACTCAGAAAAGTTTGTTTTTAAGCAGAGGAGTGACCCATGGCAACTATTTCTGAAATTCAAGGTGCTGGACACACCTCTCCCTTAGCCAGTGAAACGGTTACCGCAGAAGGGGGAATTGTCACTGCTGTTTTGGATAACGGTTTTTATATCCAAGATCCTGAGGGAGACAATAATCCTAGCACCTCTGAAGGTCTGTTTATTTTTACTGGAAACACACAACCCACTGTTAAGGTTGGCGATGAAGTTAATGTTACTGGCAAAGTCAATGAATTTCAACCTGGGCCAGAAGAGGCTCGCAACTTAACTCAAACCCAAATCGCCTTCCCTGATAATGTGGAAGTGTTGAGCAGCAACAATGAACTTCCTGATCCAGTAGTAATTGGTGAAGGGGGGCGCATTCCACCTAGTGAAAACATTGATGATGATAGCTTTAGCGAGTTTAATCCCAATGAAGCGGGGATTGACTTTTTTGAATCTTTAGAAGCAATGCGGGTTACCGCCCAAGATACTGTAGCTGTTTCCCCCACCAATCGTTTTGGGGAAATCTTTACCGTTACTGATAATGGGGAGAATGCTACTGGAATCAGCGATCGCGGCACCTTAAACATTAGTGAAGACGACTTAAACCCCGAAAAAGTCCAAATTGACTTTGAAAGCAGTCTCCTGCCCAATTTTGACTTTCCGCAAGTGAATACTGGGGCGCAACTGGGAGATGTCACAGGTGTGGTTTCTTATGACTTTGGCAACTTCCAGATCCAGCCCACAGAAGAATTTACCGCAACATCAAGCAATATCGAGCCGGAAACTAGCACTATTGAAGCTGGCGGTAAAAATTTAACCCTTGCTAGCTACAATGTTTTGAACCTTGATCCTAAGGTAGAAAATGTTAATAATGTCATCAGTCAAGATCAAGGGGAAGTCGATGATGATGTCGGGAATGGCCGCTTCGACGCGATCGCGAATCAAATTGTCAATAATCTGAACACCCCTGACATCATTGGTTTACAAGAAATTCAAGACAACGATGGGGCAGAGATTACTAACTTTAGCGCGGCGGATAAAACGCTCCAGCTATTAGCGGATAAAATCGCCGAAGCCGGAGGCCCCAACTACGAATTTATCGATACCCCTGGCATTGTTCCTGCCTCCAACGAAAATGGCAATCTGGTTCGCCCTACCGGCGGGCAACCCGGCGGCAATATCCGCAATGCCTTCTTGTACAATCCAGAACGGGTTAACTTAGTAGAAAGCGAACCGCTCACTAATCCGCAAGATCAAGCCAATAACCCGGAAAACCCCTTCTTTGGCAGTCGCATTCCTCTTAGTGCCACGTTTGAATTTAATGGGGAACAAGTCACGGTTATCAATAACCACTTCTCTTCCAAAAGCGGAAGCAGTGCCATTTTAGGGCAAGACCAACCCTTTGAAGAATTGCAAGAGGGTCAACGCAAAGGCTTACCAGAAAGTGATTCCGATGATAAACCCGATAGTCTTGATGACCTAGAACCCGATGCTCGTTTTGTTAATGGCAGCTATAACGAACGAAGCGACCAAGTCGAAGCCGTCAAGCAGTACGTTGATAGCCTAAATGCTAAAAATATCGTTGCTTTAGGCGATTTAAACGAATTTGAATTCGTCGACCCAGTTCAGAAAACCCTTGGTTCCAGTCTGAACAATTTTGTGGAAACTGTTCCCGAAGACGAGCGCTACAGCTTTATCTTCCAAGGCAATTCCCAACAACTCGATCACATTTTAGTCAACGACAACCTAGCTGAACAAGCGCAGCTTGACATTGTTCATAGTAATGCCGAATTTGCAGAAACGCCTGAACGCGCCAGCGACCACGAGCCACTTGCAGCAAGTTTAAATCTTTCTAATAACAGTGATATGGATATAAATCTGAATTCCCTTGGCACTTTTGAAACCGGCATCTTTGATGAAGGCGCCGCCGAAATTGTTAGCTATGACCCTGAAACCCAACGTCTATTTGTTGTCAACTCGGATGCTACCACCGTTGACATTCTAGATGTCAGCAACCCCAATAATCCCACTCGTGTTAGTCAAATTGATGCTAGCCAATTTGGCGATGGAGCAAACAGTGTTGCTGTAAAAAATGGCATTGTTGCGGTTGCCATTGAAGCAGGAGAAATCGATGCTAATGGACAAGTCGTCTTTTTCGACACCGATGGCAATCAACTCGCAAGCGCCGAAGTTGGTATTCTCCCCGATAAAGTTGCGTTTAGTCCGGATGGCTCGAAAGTCTTAACGGCTAACGAAGCCGAACCCAATTCCAACTACACCGTTGATCCTAAAGGCTCAATCAGCATTATTGATATCTCTGGCGGGGCAGAAAACTTAAGTATAGATAACGTAACCAACGCTGGCTTTACCCAATTCAATAATCAAAAACAAGAGCTGATTGACCAAGGCGTAAGAATCTTTGGCCCCAGTCCAGGCGATGACAAGGAAACGGCTACGGTAGCTCAAGATTTGGAACCTGAATTCGTTACCGTTACCTCTGACAGCAACACGGCCTATGTCTCGCTCCAAGAAAACAATGCCTTAGCCAAAGTAGATCTCAATGCCGGTGAAGTAAGTGAGATTATCCCGCTTGGGGTAAAAGACCACAGTCAACCGGAAAATCAACTGGATCCCAGCGATGAAGATGGAAAAATTAATTTTCAAAATATTCCTTCGCTGGGAATGTTCCAACCTGATGCCATTGACAATTTTCAGATCAATGGAAAAACCTATATTGTCACTGCCAATGAAGGAGATGCTCGCGAATATGAGGGGGATCCCGGTTTTGTCGAAGAAGTGGGTCTTCAGGATCTACTAGACAATGGCCGCCTCGACCTCAATGACGACGGCGAGGCTGATGTGGCCGGCACCCAAGTTTCCTCTCAAGAAACCGTTAATGATCTGCTAGCCCCCGAACGCCTGGGAGAATTAGACTTTAGCAATTCAGCCGGTGATACCGATGGCGATGGCTTAATCGAGCAACTGCAAAACTTTGGGGGTCGTTCTTTCTCCATTTGGAATGAGTCTGGCAAATTGGTCTCCGATAGCGCTGATAGCTTTGAGCAAATTATCGCTGACCAAATCAACCAGGGAAATTTACCCAAAGAAGCCTTTAACGCAGATAACACCGGCAATGACTCCTTTGACTCCCGCAGCGATGACAAAGGACCAGAACCAGAAGCAATTACCATTGGCCGTGTTAATGACACACCCTATGCCTTCATTGGCTTAGAACGCATTGGCGGCATCATGGTCTATAACGTTTCTAATCCCAGCAATCCCCAGTTTGTCCAGTACGTTAACAATCGCGATTTTTCTGTGGACTTTAATACCAATTCTGAAGGAGAGCCCAGTCCTACTGAAACACAACTGTCTCAAGCAGGAGATCTTGGACCAGAAGGATTAAAGTTTATTTCTGCTGAGAATAGCCCTAATGGGAATCCCTTACTTGCAGTTGGAAACGAAGTGAGCGGTACTACGACGGTCTATAACGTTGCTGATATTGATGAGAAGCAACAGGAAACCTATAGCTTGCAATTGTTGCACGCCTCTGACTTAGAAGGCGGCGTTGATGCTATCAGTAATGCGCCCAACTTTGCAGCAATTATTGATCAACTGGAAGAGAAGTCTGAAAATACCTTAACCATTTCTGCCGGGGACAATGTAATTCCCGGGCCCTTCTTCAATGCCGCGTTGTTTGCCGACAATCAAGTTTTTAATGATGCTGCCAATAATCTCTTTGGACTGCCCAGCGATGTTAATAGCGATGGGCAACCGGAACAATATGAGTCTCTAGAAGGCGATCGCGGCCGCATTGATATGTCCATTATGAACGCGATTGGCTTTGACGCTTCAGCCGTCGGCAACCACGAATTTGATGGCAGCCCAGACGCAGTTGAAGGCTTTGTTCAACCAGATTTTGGCGATACTTCCGGAATTGCCGATGATAAGTGGGTTGGCACGCAGTTCCCTTATCTCAGCGCTAATCTTGACTTCTCCAACGACGGCGACCTCAGTGACATTGCCACATCTGACGTTATCTCAGAAAGTGAATTTATCACTGGACCGGAGGAAAGCCTTTCTGGTGAAACTACTCCCCGTCTTGCCCCTGCTGCCATTTTTGAACGCGGTGGCGAACAAATTGGTGTTGTTGGTGCAACCACCCCTATATTACGGGAAATTTCTTCTCCGGGCAGTGTCGAACTGGAGGGACCAACCGAAAATGATATGCAGGCTTTAGCTGAAGTTCTGCAGCCGACCATTAATAACATCACTGACCAAGGCGTCAACAAAGTGATTCTTACTACTCACCTTCAACAAATTGCCTTAGAGCAAGAATTAATCGGTGAGCTATCTGGCGTTGACATTGTGATTGCTGGTGGCTCTGACACTATCTTAGCTGATAACACAGATACATTGCGCTCTGGCGATGAAGCCGCTGATAGTTATCCCATTATTACCGAAAATGCCGATGGCGATCCGGCCGCAATTGTTAGTACTGCCGGCGAGTACAGCTATGTTGGTCGCTTAGTTGCCGAATTTGATTCCGAAGGCGTTCTCCTTCCCGAAAGCATTGATCCCGAAGTCAGCGGCGCCTTTGCATCAACCGAGGAAGTGGTCAATCAAGTTTCTGGCGACAATGATCCCTTTGCTGAGGGGACTAAAGGATCTCAAGTTCAAAATTTAGTAAACTCGGTGGAAGACGTAGTCAGCAGCCAAGACGGCAGTGTCTTTGGTGAAACCGAAGTTTTCCTCGATGGCCGCCGCGAACAAGTTCGCACCGAAGAAACTAATCTAGGCAACTTAACCGCCGATGCCAACTTAGAAATTGCCCAAGCAGAAGATGACAGCGTCGTTGTCTCCATTAAAAATGGCGGCGGCATTCGCGCTCCCATTGGTGAAGTTGGGGACCAAGGACAGCTCTTGCCTCCCCAAGCCAATTCCGATGTTGGCAAAGGAGAAGGAGAAATTTCTCAGCTTGATATTGTCAACAGCCTTCGCTTTAATAATGGTCTGAGTGTTCTAACGGTTACCCGTGGCGAGTTAGAAAAATTAATTGAACATGGGGTTGCTGATACAGCACCTGGCAATACGCCTGGACAATTTCCCCAAGTGAGCGGTTTAGAGTTCAGTTTCGATCCCACTAAGCAAGCCATTGCATTTAATGATGATGGCACCGCAGCAACAGAAGGTCAGCGCGTCCAAAGCCTGGCCATTACGAATGAAAATGGTGAAACGGTGGACACGATTGTTGAAAATGGTGAATTAGTCGGCGATCCCAGCGAGGAAATTCGCCTCGTTACCTTAAACTTCTTGGCTGAGGGAGGTGATGGTTATCCCTTCCCGGCATTTGGAGAAAATCGCGTTGATCTTGTCCAACCAGACGCTGAACGCACCGGCCAAGCAACTTTTGCCAATGATGGTTCAGAACAAGATGCTCTCGCTGAATACTTAGTGGAAAATTTCCCGGTCGATGATGACCCCAATACTCTTGCCTTTTCTCAAGAGGAAACCCCTCCCAGTGAAGATGACCGGATTGTCAATCTCGAACAACAGCAACCGGAAGAACCTGAACCAGCAGGCCCTATGTTCGGGAGTTCACAGGCCGATACCCTAGAAGCAACCATCGATTTTAAGGGCAGTAACAATATTCTCTTTACCGGTACCGGAAACGACCAGGTTTTTGCTTCCCAAGGAGCTGGCAATAACCGCTTTTACGCTGGGCAAGGCAATGATGAATTAGTTGCTGGAAGCCAAGATCGTCTCTTTGGCGGCGCAGGCAACGATACCCTGGAAGCCTCCATTGGTCAGGGCAATAACCGTCTCTATGCTGGTGCTGGCAATGATGATTTAATTGCCGGTTACCAAGACCGTCTCTTTGGCGGTGATGGCGATGATCGCTTGTTCCTCTCGGAAGGAGAATTTGAAGGAGGCGGTAATAACACTGTTACCGGCGGCGCCGGCGAAGATCAGTTCTGGCTAGCTAACGCCCAATTGCCTGGGAAAGTCAATACTATCACAGACTTCTCTGCTGGGGAAGATGTCCTTGGCATTGCCGGGTTGGACTTAGCCTTTGCTGACCTTAGTATTGGTGCTAGTGACGAAAATGCCGATAACACGGTTATTGCTACAGATAGTCAAGAGTTGGCAATTCTGGTTGGAGTGCAAGGTGACAGCCTTACTGAAGGCAACTTTGTTTTTGAAAACAGTGCTGTTAGCTAGATCAGTTAACTAGTTGCTGAGTCACAGTAAAGAGGGGAGTCACTCCCCTTCTTTTAGTTATTAGGGATAGCAATTACTCAATTAATTGACAAATCTTTAATTTATGCCAAAATGGCGATATTGAACCAATATGGTGGCGCTTAATTGTGTCGCAGGGCTTTCTCTGGTGGCAACTAGAAATCTGCAATTATATCCTTCCCTACTGTCACCCTTAGTTAGACATTATGCTTTCCTAAATGGAAGTTGCCTGTGCTAAGTAAAGCTCCGGTCACTGTTAGTTACAGATTACACTTTCTTGAATAATGGGAGTCCCCAGCGCGAAGAAAAGATGGAGTTAAGACATATGGCAGAATTATTCGTAACTGAAAATAATGAAACTCTAGAAGGTACAGCAGAAAGCGACATTCTAGACGCAACTGGTTTTACTGGAACTACCCTAGAAGGGTTAGCAGGGGATGATGAACTGTTCGCTGGAACCGATGGCATTCTCAATGGCGGTGCTGGCAATGATACACTTGATGCCACTGCTGGCGGCGGCGGCAATACCCTCAATGGCAATGCCGGAGATGATACGCTTTTTGGCAATAACAATGATACTCTCAATGGGGGGGATGGTGCCGACCGCTTGTTCACTGCCGGTACTGGCGGGAACACCTACACTGGGAACTCGGGTTCAGATCAGTTTTGGTTAGCCCAAGCTGCGATTCCCAATACTGCTAATACTGTTACTGACTTTAGTCAAGGTGAGGATGTTCTCGGAATTGCCGGTTTAGATGGCATTGCTGAACGGTTTGAAGATTTAACCATTGAACAAGGTAATGGCAACACGACGATTGCTGTCAATGACGGATCTCTATTAGCTACCCTGGAAGGGTTTACCAATGAACTCACTGCCGATGACTTTGCCTTTGGTTCCCCTCAATCTCCAGAACCACCGACACCGCCAACTGTGGAATTATCCATTGAGCCCGCCAGCGGCAGTGAAGAAGAGGAAACGACTTTTATACTCACCGTTACTGCTTCTGCTGCTGTCAGCGGAGAGCAAACCGTTGATCTAGCCCTCAGTGGTGCCAATCCTGCTGACTTCACCGGCGAGTTTCCTAGTACGATCAGCATTGCTGATGGGGAAACTACTGGTTCTGTAGAAGTAACTGTCAATGACGATGAACTAGTAGAAGGAAATGAAACTGCCACATTTGCCATTTCTAACCCCAGTGAAGGAATCCGTCTAGGAGAAACAGCAGAAGTTTCCGGCGCGATCGCGGATAACGATGAAGCCTCATTAGAACCGATTGAACCTAGCAGTTTCTTAGACAACGAATTTTATTTAAATAACAATCCCGACGTAGCCAATGCTGTAGGAGCGGGAACGTTCAATAGCGGTTTAGCTCACTTCTTAGAGTTCGGTTTAAGTGAAGGTCGGGCACCTACCCAATCCTTAACTTTTTTCTCGGAAGACGGCTACTTGAGCAATAATTCCGATGTGGAAGAAGCTGTCAATGCAGGAACATTTGAGAGCGGGTTAGACCACTTTTTAAGCTTTGGTCTTAACCGAAATGAGGTTCAAGAACGTATTGCTAAAGGCGGCACAGGCTATGAATTTTACAATGAACAATATTATGTCAATAATAATTCTGACGTCCAGAATGCCCTGAGTACGGGAACCTTTAATAGCGGCCTGGAACACTTTTTACGATTTGGTCTAGATGAAGGCCGTGCCCCTAGCCAAGCCTTAAGCTTCTTTAAAGAAGAGACTTATTTAGACAATAACGACGATGTTGAAAATGCCATCAATAATAGTGTATTTGACAGCGCGATCGAACATTTCTTGCGATTTGGGGTTAAGGAAGGGCTGGATCTCCGTGAAGGAACCGGTTATGATTTCTTTGAGTCTCAGAGTTACTTGAATGAAAATCCTGATGTTGCAGAAGCAGTAGAACAGGGAATATTTGGCTCAGGCTTAGAACACTTTGTGGAATTTGGGTTTGCAGAAAATCGCAGTGGTGTTGATATTCCTGAAAATAGTGAAGTGGTTTAGCAGTCTCTTATTCAGAAAGGGTTGATCTTGTGACAGTAAACATCTCTAGCTAAAAAAATTGGATGAGGATTGGTTGTTGATTTGCCGACTAATCCTCATTTTTTATTTACATTATTTCAATATTCTTAAGTAATAAGAATGATTGATTTACGTTAAGTAAATTATTAATCTTTATTTTGAAAATTTTGGTGAAAATACGCTAAGAATGTTTCATAATCTTGTTCAACACAATCAGCGTATTGAAAGGCAACATCAACTAAAAATTCCATAAAGGTTTTCTCTCTCTCAGCAACTCTTTCTTTGAGGGCTTGGCTAAATCCATGATTGCCATTGAGGGCATATCCCCCCCGTTTGTGTTCCGTCGCTAGAATTATGCCCCACTGTTGGGCTAGTTTATATAAATCTTTATCTTTATCCAGTTTATCGGTGGGAAAATCTTCTTTAAATGGCGATCGTTCGCGAACCGAATAGACACCATCGGGCAGTTCCATCCAGCCTAAATATTGATCGGGATGTTCCGCGATCGCGCGAAAGGCTTGGGCATGACGATCCCCTTCATGAGAAAATACACGATGATAAGCTTGTCGTTCCTCTTGGTTCATTTGGGCATAAGCTGCGGGAAATTCCTGTCGTTTCACATCTAAAATAATGTCATCATGGGCTGTGACCGGATCCCCTTCAATTAAAATATAGTAACGGGGCGTTCCCAATGATCCAGTGCCTGCCCATAAGCGTTTTGCCATATCTTTAATGTGAAAATAACGGTCATCATCTGCTGGCATTTCGTTGCTTAAGGTTTGCCGATATTGAGGAAACGCATTCTGTAATTGCTGAACTTCTTCTGTGGTTAAAGGAGACAATTTTTCCGCCTCTTTATTGAAAACGCGTTTTCCTTTTTCATCAAAGGTTGTCCATTTTTCTAACATCTTGCTGCGACTTTCTTTTTCGGCTACTTTTTTAAGAAATTTTTGCAGCTTTCCTTCGGTATTTTCCTGGGTAAAATGAATCTCTTGTTGTGCGGCGTTATGATTATCATCAAAAACCGTTTTTAGATAAGCTTTTCCTAATTTTGTTACCGCTTTACTAATTTCTTTTGACTTAAAATTGCCATTTTCTCGACAATCAAGCACTAAACTAATTGCCAGCCGCCACAAATCATATTGATAGTCCCCCACAATGCCGTCATCAAAGTCATCAAAGCCATAAATCACTTCGTCGTAATAGTTGGCAAATGCCCCAAAATTATACAGATGGGCATCCCCTTGCAACCACGTATGTACCGCTGCTGTTCCCCCAAATAAACTTAATCGCCAATCATTATAAAAGTCTTCCCAAAACAAATGATTCGTCCCCCGTAAAAATAGATAGGGAGACTTCGACATTTTTTCATATTTAGCTTGACGAAATAAATCCGGTATATCCTTGTCATTGTGCGCGATCGCGCTAATAATTTTATAAGGGCGATTGTGAAGATTAATGGCTTTATACGTCATGGGCAGCGCTCAAACGGCAATCAATAATAAGGTACCTTATTATAACGTTTAATCCCCAGCAAAAAGCAAGTTTGTTATGCTATTGGCTGAATGATTCAAAACTTTTTCAAAATGAGCGACACCATTAAACTGGATCAGTTTTTAAAATTTCAAGATTTGGCGCAAACAGGCGGAGAAGCCAAGATAATGATCTGGGATGGGCTGGTGTTAGTTAATGACGAAGTGGAAACGCGACGCGGCAGAAAGCTTGTCCACGGCGATCGCGTTACAGTAGAAGGTATCACTTATCTCGTTGAGTTTGCACAAATTTGATAGAAGCTAATTAAGTGTAGTTGACTGCTGAGATAGCAGGTTGCAGTTATCGCCGAAAACAATTGCCGAGAGAAATAACAGAAAAACACTACATTTGGCAATCTCCGTTACATTTAGCAAACGGGCTGAGAATCCTACGACTACAATTTTTAATTTAGTCGGTAGACGGGGCTTTCAGGGTGCGGAATGCGATTCCGCACACAGCCCCTCATGAATCAGCCCATTTGCGGTATAGTAATAAGTATGACGGAAAATGAAGACGTAGTCGTGGCAGGCGAAACTTCGCCGTTGAAAAGTAAAAACGCGCTTATGCCACCTATCAGTGTTTTCTGATAGCCCCAATTGCCGCGCTTTCCGGATAAGCGTTTATGGAAGAGAGATCAAAATTATTTTGAACCTGTGGGACGCGGGGGATAGCCTATCGCCTTGGGGTAAGACTTTCTACTTCTTCGGTTGGAGAGAGCACGCCTATTGGGTAGGAAGCCTCTCTTAAATCAAAGATTGTAAGAGAGGTAGTTCACTTGCTCAGATTTTCCCGTTCAATAATCTGAATTGTACCAAGCTCTGTTCCCACCAGATCTGGCTCCTGTTCGGAATTTGAATTCTGCGCGATCGCGCTGTTTTCTTGATTCAATTGCTGTTGTTGCTGTTGTAAGGCATAAGAGGCATTTTTCTGTGCCGTCTTTAAAGTTTTTCTCACTTGCGAGGGATATTTTTCCAAGTCATCACCTTCTTCTAAGCCATCAGCAATGCCGCTGGTTTCATAAAAGGTTTGCAAGCTAAACATGTTCACTTCCCCAACTTCATTGCCCCTAACATTAACTTTTTGACCGGGTTGAAGTTGGACTGTGTCTTCTCCTTGGGCATTGGAAACTCTGACTGTACCTTTTTCACTGGCAAAAACACCAACTTTGGTTAACTGTTTTTCTGGATTGTACGTAGTCCAAAGCGTCGTGCCCGTGACATTTACCTGTGCTGTTGGCGTTTCAATGGTTGCACCGCCGCCGCCTGGCCGGAGAATATATAGAGCGGTGCCATCGGCAATTTGAAAGCGTCTCATCCCGTGCTCGAATCGAAACTCCGTTTGGGCAGCAGCTCGAACCACGGTTCCTTCATTAAATACTAAATCTGCTCTGGAATTGGAACCGGTTTCCAATAAATCGCCAGGCACTAATTCATCTTCATTCTCTGCCTCTGTCTGATTAATCAAAACGCGATTAATCATGGTATAAAAATCTGCCCATTTCAGTACCGGTTGGGATTTCGCGTTACTCCCCGATAACACAAGCAATAATAGTGGAAGCGTTGCTACAACATTCCATTGATGTTTCGGGGGTAACCAACGATTCATTGTTTTAAGGATAAACTTGCTCATGTGGGCTATCCTATATTAAATTGGGGCGCTGATGCACAATAAATTAAAGCATTTTAAACGGATTTCAAGCAACGCGTTTGCGAAGAACGAGAAGCAGCCTAATCGCTTCTGGCACCGAATCGAAGATTCAATCGCAAAGTTCTTTGTCCGATACCTAGTTTACTTAATAAAAAGTTGCGTTTATTGTCAACCCCTGTCAACCGCTTATGAAAAACGTTAACATAAATTAATATACCAAGTAGATAAGGAATGGCGTGTTCATACTTCCCCCTCATAAAAAGGAAATATAGTCTCACTCCATAAAAGTTTCAATCACGGAGGTTAAGCGTGAATAACAATAATAATAAAAAATGGCGTAATGCCGGACTATATGCGCTGCTTGCAATTGTCGTCATCGCTCTGGCGACGGCCTTTTTGGACCAAGAACCAGAAACGCAGGCGACATGGCGCTATAGCGAATTTATTAATAACGTTGAACAGGGTAAAGTGGAAACCGTCAAGCTGAGCAGCGATCGGTCTCAAGCCACTGCCACTGCTCAAGATGGGCGGCAAATTAATGTTAACCTGCCTGATGATCCGCAATTAATCGACATCCTGGCTGAAAACAATGTCGATATTTCCGTCCAGCCTGAAAATGAAGACGGCTTCTTATTCCGCGCTCTCAGCAGCCTGTTCTTCCCAATTCTGCTCTTAGTGGGCTTGTTCTTCTTACTGCGTCGTGCTCAAGGTGGCCCTGGCTCCCAAGCAATGAACTTTGGTAAATCCAAAGCCAAAGTGCAAATGGAACCGCAAACCAATGTTGCCTTTAATGATGTAGCCGGCATTGAACAAGCCAAATTGGAATTGACAGAATTGGTGGACTTTCTGAAAAATGCTGAGCGCTTTACCGATGTGGGAGCCAAAATCCCCAAAGGCGCTTTACTGGTGGGTCCGCCGGGAACCGGTAAAACCCTCTTAGCGCGAGCCGTTGCCGGAGAAGCGGGTGTTCCCTTCTTCTCGATTTCCGGTTCCGAATTTGTGGAAATGTTCGTTGGCGTTGGTGCATCTCGGGTCCGCGATCTATTTGAACAAGCCAAATCCAATGCCCCTTGTATCATCTTTATTGACGAAATCGATGCCGTAGGGCGTCAGCGTGGCGCTGGCTTAGGCGGCGGCAATGATGAACGGGAACAAACCCTGAACCAGTTATTAACTGAAATGGATGGGTTTGAAACCAACACCGGCATTATCGTTATTGCTGCCACCAACCGTCCTGACGTGTTAGACCAAGCGTTAATGCGTCCGGGTCGCTTTGACCGTCAAATTGTTATTGATCGGCCTGACTATCAAGGACGTTTGGAAATCATGCAAGTCCACGCTCGCGGCAAGACCTTATCCAAAGATGTTGATCTGGAAAAAATTGCCCGTCGCACCCCTGGCTTTACTGGGGCTGACTTGGAAAACTTGCTCAATGAGGCTGCCATTTTAGCCGCGCGTCGGAATTTAACCGAAATTTCCATGGATGAGGTCAATGATGCCATCGATCGCGTTCTTGCCGGTCCTGAGAAGAAGGACCGTGTCATGAGCGAAAAACGCAAGGCATTGGTGGCTTATCACGAAGCCGGCCACGCCTTAGTTGGGGCGTTAATGCCCGATTATGACCCAGTGCAGAAAATTAGCATTATTCCCCGGGGCGCGGCTGGCGGTTTAACCTGGTTTACCCCCAGTGAAGAACGGTTGGATTCGGGACTCTATTCCCGGTCTTACTTGCAAAATCAGATGGCAGTTGCCTTAGGCGGCCGCCTTGCCGAAGAAATTGTCTTCGGCGATGAAGAAGTTACCACCGGGGCTTCCAATGACTTACAGCAAGTTACCCGCGTTGCCCGGCAAATGGTTACTAGCTTAGGCATGAGCGATCGGCTGGGGCCGGTGGCTTTAGGCCGGCAAAATAGCAATCCCTTTATGGGACGGGATATTGCCTCAGAACGCGATTATTCCGATGAAACAGCAGCTGCCATTGACGAGGAAGTCCGCAACTTAGTGGAACAAGCCTATCGTCGCGGCAAAGATGTTTTAGAGTCCAATCGCCATATCTTGGATGAATTGGCACAAGACCTCATTGAGCGTGAAACTGTTGATGCTGAACAATTGCAACGGATGCTTAATGAAAATGAAGTGAAAATGGCAACTCTGGCCTAAGTCTTGGTTGCTTTCGCTTCCTGCACCGCAGCACTCTCTCTAAGAGGGTGCTGTTTTTTTGTTCCCCCCTTTTGTCCTGGATTTGATAGCATCAACAAGGATAGAAACGAATAGTTGATTGATGATCAAT
Source organism: Cyanobacteria bacterium SW_9_44_58 (assembly GCA_003021905.1). GTDB lineage: Bacteria > Cyanobacteriota > Cyanobacteriia > Cyanobacteriales > Rubidibacteraceae > Halothece. The sequence continues at coordinate 3,428 of PXPI01000125.1, read as the reverse complement.
GACAGACCCCATACGCTTAACGCAGTCAACGGACGCGATCGCGCTAACTTTAATTGCCACACCCGTTTGCGATCAACAAATCAATCTTGCCCTGGGGGTGCAATTTCGGGAAGGAGCATTTTCCCTATCTGAAGGAAGCGTCAAATACGGCTTTACTGGAGGCACTTTTAAATTAAACTTGCAAAAGGCTGATTTGACTAACTTTTCTCAAGACATTGCTCATTATCTCCCAGTAACCAAATTTCCCACCCTGGATCATCCCACTTGGAAATTCAGTCTTTCCGCAGGGTTAGATGTTATCAAAGCCAATGCCGAAGCGATTCCCCTGGGAACAATCAAAACAAGTTCCGATAATTGGTCGGTGGAAGCCAAATTGACAGTGGGAAAATCCGATATTCTGATCACAGACGTGGAAGGCTTATGGCGACATGATTTGCGCCCGAATAAACAGGCGGTTCTTCATCGCAAACTTGCCCTGTTTCTCCTGGAAAACTATCTCCCGTCTCCGCTAATTTGGCTATCAAACCATCCCTCTCAGCACAAGGGTGCTTCTCCTAGCGAAGGCGACACTTCCGCTTTGCTTAGGATACTGGAAACCATTAAAACCGCCTCTAGCGATGAGTTTCTGGAACTGTGCCGAATGGCTGAGCTCAATCCCCGTTTAGATTTTGCTGGGGCAAACTTGCGAGGAACGACCCTCAGAGGCTTAGACTTTAGTGAGGCCAATTGGTCTCGGGTGAATTTACGAGGAGCTGATTTGACCGATATTGATATTTCCGAGGGAAATTTGCAAGCGGCCAAATTAAGCGGCGCCGACTTATCAGGGGCTTATTTAAGCAATGCGAATCTCAAAAAAGCCGATTTCCACCGCGCCAGTTTAGCCTTAGCGAACCTCAGCGGTGCCAACTTACAAGGGGCCAATTTACAAGGGGCGAATCTAACTCAAACAAATCTCAATGACTGTAACTTAGAGGGAGCAACGTTTGATAACAATTGAGGCTGGTTTTAAGCTTCGCAGCTAGTGTGTTCCGGTTCCGCTAAGACGCCATTGAGAAAAATATCAGCAATGCCTTCTGCCATCTCTTTCATTGCATGAGGCGGGGCATCGGATTCAATAATCGTATCGCTGGAGAAGCCGGCAATGGTAAACATGCCTAAAAAGACTTGGGCAACCACGCGGGGATTCATTCGCCGATAAACGCCTCGTTCCATAGCTGTTTCAAAGAAAGCTTCCGTAACATCGGTCATTTTGGAAATGACTTCCGACTGGATGCGTTCTCTTAATTCGGGATGAAATTGGGCTTCAAAGAAACAGACTCGCAAGAGTTCACCATTTTCCTGCAGCCGGAACATCCGCCGCTTCATTACTTGCGCCACGGCTTTATAGCTGCCCATTTCACTTAATTCCGTCAATAAATCGGTTAAAATCTCCACCCAACCTTCTGTGGCCACTTCCACTAAAATGGCTTTTTTATTTTCAAAATGCCGGAATAGGGTTCCTTCCGCAATTCCAGCTTCGGTGGCTAAATCTTTGGTAGTGGTTGCATCATACCCGCGATTGGCAAAGAGACGTTGCGCGGTTTTTAAGACGCGATCGCGCACATTTTCCTCGGAAGAAGATTTCTGGGAATAATAGTCGGTTTTTTGACGGAATGCTTGCATAACACTGTTATCCGTAGCTTATCATTGATAGGGTAACTGGATTTTGAATCAAGTGTAACAGACCTTTGCGTCAACTTAATCCTATAGCAACTTACTTGCTCGGCACAATTAAATTATTGAGGAAAACTGTGTTCAGACTAATCATTGCCATCGCGATCAGTTTTTTATTTTGGGGGGGCAACGGGCTCTCACCCGCCCAAGCAGTTTCTGATCCTGCCAAAATTCAACCCTATTTAGAACAAGTTAAAAACCGCATCAGCGAATACCAACTCGACAATGGGATGAAATTTATCATCCTTCCTGAGAAAGAAGCCCCCGTCATTTCGTTTGTTACTTATGCCGATGTGGGAGGCGCCAACGAAGAAAAAGGCAAAACCGGAACCGCCCACTTTTTAGAACATCTGGCCTTTAAGGGAACCAGTAAAATTGGCACGACCAATTATGAGAAAGAAAAAGAAGTAATTGAGCAGTTGGATCAAGTTTATCGACAACTACAAAAAGCCCAAAAAAAGGGCAATCAACAAAAGATTAAACAACTGCAGGAAAAATTTTCGAAACTGCAGGAAAAAGCCTCGCAATATGTTGTTCAAAATGAATATGGAAAAATTGTTCAAACCGAAGGCGGCGTAGGATTAAATGCAGCGACCTCTGCCGATTATACGGTGTATTTTTACAGTTTCCCGGCTAATAAATTGGAACTGTGGATGTCGTTAGAATCGGAACGCTTTTTAGATCCGGTTTTCCGAGAATTTTATAAAGAAAAGCAAGTCATTTTAGAAGAAAGGCGGCTGCGCACCGAAAATTCCCCTGTGGGAAAAATGGTAGAGGAATTTTTAGAAACAGCCTTCACGGAACATCCCTATCAACGGCCTGTCATCGGCTATGAAGACGATATTCGCAATTTAACCCGTCGCGATATTCGCAGCTTTTTTGAAACCTATTATGTGCCGCAAGAGTTAACCATGGCGATTGTGGGGGATATTGATCCCGAACAGGTAAAAGAATTGGCGGAGGTGTATTTCGGTCGTTTTCCCAGTGAAGAAAAACCGCCGCAAGTAACGGCAACGGAACCGCCGCAAACCGAAACCCGCGAGGTGAATTTAAAGCTCAATTCCGAACCGTGGTACTTTGAAGGCTATCATCGTCCTGCCATTACCGATGACGATCATGTCGTGTATGAAGTCATTGCCAATTTGTTAAGCAAGGGGCGAACCTCCCGCTTATATCAATCATTAGTCCAAGACAAACAAGTGGCATTATCTGCCAAAGGATTCAGCAGTTTTCCAGGAGATAAATTTCCCAATTTAGTCTTATTTTATGCCTTAACGGCTCCCAATCATAGCCTGGAAAACGTATCGGAGGCACTCACCTTAGAGATTGAAAAACTTAAAACCGAACCGGTTTCTTCCCAAGAATTAGATCGGGTGAAAACGCAAATGCAAGCCAGTTTATTGCGAAGTTTGGACTCCAATCAAGGAATGGCTAGGCGATTAGCCGAATATGATGCCAAAACCGGCAGTTGGAAAAATTTATTTACCGAATTGGAAGCGATCGCGGCGGTTACCCCTGATGATATTCAGCGCGTGGCCAAACAAACCTTTACCAAAGACAATCGCACCATTGGGCGCATTCAAACGGAGAAAAACTAACTTAATAAACTAGGTAACATTCAACGACTCCCGCTAACCCTTCGGGTATAACGGGAGATTGACAGTTCCAGCGCTGTCCTAAATAGTTGAATAGCCCCTGCAAGCCCTGATTTGGTA
>PXPI01000124.1 GCA_003021905.1 Cyanobacteria bacterium SW_9_44_58 | reverse complement strand
CAGTGGAATACTTGCAGGGATGTTGGGTGGGGGATTTGGCACGGGTGAGGGGTCAGGGATGGCGGTGCAATATACTTTGTTTTCACTATTGGGAAGCGCAGTGGGGCTTTGTGGGTATTTCTTTCCCGTTTTACGGGATGTGGAGACAATTGTGCCCGATCATGAAGTTTCCAGTGAATAACTAATCTTTTATGTAATTACAAAAAACTTACAACCGAATCACTTCCACTTGTAAGTCCGCTTGTTCCAAACGTTGGCGAATCTCCCGGGCATTGGCTTGACTTCGGAAAATCCCCACTTGCATGACTGTCCGCCCTTGGTAACGACTGGTGAAGGCTTCGGGAACAATATCTTTCACTTTGCTTTTATCGCTAGCGTTGCTAATTTTCACAATGACGCGATATTTACCGCCAACCGCTGCTGCTCGTTGTTCGGGAGAAGCGCTGCTAGAAAAAGGCTGGCCGGAGGGGATGTTGCCATTGGGGACCGGCAAGGCATTGGGGTTGCGTTGCGAAGGAGGATTGCTCGGGGAAACATTGGGTTCTAAAACCAGTAAGTCTTGAAGTTGGGGACGATTGCTGTTAGGACTAGTCTTAGGAGAGGAATTGCCGGCTGTCGATTGTGAATTGGCGTCATTGGGATTGGGAGGAGGTAGAGTTAATTTTTTCCGATCAGCAGCAGGAGTCTCAGTTTGAGAATTTTGAAGGGGTGGAAGACGTCTAGACTTATCATCGGGGGCGGTCCAAACTTGTTCTTGCCTTGAAGACCGATTATTGGAATTTGCCGATAAATTGGTTTGGTCGGAATTTTCTGATAGAGGCCGTAAATTTGAGTTGAGGGGAACGGGAGTCGTTTGTGCCGCTGCTGTAGCGTTGCGATCAATTTTTCCTTGGGTGTTGCCAGCAATTTGATTGCCATTGGCTGGAATGACATAATTTTTCGTGAGATTTTTAATAGCGTTTCCGCGATTGCGACGGAAGATATTGCCGCCGGGTTGATTGGCAGTTCCTAAGTTGGGACGAGAATTGGAAATGGCGACAAAGCCATCTTCTCGCGACAGTTCAATGAGATTATCTCTTAACACCGGTTGGGCGCGTTCTTCTACAATAATTCCAATGCGATTGTCTTTCAGTTCATTGCCAATAATTTGAGGCATTGCTTGTTCGGTAACGCTGATGCCAAAACCAGTGCGGTCAAAGGTATTATTTTTAACTAAGGGTTGCGTTTGTCCATAAATGACCATCCCATTGCCAACGTTGTTGTAAAAGTAATTATTGGTAATTTGGGGTTGGCCAGTGCCATTAACCGAGACCCCGGTACTATCATTCCGGGTAAAGGTATTTTTTGTTACTGTGGGATTGGCCCCTTCAATCCAAACGCCGTGACCGCGATCGCGCATATTAGTAACAGTTACCCCTGTTAAAGTAGCATCTGCGAGCAGCGCAATGGCGACATTTTGACCGGCACCGGTGGGACTATTAAATTCACCGCCACCTTGGATTTTAACACGATATCCTTGATTGCGAGGAACACTGCGAATTTCTACGGGCTTTCTCACCACAATTGGGAACATTTCTCCCGTGTCCTCACTATAGGTGCCGCGGGCCAGTTGAATCGCAGCATCTGCTGACGCCGCTTCCAGGGCTTGAGTCAGGGTTTTATAAGGTTGATCTTCGCTGCCGGTTCCGGTTTGATCATTGCCGGCGCGAGGATCCACATAAATTGTTGTTTCAGTCGCTTGGGCTTGCCCTGGGGTTACGGCAACTGGGGCAATTAAGGCAGGCACAACTGTACTGAAAGCGATTCCGAGATAAACTGTTTGGCTAGGAAAAGGGTGCACCGTGTTTCTCCTTTTGATGATTACTCTCTGTCTCCCACTGCAGTTAAATTTTCTCCCCCAAAGATGGCTTCGGCGTGACGGTAGTATTTAAATTCGAGCAGGTTATAAAAGGGGTCTTCTAAAAAGAAGGTTCGATGCTCGGTTAGTTCCCCAGGAAACCGATGTTTTGCGGATTGGTAAAATTTTAGTTGTCGGGCCGCTGCCCGTTGCCACAAGCCTTCCCAGTCTTGTTCTGTGGAAAAAATCATCCCAAAATGACGGGGATAAATGCTATTTTGCGGGGTTAGTTCTTCTTGAGTCGTATGAGCTACTAATTGATGGCCGTAAAAGTTGAAAATGACAGCGCGATCGGTTTCTCGGCCCACTTGACAGCCTAACCCGTCCTCATAAAACGCTTTAGCCTGGGCAATCTCTTTAATGGGAATAGCAAGATGAAAAATGGGTGTGTTCATGGCAAGTTTTATTGCTAAGTGAAGGCGCGATCGCCTACTATTATGGCAAATTTAGCGGAGAAATGGGTAATGATGGATGATCTCCCTCCAGTATTAATTCCTTGGCTTATCGGAGTCGGTCTTAACACCATCTTATTATTAATTGTTGCCATTGTTCCTAAGAAACTCTTAACCCCGGCCGGAATTGTCAATGCTTGGCTGCTAGGAGTAATCATTTGGGGAACCTTAGGCTGGCAGGGCTATATTATTGTTGGGTTTTACTTTTTAGTGGGGTCAGCGCTTACCCGCCTTGGCAGCGCCCAAAAAGAAGCGGCTGGAATTGCGGAAAAACGGTCTGGGGCAAGGGGACCGGAAAATGTTTGGGGATCCGCCTTAGTTGCCGCCATTTGTGCCCTGGGCGTTGGCCTAAATCAAGGAAGCGATTTTTCTTGGATTCCTACCCCACTTTTATTATTAGGCTATGTCGCCAGTTTTAGCACCAAATTATCAGATACAACAGCTAGCGAGGTGGGGAAAGCCTACGGCAAACGCACCTTTTTAATTACTTCCTTAAAACCGGTTTCTCCCGGTACAGAAGGGGCAGTGAGTTTAGAAGGAACGCTCGCTGGCATCTTGGCTTCAGCAGTAATTGCTGTCGTTGGCTGGAGTGTCGGTTTAATTTCGGGATTCGGAATTGTCTGCTGTGTTGTTGCCGCCTTTATTGCCACAAATTTAGAAAGTTTAATTGGGGCAACCCTGCAGGAAAAATTTAATTTTTTAACCAATGAAGTTGTGAATATTATTAATACGTTTTTCGGGGCTATTTTTGCTGGCGCGATCGCGCTTTTAATAGAAGCGACAGGGCTTTTTAATGGCTTTTTCTAGGTATTTTTTATAGTCTTTTTCGCTAATTTCATAAGCCCCAAACCGAGCTAAATGGTCACTTTGCATTTGGGCATCAAATAATAAAAAATCTCGTTGCCGTAAATGCTCGACCAACTTAACTAATGCCACTTTTGACCCTTCAGAAATTCGATAAAACATCGATTCGCCAATAAAGGCTCCACTAATAGCAATTCCTAATATCCCGCCGGCTAATTGTTCTCCTTGCCAAGTTTCAAAACTGTAAGCCCATCCCGCTTGATAAAGCTGCCAATAAACCGATTTTAAATCATCAGAAATCCAAGTCGTTTCTCGGTTGGCACAGCCATCGCAAACCGCTGTAAAATCTCGATTAATAGCGACTTCAAACCAATTTTGATTCAAAGCACGCTGCAAAGATTTGGGGTAACGAAACTGATCATCTAAAGGAACAATCGCATGAGCCCGACTGGCATACCAACCTAAATTTCCAGCTTCATTTGTCATTAAAAATAGTCCTTGTGCATACGCAGAAATAACACTTTCTATATCAATCTCCATAATTAAATGCTTAAATAATTAATTTTAAATTACCCATGAGCTTCTATTGTAAACCGATTTTTATCTCATCGTGTCTAGAAAAAATTCTGGGCATAAAATAATACAATTTGTTGCCGCAATGATCAAACCAATCTCTTTCTTAAACACGAATTGGGCATAACGCTTGAACCGATATTCAATGCCGATTAATTTCCCCCTACCGGGGTTAGGGATTACGTTTGTAAAATTTGTCGCTTATCATCGTTTTCAAAAGGCAATGTCGTCTTAACGAGGAAGAACACTATGGGATACGAACTACCCCCTTTACCGTACGATTACACAGCTTTAGAACCTGCTATTTCTAAAACAACCCTGGAATTCCATCATGATAAACACCATGCAAGTTATGTTAAAAAATACAACGCCGCAGTGGAAGGAACAGAGTTAGATAGTAAACCCATTGAAGATGTTATTAAAGCCGTTGCTGGCGATGAAAGCAAAACAGGCATTTTTAATCCAGGCGCCCAAGCTTGGAATCATACCTTCTATTGGAACTCGATGAAACCCAATGGTGGGGGGCAACCCACAGGAGAGTTAGCCCAAAAAATTGCGTCTGATTTCGGCAGTTTTGAACAATTTCGAGAAGCTTTCAAAGCAGCGGCCACTGGTCAATTTGGCAGCGGTTGGGCTTGGCTGGTTTTAGATGGAAATACCCTCAAAACCACGAAAACTTTAAATGCTGATAATCCGCTGACCAAAGGACAAACCCCATTGCTAACTATTGATGTGTGGGAGCACGCCTATTATTTAGACTATCAAAATCAGCGCGGAACTTATGTAGATGCCTTTTTAGATCAGTTGGTGAATTGGGAATTTGCTGCTGACAATTTTGCCAAAGCCTAGTTGTCTTAAGGTATTGTTGATGTAAGTGGCAAATGGCACTTCTTCACCAGTAGGCAATTGAATCGATTTGGAAGTAGGGTGTATTAACAGTGCACCCTACAGAAATTTTTGATGTTCCAAAAAATAGGGCTTTCCACCCCGAATTAATGATGACAATTATTATTGACCCGGATTACCCGAAAAAAATTTTTTCTTTTACCTATCGCGGTTTTGATATAGAAATTGATATCGATGACAAAGAAGAAGGAGAAGCAATCACTTATGCCGCTTGGGTAGGACATCATTACGGTTGGGCAATTGCAACGCCTGCTGTCAATAGTCGCAGTAAAGCCATTCAGATTGCTAAGCAATGGGTAGATAGAAAAATCGCATCTCAGAACCAATAACCCGTTGCTTGGTTGAGCATTCACCCAAAGCTTTCATGGCTCAAAATGCCAATGGCATAGCCAATCATACAAGTAAATAAAAGAATCGTTAATGCCTGCCAACGTTTGAATTTAGCCCGTTGTAAATCTAGGCGAAACAAGGTTCCCGCAGCAAGTAAAACCAGTATGCGGCCAAAAAGATAAATCCATGTCAGGGCAACAGCAACCCCAAATGCTAAAACTAAAACCGTGAGAAACGCCCGTTTATCTGACGTTAACCAACTGCCAAAAAACACTTCAATTAAAGTAACAGGCGCTGTTAGCCCCATATCCATTAACAATAATAAACTGCCAGCGATCATCCATGTCAGCAATTCAGAATTCAAATTTTTGATCCAGCCAAACATGAATTGGGCATTTGTCGAAGTATAACTCGATAATATCCAGCCAAAATTGGCACAAGCTAGCAGGAGTATTAAAAAAGAAACCCAAGGAAATTGACGCATCTTCCTAGGAAATAGAGCTGATTAGGCTTTTAGGGTAGCACAGCGGCAAAAATGAGGAGATGGAAAGAAACGCCAATGATGATGGGGTCACCCTGCCACCTCCTCACCTTTCATCCACTGACAAACCTGCTGGTCGCTTTTATTGACACTCTCCCACTAACCTTCGGTATAGCGGGAGATTCTTGCTTCATCGGCGAGCATTCCCTTGCGCCTTTCGGCGGCGCGGGGTCTCGCCTCTTTTCCTCTTAACTAGGCAGTTCCCAAGAATGAAACTACCCCCGTCAGACCGAATCCACAAGCATTTTCATTTGACTTCCACGAGCTGCCCGACCGCAGAAGGATATAGCTTACGATTACAACATCGCTTGAATAATGTAATCGAAGTAGGGGGCGGCCTGTTTCGCGTCTTCTGCGCTCAGAACTCCAAGAGAAGCATCTTTGAGGCAGCAAATGGCATCTGCCATGCCGGGAACAGGAACATCAAGGGCATTATACATTTCCCGTACTCCCACTAAACCAATATTTTCAATGGGTTGTTTATCCCCAGCAACAATGCCATAAGTAATGAGACGCAAGTACCAACCATAATCGCGCAGACAAAGGTTGCGTTCTCGGGAACCGAAAGCATTTCCGCCAGGAGCGATATACTCAGGATGGAGCTTCCAAAGTTCCTTGCTGGCTTGGTCAACAATTTTCTTTTCGCTTTCTGCTAAAGTTTGGGCGATTCGCATCCGTTGTTCTCCAGTTTTTAGGAACTCTTCAATTCCTTTAAGTTCCCCGCTGGTGGGATAACGCAATTCGTCGTCGGCTTTTAGAATAACTTGGCTTACTACACTCATGATTATTAAGATCGCATTGAATAAAACCTATCTTGTAGTGTAGCGACTCTTACGGTGATAATCCATCTTTATTGTTTATTACATGGAAAGTATGTTAACTTCAAATGATTGGGTCTTTCAGTAAACTCGCCTTATCTCCGTCCTCTCAAGACTGGAGCAAAGTGTTAAGAAGGGTTTTACGGCTATAATTGGCGACTTTTAGATGTCGGCGGAACAATTGAAAGTACTGGAAAAACAACTCAATTTTCTATTTTTTGTCATTTTAATACCAAAAATATAGCAATTCTCGAATTCATGAGGTACAGTAACAACAGTGAGTAAACCAATTCCGAATATCTTGATTAGTTACTTTTAGCATCGCCTCTGTAAT
>PXPI01000123.1 GCA_003021905.1 Cyanobacteria bacterium SW_9_44_58 | reverse complement strand
CTTCTACGGTCTGCCCGACCGCTGAAGGATTTGAATTCTTATTTATCGAAATGACTTTGCTCTTCACAGCTTTAAGTTGGTCGAGACCCGTCACCATTACATTTTCGAGGGTGATATTTTTTGCGAGGTGCTCTCTTGGGGAAGTCAGTCCCTGTAATCTCTGACGCGCCTTACCGCTTCTGTCAATTATATCACATTTTAATCAAAATAAGGATGTCCTAACGGACGTTTGTTGGTTGGGCGTGATTCATGAGGGGCTGGGGTCGGAGGAAACCTCCGACCTTTAAAAGCCTTGTCTCACCACTAAGCCTTCGGCTATAGTGGAGCGGAGCGCTACGAGCATCCTCTCGCGCCATTTAAGATAGAATATGAGGTATCCAATTTGATTTGTCTTAGCACGAGCACAGAGAAAGAAAAACGCACAAAGCCTTCCCTGACTGCTAAAATGCAGCCAATATTTAAAGCAGTATTGGTATTAATTTAGGACTCTTACTCGATTATGGATGCTTCAGAAAAAATTACTGTTGGCATTGTTGGAGCTTCTGGATATGGCGGCGTACAATTAGTGCGTTTACTATTAGAACATCCCCAAATTGAAATTGCCTATTTGGGTGGCAATCAAAGCGCTGGAAAAAAATTTGCTGAACTTTATCCTTATTTAGGCCATCGTTTTCACCATACCATCGAACCCATTGATGTTGAAACGATCGCGGAACGCTGTCAGGTGGTTTTTCTCTCTCTTCCCAATGGTGTAGGTTATAAACTGGCACCGCAATTGTTGGAAAAAGGATGTCAAGTCCTGGATTTATCTGCCGATTATCGGTTTAATGACATTAAGAGTTATACCGCTGCCTATAACGTGGAACGAGACGATGAAGAGACGATGGCGACGGCAGTGTACGGACTGCCCGAATTGTATCGCGAACAGGTAAAAACTGCGACGTTAGTCGGGTGTCCTGGGTGTTATCCCACTGCAAGTTTACTCGCGATCGCGCCCTTGCTGAAACAGGGGTTAATTCTGCCCGAAACCGTCATCATTGATGCCAAGTCGGGAACCTCTGGCGGGGGACGCAAAAGTAAAGTCAATTTACTGCTAGCAGAAGCCGATAATACACTGAGTGCTTATGGCGTTGCCGGGCATCGCCACACCCCGGAAATCGAACAAATTTGCAGTCACTTAGCTGGGGTAGATATTCGCGTTCAATTTACGCCGCATTTAGTGCCCATGGTGCGCGGCATGTTAAGTACTGTCTATGCCAATCTGCGCGATCCGGGGTTAGTCCGGGATGATTTGCTGACCATTTATAATGCCTTTTATCGCTCTTCGGATTTTGTCAAAATTGTGCCCAATGGGGTTTATCCGCAAACCAAGTGGACGACAGGCACTAATCTCTGTTACATCGGCGTGGAAGTCGATCCCAGAACCGATCGCGTGATTGTGATGTCCGCCATCGATAATTTAATGAAAGGACAAGCAGCCCAAGCTGTGCAGTGTATGAATTTAATGTTGGGGTGGGAAGAAACAGTTGGTTTGCCGAAACTCGCGTTTTATCCCTAACTTAGCTGATTCATCTTCCTAAATCTCAAATACTAATGAGACATTAACTGTTTGACCGCTTCTGCCGTGCCGGGCGCCAGCAAGACCCCATTGCGATAGTGTCCTGTTGCCAAAATCACGTTATCATAGCCTTCTAGATATTCAATCACTGGGGCAGCTTGTCCCTCTGGGCGCGGTCGTTTTCCAGACCAAGTTTCGACAATTTCTCCTTGTGCCAAAGGAGGACAAAAAGCAATGGCTTTCTCCCAAACGCCGTCCAATAAATGTTTCTCTGCTTTGACATTCCCTTGTTCATCGGGAAATTCAACAGTCGCACCCACCCAATATTCACCGTTTCCAAGGGGAATAACATGGATATCATCCCCAGTTACCACGGGCTGAAATTCACTTGTTTTTAAATTTTTGTCTAAGCGAACGCGCATCGCTTGCCCTAAAACCGGAGACAAGGTAAGGGGATGTTGCAGTTGACGAGTTAGGGGAAATGATCCCAGCCCCGCAGCCACAATTAAGTAATCGGTTTCCCAGTCGCCTTGGTTGGTATGGAGGATGCGACAATGGCGGCCATTGCGATTGCCATTAGCCGAAACGTTGGTAGCTTCCACTCCCCAGCGGCAACTCGCGCCATTTTGTTGAGAAGCCTTAATGAGGGTATTGGTCAAAGCTTTGGGGTGAACTTGAAAATCTTGGGGAGAGTAAATCGCTCCCGTTAAATTGGCGGTTTCAATATAGGGACAATGAGTTTGAAGTTGCGGAACCTCCCAAATTTCTAAGTTCCAGCCTTGAGAACAGCGCAAAGCGGCTAATTTTTCTGCTTGGTCCTTTTCTTGTTGGGAAAAGCAAAGATGCAGCAATCCTTGGACTTGGGGAATCTGATCGCCGGTTTGCTGGGTAATTTCTGCCAGCAATTGAGGATAGCGGCGCATACTGGCTTCTCGCAGTTGCCAGTCGCGTCCTTTGTTTTTTTGGCTAATAATTCCCATTAACAGTCCCAACGCTGCTCCGGTTGAGGCTTGAGCCGGTGCCTCTCGATCAATTAGGGTGATCGAAAGCTGGGAATTTTGGCTAAGTTCGTAGGCGATGGTGGCACCAACAATGCCACCGCCAATAATGACTACCTGTTTCATGTGGTTTTACTTGGTTCTGATTCTGGTTCTGGAAGCAATCCCAGGTAGTTGTCAAAATCACTAAGGGCGCGATCGTAGCTTTGTAAAGCTTGAGAATAAGACTCATTATCAATGGCAGCATCTAGTTCTTCTAAATCTTGAAATAATTCTTTAGCATAATCTTGCGCCTGTTCTTGGTCTTGTGGCAGTAAGTTGCGAGTGACATAACTCATTTCTCGCCGTAATCCTCCCAAGGGGCCATGGATTAAACTGCTGGCATCTGACCACCTTTTGTCTTTCAAAAGGGATTCCAGTTCTGTTAGGCGTTTCCGGGCTTGTTTAACCGGAGTTGCAAACTGTTCAATTTCTTCAATTTGTTCACTGCTATAAGTGGGAGGAGGAGTACTTTCATTGGCGCCGCCGCAACTGACAAGCACGGTTGTCGCTAAAGCAAGCAAAAGGGATATAATAGAGTGTTTTATTGCCATGATAATTACTTGTTAAACCTTGATCTAAGTTTCTATAAAATTAGGATACCAACTCCCGTGTCTTCTCCTGAATGATTTAAATGATTTGTTGCCGTAGAAACGTTAGTAGAATGGGACTAATTTCATCCGACCAATGTTGTTGCGGATAATGTTTGGCTTGTTCCAGTTTTGCCAAACGAATGTTGCGATTTTCTTTTGCTATGGTTTCGGGCACTTCTGAGGATAGCCAAGGATCACCCATGCCCCAAATGATTTTTGTGGGTTTTTCCCAACTTTGCCAACCTTGTTCGATTTCTTCCATGGCTTGGCGAAAATTAAGGTTTTTAATGGTTGCCAGGAGAGAACGTCCAGCTTTGGAGTCTTTTAAAAACGGTTGTCGATACCTTCCTAATTCCTTATCTGAGATGAGGTAGCCGCTGCCTCTTTCCAAAGCGCGATCGACGAGTAAGGGATCTTGGGTTAACATCTCTCCCATTAGGGGAAATCCCCATTGACGCATCAGCCAAGGAAGACGGGCGGCAGAAGATAATGGGGTATTTAATACTGCCAAGCGCTCAATTTGTTCCGGATGGCGAAAGGCATATTGCAATCCCACTGATCCTAAAAAGCCTTGAACCACTAAATGAAACTGAGAAATATCTAAAGCTGTTAATAGTTCCTCTAATTGTGCAAGATAAGCCGCTGGCGTGTAGGAAAAGTCACGGGGTGAGGGTTTAGCGGAAGCCCCCTCTCCCAACCAATCCGGGGCATAAGCAGTAAAGCCGCTTTCTGCCATATCTTGCAACAGTCTCCCCCAGGAATAACTATGGGCAAGGAGGCCATGCAATAACACCACGGGGATATTTTCCGTTTTATTGCGAGGAAGGGCATAACGATAAAACCATTGTTGGTCATTGATCGCAATGGTTTTTTCTTGAATTTCAATCATGTTGGAATTTAAAGTCTTTTTCCCCAACCTACAGCAATTTCTAAAGCTTTGCTTAAACTTGTATTAACTTTTTGCCTAAAGCAACATCAAAGTAGGTATGTTCAAAGGCATAATCATCCCGATACACTGTAAAAGGCTGATTGGGTTCGCCTAAATGATTCAAGACCAATTTTGCTTCAGAAAAATCTTGATGATGGGTATAGTTATTAAAGGTGACAACTGTTTTTAAACCGGCTTGTGTTGCTGCCGCCACACCATGTTGCGAGTCTTCAAACGCTAAAGCTGTTTCAGGAGGCAACTGCATTTGGTCTAAGACATAATGATAAATATCAGGAGCAGGCTTTTTGTTAGCCACGATATCGCCGGCAGCAATCAGTTTAAAGTAATCATTAGGATTAAGGTGGGTTTCTAAAAGCGCGATTGTGTTTTCTAGAGAACTTGTGGTCGCAACTGCCAAAGGAATGCCATGATCGCGAGCTTCATTGAGAAGACGTTTCACCCCTGATCGTAGGGGAATATTGCCTTCTTGTAACAGTTGACGGTAATGATTGCTCTTTTGCTGGTGTAACTGTTGAATAAAGTCTTTTTGATTTTTTTCCAAGTCTTGGTTCGCTAGATAATGGGTCATGTAGTGGCGAATGCGTTCTTTACCGCCAGAAATCGCTAGCAGTTCACCATAAAGCGATTCCGACCAATACCAGTCTAAGCCTGCCTCGGCAAAGGCACGGTTAAATGCCACCCGATGGCCATCGTGTTCCGTGTTAGCTAAGGTGCCATCAACATCAAAAATAAAGGCAGTCATATCTAATGATTTGTTATTCTTGATTGGCTATTTGCAACGACCTAGTTTGTAAGTTTTCTAGGGCATGGGCTTCCCCAATATTCCGTTCTCGGAAAAACTGAATCATCTTGCGGTCTTGTCCTTGAATATGATGCACTAGCCACTGATGGAGAAAGTGGGATAGCTCACTGTTGATTAAGGTCGGGTCTTCATTCGATTCAAGACAGTGAAGGACTTTCCTCACTTTATGGGTTAAGCGATCGTGAATCTGTTTATGTTGCTCGTAGGAGGGATAATCATGCTCCTTCATCAAATCTTCTTCTAGGGTAAAGTGCTCAATGGTATCGTTGAGCAATTCTCGCAGCAACTGTTTCAGGGTAGTTTGGTCTGCTTGTTCTACCATTGCTTGGTTAAGTTGATTGACCAGCGCAAACATTTTTTGGTGTTGTTTATCAATAATGGGAAAACCGGTTTCGTATTTGTCAGACCAATGAGCAATTTCCATGATGAGACTCTAATTAGAAAAAGTGCCTTGAATTTCAAACCTAGATTTTAAACAAATTCCAGTGATTTGAAAATAGTTGTTTGAAGCTCTCATTACATTAGCGTATTCAATGGTTATTATGTAACAGTGTTTCACGGTTTTTTTCGGGAGGAAGAATGGATTTTCTATCAGACTCAGTTTCATTATCACGGATGCAATTTGCTCTGACTGCCATTTTCCACATGCTTTGGCCGGTCTTAACCACAGGCATGTCGATTTATTTGGTCGTAGTAGAAGGGATGTGGTTAAAAACCCGTAACCCCGACTATTACTATCATGCTCGTTTCTGGTCAAAGTTATATGTGTTGAATTTTGGAATTGGTGTGGCCAGCGGGCTTCCTATAGAATTTCAGTTTGGGACGAATTGGGCCCCATTTTCGGAAGCAGTGGGAGACTTCTTTGGCAGTATTCTCGGCTTTGAAGCATCTATGGCGTTTATGCTAGAAGCCGATTTTCTAGGCATTATGCTGTTTGGTTGGGGACGGGTTCCCCCGGTGATGCACTATATCGGAACCATTATGGTGGCCTTTGGCGCCAATTTGTCCACCTTTTGGATTTTGACTGCTAATTCTTGGTTGCAAACGCTTGCGGGTGGGGAACTAGTTGACGGCAAGTTTGTGGTTACCGATTATTTTGAAGCCATTTTTAATCCCTTTATGGTCAATAGTGTTCTCCATATGTTCTTTGCGACGTTGGAGACTTCATTATTTGTAATTGGCGGGATTAGCGCCTGGTATATTTTGAATCGCAATCAACGGTATCAAGCCTTTTTTGCGCGATCTTTCAAGATTGTGTTAGCGATCGCGATCGCGGTTGCCCCCTTGCAAATCTACATTGGCCACCTCAGCGGCGAACAAGTCTATCATCAACAACCCACGAAAATGGCGGCGATGGAAGCCCAGTGGGATACTGCCCCCGGTGGACAACCGGCGGATTGGAGTTTAGTGGCGATTCCCAATGTTAAAGCCGAACGCAACGACTGGGAAATCTCCATTCCCAATGGCTTAGGCTATATCCTCGAATTTAAAAAGAATCTCTTGGAACCGGTTAGAGGCTTGAAAGAATGGAATCCCCAGAACCGTCCGCGAATGGTGGGGTTAATTTATTACTCATTTCGAATTATGGTGGGAATCGGCTTCCTCTTAGCCGGACTCATGGCTGCAACCGTCATTCAGTGGTTGCGGGGCAAGCTAGCCTCAGCCCAAATTGCCAATCAAAAATGGCTGCTTATGGGTTGGATGTTCGCTGCCCCCCTGGGCTATCATTAATGTTGATGCCGAAGGACATTTTGTGGGTGGCATTTGGGATTGGTTAAGTTTGCCCTCTATCTTAGTCACCCTGACCTTAATCCAGGGCTATGTTTTAATTGGATCAACTTACTTAGTGATGAAAACCGAAGGGGCTTTACAACAAACCCACTATCGCACCGCCAAAATTGCTGCAATCACCACCTTAATCGGTGCCGTTTTAATTACCATTACCACCCCCATTTTCTTAGAAGAAGCGCGATCGCGCCTATTTGATGCCCCCTTGGTTTACATTTTTGCCGCGATTCCGTTTTTCGGGTTACTGTTAATTTGGCAACTGTTGCAAAGTTTGAATAAAAAACAAGAGCGGGCCCCTTTTATTTGGACGATTTTGATTTTTTTACTCTCATTTGTGGGGTTAGGAATTATTGTCTTTCCTTATATCATCCCGCGATCGATTACCATTTATGAAGCGGCTGCCGACCCAAGTGCCTTGGTGTTTATGCTGACTTTTATCGGCTTTTTAATTCCGATTATGTTGGCTTACAACATCTATCAATATGTGGTGTTTCGCGGCAAAGTGAAAAGTAGTGAATACGAAGGATAAGATGGCGTTTTTTCCCTCGCAGCGCTGGCAACTTAATGAATTTAACCCGGAACAAATTAATTCTTTAGTCGAGGCGACGGGATTGCCGCCGCTATTGGCACAAGTGTTAATTAACCGCGGGATTATTACGCCAGAAGAGGCAGAAGTTTATGTCAATCCGGAAACGGAAACCTTACCTTTCCCTCAACAAGAATTTTCGGATTTAGATCAAAGCATTGCGTTAATTATCCAGGCAATTGAGGAGGAAGATCCCATTATTATTTGTGGGGATTATGATGCTGACGGGATGACCAGTACTGCCCTTTTATTACGAACATTGCGGTATTTAGGGGCGGATGTTGATTATCTCATTCCGAGTCGGATGAGAGAAGGATATGGCATTAATACGCGTATTGTGGAAGAATGTGCCAGCAACGGTGTGGGATTAATTTTAACCGTTGATAATGGCATTGCTGCTTATGATCCCATTTATCGGGCAGTGGAATTGGGATTGCAAGTAATTATTACCGATCATCATGATCTTCCCGAAATTGTTCCCCCGGCAGATGCTATTCTTAATCCTAAATTATTGCCGGAAATTTCTCCCTATCGCGGTTTAGCTGGCGTGGGAGTGGCTTATATTTTAGCAGTAACCACGGCGCAAAAATTTGGGAAAATTAAGGGATTAACCTCCCAACTTTTAGAGTTATTTACCTTAGGAACAATTGCGGATTTAGCCCCCTTGGTTGGGGTTAATCGCCGCTGGTTGAAACGCGGGTTGCGTCAACTTCCCCAATCGAATCTTCCAGGAGTGCAAGCATTGATGCAAGTGGGAGGCGTTAATGATGCACAAAAAGCGGTTAAACCGGATGATATTGGGTTTCGTTTGGGACCTAGAATTAACGCGGTTGGGCGCATTAGCGATCCCCAAACGGTCATCGAATTATTAACAACAGATGACACAGGAATTGCCTTAGAACGGGCGATGCAATGTGAACAAATCAATCAGAAACGTCAAGAATTATGTGCCCAAATTGAACAAGAAGCAGTGGCTTATTTAGAAACAGGAGAAGTTGATTGGCTGCGCGATGGCTTCGCCGGCTCCTGGAAGGAGCATCGCGTAATGGTTGTTGTTCAACCGAATTGGCATCATGGCGTCATTGGCATTGTTGCCTCTCGATTAGTGGATCGCTTTGGAGTTCCCGTCTTTATTGGGACGTATGAAGACGACCAACAAACTATTGTCCGGGGATCAGCGCGAGGAATTCCCGAATTTAATGTCTTTGATTCTCTAGAATACTGTCAGGATTTATTGGAAAAATTTGGAGGACATAAAGCCGCTGGCGGATTTAGTTTAAAAGCAAGCAATCTTTCTGCGTTTCAAGAACGGCTTAGTGAGTTTGCCTATCAGTGGTTAGAACCGCAACATCTCAAACCGTTAGTTCCCATTGATGGCAAAGCGAATTTAGAAGCATTAACTCCTGAATTTTATCAACAAATTGATAGCCTACAACCTTGGGGAATTGCCAATGAAGAACCGATTTTTTTAAGTGAAGGGGTTAAAATTATTGAGCAACAGATTGTTGGGAAAAATCATTTGAAATTAACCTTAAATCAAACCGTTCAAGGAAATTCTGTCAATAAAACAGCCATTGCTTGGCGTTGGGGCGAATATTTCCCGTTGCCCAAGACAGTAGATATTGCTTACAAACTCCGGGAAAATCAATGGAATGGCAATGTTAGTTTAGAATTAGAGTTAGTGGGAATTCGATTGCCGAAAACTGCCCATTACAGACAAACTAGTTATGAATATCAAGGACGAACCTATCACTGTTGTTTGTTAGATGATATCAATGAATTGAGAATTGAAAATGATAAAGGAAACTTGTTGGTGGTAACACGAGGAGAACGCAACGGTCAATTAAAGACAGACTCCCAACAGTTAAAGACGATTAATGTTACCCAACCTCCTTATTACCACATTATTAAAGCGGCAATGTCTGCCTTAGAAGGAACTCACTCCCCTTCGTCAGAGGATGAACAGAACCGGTAAAATTAAATTGCACCGTATGCTAACGGAGATAGCATCATGCCACAATTTGCGATTACTTGGATTGCGACCGCGATCGCGCTATTGATTACGGCGAAGATTGTCCCCGGTATTGTAGTCGATAGTGTCTCAGCGTCTATTATTGGGGCAGCTATTCTCGGATTTGTTAATGCGATTGTCAAACCCATCCTATTTATTTTTACGCTTCCCCTAACAATTCTCACCCTAGGGTTATTTTTACTGGTATTAAATGCGATTAGCTTTGGTATCGTCGGCTATTTAACCCCCGGCTTTGAAGTAAGCGGCTTTTTTCCGGCACTATTTGGTTCCTTTATTCTCTCTTTCATTGCCGGTTTATTAAACCAATTTTTCCAAGGAGAAACCGATTAAATGACCCTATTGCTCAGCGTTAATTCATAAGGAGTCAATATTAATGTCAGCAAGAGTTCGTAAATTCTTCACTTATCTTCTTATTTTAGTATTTGGCGTTTTGCTGGGAGGAGGCTTTTATCAAGTGCTTCCTTCCCAAGCAGATACTGTTCCCAACGATTCTGTGATTGCCCAGAATGTGCCCGAAACAGAGACGCCTAGTCGGCAATCGATAACCAACCGGTTTGTTAGCTTTGCTGTTGAACAAGTCGGAGATGCAGTGGTTCGCATTGATACGGAAAAGGTAGTCACACAAACCAATCCCTTCGCCGATGACCCATTTTTCCGCCGCTTTTTTGGGGATGACTTTTTCCAAAATGTTCCTAGAGAAAGGCGGTTAAGAGGTCAAGGATCAGGGTTTATTGTTGATAGCAATGGCATTGTTCTTACTAATGCCCACGTCGTGAAACAAGCGGATCAAGTGAGTGTCAACTTAAAAGACGGACGCACTTTTAATGGAAAAGTGCTAGGCGCTGATTCCGTTACCGATTTAGCGGCGATTAAAATTGAAGGAAACGATTTACCCACTGCCAAGCTTGGCAATTCCGACGAAGTTAGAGTGGGAGACTGGGCGATCGCGGTGGGAAATCCCTTAGGATTGGATAATACCGTAACTTTAGGTATTATCAGCACCCTCAACCGCCCCAGCGCTAAAGTTGGCATTCCCGATAAACGCTTAGATTTCCTGCAAACTGATGCTGCCATTAATCCGGGGAATTCAGGTGGCCCTCTCCTGAATGATCGCGGTGAAGTGATTGGAATCAATACCGCCATTCGCGCTGATGCCAACGGCATTGGATTTGCAATTCCCGTTAACAAAGCGAAATCCATTTATCCCAGGTTAGTGGAAGGAAAAAATGTTTCTCATCCCTACATTGGCATCCGCATGGTTACCCTGACTCCTGATTTAGCCAAAGAGATTAACAATGATCCGAACTCTGGATTGCTTATTCCAGAAGTAGAAGGGGTTTTAGTCATGCAAGTGCAACAAAATAC
The DNA here is from genome assembly GCA_003021905.1 of Cyanobacteria bacterium SW_9_44_58. Taxonomy (GTDB): domain Bacteria; phylum Cyanobacteriota; class Cyanobacteriia; order Cyanobacteriales; family Rubidibacteraceae; genus Halothece. The sequence continues at coordinate 15,497 of PXPI01000123.1, read as the reverse complement.
CCCTGCTGAACAGTCCGGGTTACGGCGCGGGGATGTCATTACCAAAATTGAAGGCACCCGCATTACCAGTGCCCAACAGCTACAACGGCTTGTGGAAAATAGCAATGTTGGTGAACGATTGAATTTCACTGTGCGGCGAGGCAATCAGATGGAAACCGTTGCCGTTTATCCGGCAGAATTGGACGATTTCTCTTAAATCCCCAATAATAAAATCCCCCCAAACTTCCGGGGGGAACAAACATCAATGCTCATGAATCAAGGATAAATTGATTTTTTTAACCTATTCGTAAATCCAGTTTTGCAATGCCCCTTGCCAACTAGTGAGTTCTCCTTGTTCAAACCAGAGGGCAATTTCTCGTTGTGCCGTTTCCACCGCATCAGAGGCATGAATTAAATTGCGCCCAATACTGATGCCGTAGTCGCCGCGAATGGTTCCCGGTTCTGCATTGAGGGGATTGGTTTCGCCAACCATTTTTCTAGTAGCTGCCACAATGCCTTCCCCTTCCCAAACCATGGCGACGACGGGGGCAGAGATAATAAATTCGACCAAATTGCTAAAAAAGGGCTTATCCCGGTGAACATCATAGTGTTTTTCCGCTAATTCCCGTGAAACATTCATTGTTTTCATGGCAATGAGATTAAAGCCTTTTTGTTCCAAGCGTTTGATAATTTCTCCAATTAACCCCCGTTGTACACCATCGGGTTTGATCATGATAAATGTCTGTTCCACAACGATCTCCTTATGTCTTACGCAAACGATACACCACAGACAGGTTATATCATTTTGGGGAATTGTGGTAAGCTAATTCTTGCAATTTTTCTGTCCACTGGGCAGCGAGGGAACTTTGGGTAAAGGGAATCTCAATGTTTTTCCCATTGTTCAAGGTAAAATGAATATTGACTTTGCCCTGGGAAGGGGCTTGTTGCGGGGAAACAAAGTCCCCGTTTACCTGCAATTGAATCTCGGAAACTTCATTGATGGAAAAGCTTTCTACTAATTGAGGGCTACCGCGGCTGGGTTTTCCCCAAGTGATGGTGTCATCTTTTTGCCCTAAGACAGCATATACATCATATTTAGCGCGATCGAATTGTTCTGCCCAATGGCGATAGGCTTCTACTTTTTGGTATTCATTCCAACCGGCCCAAGCTAACCCAATAAAAAGTGCCAGTAGGGGAAGCCAAATTAATCCTCGTTCCATGGCCTACTGTTTGAGTTCTGAGCGCAGTTGTTCCAATTCTTGATCCACTTCTGCCTGTTGACTCTCAGGAAGCTCTTTTTGTCGCGAACTTTGCGATTGCTGCTGCTTCATTTGGTTTAATTCGGAATCTACATCTGCCCCTTGTTCTAGCGCGGCAAATTGTTGTTCCATATCATCTTGCCCCAATTCTTGCGAAGCTTCTGCTGAGGCTTCCTTTTCGGTAACTTTCTCTTCCATTTGTTCAAAGGCGCTCAGGGAACTGCCAGTATTGACATCCCCCAAAAACTCGTTAACCCGTTGCGTAGCTTCTGCCGATCGCGCTCTGGCGATATACATGTCTTTTTTGTTTTTCGCCTCGGAAATTTTATTTTCCAACTTGCGCATATCGGCTTTGAGTTTATCAATCACCTGATTTTGCTGCGTCAGTTGCTGATCCAGGTTTTGAGCCGTTTGCTCGTAGTTTTTACGGCGGGTGAGCGCTTCTCTAGCCAGTTCTTCATTGCCTTTTTCCAGGGCAAGTTGAGCGCGTCTTTTCCACTCTTCAGCAGTACTTTTAGCTTGATTGGCTTGACGTTCAGTGCGCTTTTGGGAAGCAATGGCTTGGGCAACTGCTTGTCGCAATTTCACCAAGTCTTGTTGCATGTCTTCTACGGCTTGCTCCAGAATTTTCTCTGGATCTTCTGCCTTTTTCAGTAAACTGTTGATGTTGGCTTTAATTAAGCGCCAGATACGTTGTAGAAAACCCATTGTTTCCTGATAAATGTCGTTGGTCCTTACGACGATGATAGCGTTTTTTTTCATGGCAAGTAAGCAGCAACCAGTTACAAAGGAGTTACTGGTCGCTGATCGCCTTTAATAAGCAAGGGTTTCTAAGGTTTCCCGCAAATAGGTTCGAACTTGCTCGTCTAAGTCATCTCCAGATTCAGTTTGCTTAATTCCATTTTCCAGTTGCCAACTGTTAAATCCAGAACTGGCAGCGATCGCGCTTCGTAAATGTTTCCAGTTTGCCTGGTTTTCGGAAAATTGCTGTTCCTTAATGGTTGTACCGGCCATATCGCTCCCAAATAATGATGAATTTTAGCTTTTTCTTATACACTAGCTTAACTGGGTTGATAATTTCTGCTGCTGGGAATACAAAAATAAACATCATCATTAGAAAATGAAATTAATTTGTTAACTTTAAGCTAGTTTGGGAAAAATCCAACCTGAGGAGGAGAGGAAATGGAAGTTAAGCTTTATTTACGGGAAGCTATAGGGCTAATTGTCAAAACTATGCCGTTTATTTGGATTCGGCTTGGCACGTATGCTCTTTTGGGCTTAGGCGTTGCGGTTTACTTAGCCGTAGCAGGGGGAGTGGCTTGGCTGTTGGGGCAAGCCTTGAGTCTGTTGGGGGTGATTGTCTTTTTAATTGCCCTCGGAGGCGCTTGGATGTTAGTGCAGTGGGCGCAACGATATTTCTTTTATCTTTTACAGGCGGCTCACATTGCCGTCATGACGGAATATATTGTTTACGGTGAGGCGCCAAAAGGCTCACAAGTTCAATATGGTCGGCAACAAGTACAACAGCGATTCAGAGACACAAGTGTCATGTTTGCTGCTGATGAAATCATTGATGGCATTGTTAAAGGAATTAATCGCTCGTTTGCGCAATTAACCCAAATTTTGCCCATTCCCAATCTGGACAATTTGAATGCCATTGTAGAACGGGTTTCCAAGTTTGCTACTACCTATATTGATGAAGCGATTTTAAGCCGCGCCTATCAATATCGAGAGCAAAATGTTTGGGCAGTTGCCCAAGATGGCGTTATTCTCTATGCTCAGGCTTGGAAACCGGTGCTTGCCAATGCTGTGGCGCTCACGGTGATTAATTATCTGGAAATGGCGGTTGTGTTAGTCATTTTGGGCATACCGGCAATTATTTTAGGAGCCCTAATTCCCATTGCGGCCATTCGCACCTTATTGGGCGTTTTCGTAATTGTCGGTGTCTGGATGTTCAAGTTGGCTGTTTCTGATGCCTATGCCATGGCAGCCACTTTATTGGCTTACCATCGCTCAACAGAAGGGATGGAACCGAATCCGGAATGGCAAGAGCGATTAACCGGTATCAGCGAACAGTTCCGAAATCTTTGCGATCGCGCTGCCAATGCGGTCTCAGGCCAAGAAAAAGCCGAATCTGAGCCTCGGAATCAAACCGATTATTAGGATTTGGGAGAACTAGACTGTTCCTGCTCATCGGCAATGGGCGGTAAAATTTGCTTAACCCGAAAGCCGGGAACAAAATAGGTGCTGGCGATTTGCTCTGGGGAGTCGGGTGTCAAATTTGCCAGCTGGTTTCCGCTGGTGAGGAAAACCGCAATGACACTGAGGGGAACTTGTAGAAATAGGTTGCTGCCCAAAAACGCGATCGCGGCCGCCAACAAACCGATCCAGTGATTGGGAAAGGGAGTTGCAGGGGCAACCAGCGGGGCATAGCGAGCAACGGCCCATAAGGCAAACAAGAGCGCGATCGCGCCGAATCCAGTTAAAATGCGATGCTTGGGCGTCTTAAACACCTGTAAAATTTGCCGTTGCTGTTGAGTTAATTGATCCGGTTGCAGAGACAGCAAGACAACACTAAAAATATCAAACGGACGGGTCCATTGCATGAGAACAATGGGAACAGTTCCCGCAACAGCAACGAGAATCAACTCAATTGCCACCGGAAGAATGGGTTTTCCTGCGGCAAGTCCTAACCAGACCAACTCTAGCCACAAGGGAAGAATGGCGAGTCCTGCTAAATGAATCCAGAGATACGGTTCTTTTCTATGCATAGTTGCTTGTGAGGGATGAGTTTTCCCCTCTCCCGATTTTTGGAAAGAGAGAGGAGCGTGAGAGAACTACTTGTTGGAATTTAAGCTGCGACGTTTCATAACCATTTCGTAGGCTTCAATGATATCGCCTTCTTGCCATTTATTGAATCGTTTGGATCCAATACCGCATTCAAATCCCGATTGCACTTCTTTGGCATCTTCTGTAACCCGTTTGAGCGAGTCGATATTGCCTTCATAGACCACTTCTCCATTACGGCGAACGCGCATTTGACGATTGCGGATAATTCGCCCAGAGCGTACATAACAGCCAGCGGCATAACCGCGTCCTACTGGGAAGACTGCTCGCACTTCCGCTTCCCCTAAAGGAGATTCGACTTCTTCTGGATCTAAGAGACCTTCCATAGCCCCTTGGATTTCATCCAGAAGTTTGTAGATAATGTCATACTCTCGGATATCGACCCCTTCTTGGTCGGCAACGGCTTTAGCATTGGAGGCCAAGGTAGTATTGAAGCCGATAATGACAGCACCGCTAGCAGCGGCGAGATCAACATCGGTTTCTGTGACCTCTCCAGGGGCGGCAAATAAGACGCGAATTTGGACTTCATTTTGAGGCAGCTGCGACAAGGAGCTTTGAATCGCTTCCACTGAACCTTGCACATCGGCTTTGATGATCAGGTTCAGTTCTTTCAGTTCGCCTTGTTCTGCCTGTTCAGAAGCACTGCTGAGGGTGACCCGACGAGAACTGGCGGCCCGTTGCAAGCGAGAGTTCCGCTCTTGTTCAGCACGTTTTTCTGCTACTTCGCGGGCTTCCCGTTCATCTTTATAGACGTCGAATTCATCCCCAGCGCCGGGAACATCATTTAAGCCCAGCACTTCCACAGCAAAAGAGGGACTGGCTTTTTGCACCCGTTCGCCGCGATCGCCTACCATGGCGCGGATTTTCCCAAAGCAGCTGCCGGCAACAATAATATTCCCGATATAGAGGGTGCCATTTTGCACCAGTAAGCGGGCCACGGGACCGCGAGCGCGATCGAGGTTGGCTTCAATCACTGTGCCTCGGGCCAAGCGATCGGGGTTCGCCGAGAGTTCTTCCAGTTCGGCAACCAGAATAATCATCTCCAGCAGGTCATCTAAATACTCCCCAGTAATGGCGCTAACGCCGACCATTGGGGTTTCACCGCCCCATTCTTCGGGAATCAAGCCTTGATCGGTCAGCTCTTGTTTGACGCGATCCGGCTGTGCCCCTTCTTTATCCATTTTGTTGATAGCGACCACAATGGGAACCCCCGCAGCTTTGGCGTGACTAATCGCTTCTTGGGTTTGCGGCTGCACCCCATCATCCGCTGCTACGACTAAGACAGCAATATCGGTTACCTTTGCCCCTCGCGCCCGCATGGCGGTAAAGGCTTCGTGACCGGGGGTATCGAGGAATACTACTTGTTTGGTTTCCCCTTCGTGCTCCACATCCACATGGTAAGCCCCTGTGTGTTGAGTAATGCCGCCGGCTTCGCCTTCGGCCACTTTGGTTTTGCGAATGGAGTCGAGGAGACTGGTTTTTCCGTGATCCACGTGTCCCATAATGGTTACCACTGGCGGACGAGGCTGGAGATTTTCCAAATCTTCCGTATCCAGCATTTCGGTTTTTTCCGCCCCGGATTTTTGTTCCGGGATTTCCACTTCCACCCCTAAATCTTCAGCGACTAACCGAGCCGTATCCAACTCTAGGGTTTGGGTAATATTGGCTTTAATCCCGCGATTAATGAAGAGGTTTTTAATGATTTCCGTTTCGGAAATCTCAAGCATTTCTGCCAGTTCCAGAACCGTTAATTCATGACTAAGGGTAATTTTTTGGGGACGTTCTTTCTGGGATTGTTTGTCTTGACGTTGACTGCGTTGTTGAGTGCCCTGTTGATTGCTGCCGCGATTTTTCTTCGGTTTGCTGGGCGCACTCTTAGTTTGAGGCGAGGATTTTTTCTGAAGGGATTCCGGTTTGGGCGGACGTTCCAAGGACCGCGACGCAACTGACTGCTCTTGCGTTAATGTTTCTTGTTCTTCCTCGCTGTCAAAGACAAGGTCTTCTTCATCCTCGTCTTCCTCAAGAACAGGTTTAGGACGGCGTTTTTTGGCAGCTTTGCCTTCTTCCTCTTCTTCCCAGCCTTTTTTCTTATCCCCTGGGCGAGTGGGAGCATCCGGCCGTTTCGAGCGCGACCGTTTGGGTTGTTCTACCGGAAATTGGGTATCGTTTTGGCTGCTTGTCTCTTGTTCAGAGTCTTGTTCCGATTGGCCTGTCTTGGCGACTGTTTCCTCTTGTTTCGACGGCGCTGATTTTTCAGAACCGGCACGCTTGGGTTTGTCCAGCATTTTTGGTTTTGCCGGTTTCTTCACTGCCGGTTTTGGTTCGGTTTTCTCAACAGGCTGACTCGGTTCCTTCTCACCACTGGCTGCTTCAGACTGGGATTGAGATTTGGATTTCGTTGGCGCCGATTTCAAAGTCGGTTTTTTGGGCTTGGGTTTTTCAACTTTTTTCCCTTCTGTTTTAGGTTGTTCCGAGGGTGAGGATTGGGGTTTTTTGGGAGTGGGGGGACCAATTAACTCACTTTTTTCCTGGGAAGGGGGTTGGGCAGCACTCGTTTGATGAGTTTCCTCTGATTGGGGAGACACAGAAGGCGATTGCGGCGCCTCGGCTTTCGCTGCCGGTGAGCCACTTTGTTGCGGTTTCAGCGATTCACTTGCGGTGTTAGAAGCATTGGAAGAAGCTGATAAGTCGGCTTCAGAAGCAGGCTTTTTCACTTGGGGTTTCGATTTCAGGTCTTGATTGGCCTCTGTATTTTCCACAGGGCGGCGCGGCGGTGTTTTTAACTGTTGTGAATTGCCCCTTCCGGCTTGTTGAGAATTCGCTTGTGATGCGTCTTCTTCTGCCCGTTGTTTATTGTGTCGAACTTCTAAAATTTGTTGATTTTTTTTGCGGCTTTTGCCATTTTTGGCATTGGGTTTTCCTTTCCCGTTTTCTTGTTGTTTACTAACCCCCTCTTTTTGCACATTAGCTCGGATGCGCTCGGCATCTTCTTCTGGAATACTGCTACTATGAGTTTTAGCAGCAATATTGAGTTTGTTGCAGATATCCAATACTTGTTTGTTCTCCAGATTTAATTCTTTTGATAAATCGTAGATTCTCACCTTAGTCATCCACTATCCCCCGTCGTTGGTTGTGTTCAATGTGTTCAAAGCATAAGTCAAGGTACCTAATTTACAATAGGTTTTCTGGTTTATTAATGCCAATATTGGTTTTTATCAATTGCCATTGGCTTGATGAGTTATACTTAAGCGAAGTTTGCCTCTCCTAATTTAGCCCTGAGTATTTCATTGTACCAACTCTGAAACCTTTTCTAGCGTTTCGAGTCGCTGGCTGAGGTTGGGGAAGGACTGGAGTGCCGTTTTAGCCGCTCCCAAAGCTGCTCGTAAATCTCGGGAGGAACTTTGGCTTTTAAGGCCCGTCCTAAGCGATTTTTGTATTGCGCTGCTTTGAGACAATTGCTAGAGGGACAAATATAAGCAGAGCGTCCCATCCCTTGATCCAATTGTACCGTTTGTGAAGAATGAACCCGCACAACTCGCCACAATTTTTCTTTGGGAGCAATTCGGCGACAACTGATGCAACGTCGATTATTTTTTTTCATGATAAACGCTTTTCCGAATCTGGTTTCCACAAGCTAAGCTGAAAGTATTGGCAGTTGTTTACGAAACTTAATACTTTGAAGCTATGACAGTCAATCAAGCAATTTCCACTTCAGTTGCAGGCCATTATTGGCAATGGCGCGGACAAAATATTTATTATGTAGAAGCGGGATTAGCCGCTGCAAATCATGCACCCTTATTATTGGTTCATGGCTTTGGGGCTTCTACGGATCATTGGCGGAAAAATATCGCCCAACTGCAAAATCATTTTAAGGTTTATGCTATTGATTTAGTGGGGTTTGGACGGTCTAGCAAACCGGATTGGGTTTATCGGGGTCAATTATGGCAAGACCAACTAGCCAGCTTTATTCAGGAAGTTGTGGGTCAGTCCGTCGTTTTAGCCGGAAATTCTTTAGGGGGATATGCTGCCTTGTGTGTGGCTGGGAATCATCCGGAATTAGCGCCGGAATTAGCGCAAGGGTTGGTGTTGCTTAATAGTGCCGGACCTTTTTCTGAGCAAGAGCAATCGCAAAATATGCCGTCGCAACTGAGTTGGAAGCAACGCTTGCAGAAAACGATTCGCTCCATTTTATTGCATTCTTGGGGCAGTTTTTTACTATTTCAATATGTTCGGCGGAAATCAATGATTCGACGCACTTTAAAACAGGTTTATTTAGATAAAAATGCCGTGACTGAGCAATTAGTGGAGGATATTTATCGCCCCTCTTGCGATCGCGGGGCAGCGAAGGTATTTGCTTCAGTGTTTCAAAGTCCCAAAGGCGACAAGGTGGATGTGTTATTGCAACGGCTGCAAGTGCCCTTGTTATTGCTTTGGGGAGAAGGCGATCCTTGGATGGATACAAAAGTGCGATCGCGCCAATTTCACCAATATTATTCCCAAATTTCGGAATACTTCCTCAAAGCCGGCCATTGTCCCCATGATGAAGTTCCCCAACAAGTGAATGAAACCATTAAAAATTGGATGATTTCTCATTCTTTATGAGCATTTCTTCAATCTCTCGCAGGAACCGTATCAAGACACAGCTGCGAACCTTTATTAAAGACAAGCTTTTCTTGGGCAATGATCCCACACCGGAATTAATTGCCATTGTTAGCGTTTATGTGGTGCGAGGCATTCTTAATTTAGCGCGTCTTGCCATTAGTTTTTTTCTCAAGGATGATTTAGGCTTAAGCCCGGCAGAAGTTTCGGCGTTAACGGGGGTAGCCGTGCTTCCTTGGGTCATTAAACCGTTATTTGGCTTTCTTTCCGATGGCTTTCCCGTGTTGGGGTACCGGCGCCGCCCCTATTTAATCTTTTCCGGGTTTCTGGGAACCACCTCCTGGCTAGCCTTAGCAACTGTGGTGGATAATGCTTGGGCAGCAACCCTAGCCATTTTAATGAGTTCAGCTTCCATTGCCATTAGCGATGTCATTGTCGATTCCCAAGTGGTGGAACGGGCAAGGGAGGAATCGTTAGCCAATGCGGGATCATTGCAATCTTTAAGTTGGGGGGCTTCGGCATTGGGCGGTTTGATTACCGCTTATTTTAGCGGTTGGCTGCTGGAATTGTTTGTTCCGAAAACGGTTTTTGCCATTACCTCAATTTTTCCCTTAGTGTTTTCCGGTGTGGCTTGGCTGATTGCCGAAGATCAAGTTCCCAAGCGCGATCGCGCCGAAGTTTTTGATAACTTTAAAAAGCAAGGCAAACAACTGTGGCAAGCGTTTACCCAAAAACGAATTTTATTGCCAACGATTTTTATTTTTCTATGGCAATCCACTCCCAGTTCCGATTCGGCGATCTTCTTTTTTATGACGAATGAATTGGGTTTTGAACCGGAATTTTTAGGACGAGTGCGGTTAGTGAGCAGTTTTGCTTCGTTAGCAGGGGTTTGGATTTTTCAACGTTTCTTAAAAACCATTCCCTTTCGGCAAGTTTTAGGGTGGAGTACCTTGATTTCTGCTGTTTTAGGGATGAGCGTTTTATTATTAGTCACCCATGCCAATCGCGCGTTAGGCATTGATGATTATTGGTTTAGTTTAGGGGATAATTTAATCTTAAATGTGGTGGGAGAAATTGCCTTTATGCCAGTTTTAGTGTTATCAGCGAGACTTTGTCCCCCTGGGATTGAAGCCACCTTGTTTGCTTTATTGATGTCAATTTTTAATTTAGCCGGATTTTTCTCTCACGAATTAGGCGGCTTATTAACTTCGTTATTAGGGGTAACAGAAAACAATTTTGATCGGCTTTGGCTGTTAGTTGTTTTAACCAATGTTTCCACCTTGCTTCCCCTGCCGTTAATTAATTTTTTACCCGCCACTGATCCCAGGAATGAACAATAATGTATCTAATTACCGGGTTGTTTTGGCGCCATTTGCATTTTCGGCATTTCGACAATGGTTTGATATAACTCTTCAGCAGCTTTCGTATTCGCTTCCGAGGTCAGGTGAATGGGATCAACAAAAGCGCGATTGGAGAAGTTTGTATAGCTGTTATATAAATTGACGCTTTCGACATTTTGAGGAAACAGTTGTTCTAATTCCCGGTTGGTTTTTCCAATTTCGGTGTAGGCGTTTTGAACTTCGTGAACATATTTATTGCCTAACTCATTAATAATCTCTTTTTCTTGTTGAGGCAACTGCTCTAAATTGCGCCCCGTAATTTCCGGTTGCACAACACTAATTAAAGGCACTTGGGCCCCTGCGGACAAGCGTACCATTTGTAGATTATTCTCGCGATAGCGTTCAATGCGTTCCACTAATTCGCTGGGTTGTTGAGGAAGATAGGCATCCAAGGGTTGATTGGGGTTGGGGTTAAGAACTAAAGTTTCTTGGGTGGTTTTAACCGGCGGAGTGGTTACGTATGATGTTGCCATTTGCAGTAAATCGCTTTTTTGCGCGAAATTTTGGAGCGGTTTTCCTAAATGATCCCGAAAATGTTTTGTCGCATTGCTGAGATAGGTATCCACTAATGGCAAATCCGCAAAGGAGTCTTGGCTGGGCAACATTAAGTTTTTATAACCTCCCATTACAATAATTAAATCCGGATTATACGGAAGAATCCTCATCGCTAACTGGGCCCGTTGATTGCCAGAGGCATAACCGGGAATGGCAGCATTGATGACTTGATAGTTTCCTTCTTTTATACGGGGCATTTTTTGTAACTGTTGTTGGCGATCCGGTCCATAAAAGGAAAGAACCTCCGGTTGATATTGCTGGGGTTGACTTTGTTGGTTTTGTACCCGTTGATTGAGGCGTTGTTCAAGTTTTTGCGCAATTGTGTCTTGGTTGCCATCGCTGCGATAGCCAAAGGCCGCAGAACCTCCCAAAAGAAATACCCGAACTTCATTACTGGCCTTGTTTTTGGGAATAGAAACCCGTTCTCGCCATCCTTGTTCATTAATTTGCCAAAATTGACTCTGTTGATTGGCAACTAATTGATATCCCAACACGGGATTGCGTTGAAGCTTCAAATTTCCCTGTTGCGGCAATCCCTGAATGGGTTGATTATTGGTTAAAAACTGCAATTGATAAGCTTGAGAGAGGGGAGAGTTATCCGGTTGACGGGTTAAACGGTCAGGCTTGCCAGCAATCAAGAAAAAGAGTCGAATGCCAATTTCTGAAACCCCGAATATTATTAATATCAACAGCGGAAACCAAACCAGCATCCGGAAAAGCGAGAGGGGTTTGCGTTTTTGTTTTTGACCAAGATAGAGTTTTTGACGGGAGTTAAACATAACCTAAAGCCCAACGAATAAATTATCCTTAATTTTGAGAAACAGCAGAAGCGCTTGGGGAAGACTGACGCGTTTTAATGGATATTCCAATATAAACGAAAACTAGGATCGCGATCACGCCGAATCCCAGAGGTTCAGGCAACCAAAACGCTACTTCCATTTCATTGATTTCTCCAGGCTTTAAATACCATATCGTTTCTCTGCCGGTTTGTTTCACTAACGAGGAATTTGCAGCAGGATTCGGGGCCATAATTTCCATTCCCCAAGGGGTCTTTAAGCGAAATTCTAAGTCTAACAGAGAGTTAGCCCCCACAATTCGAGAATTGTCTCCTTTAATGGTTCCTAGGGCTGTTAAATCGATCTTGAGCTTTAAATGAGTGTGTTGAAATAGTAAAAAATTATTCTGTTGCGCACTCAGTTGCGAATCCAGTTGCACTAACTCACTGGGAGGTTGCGATCTTTTGTTAGGATTAAAGAAGCGATTGAACTTGGATTCCAATTGTTGAGCATTGGCAAAGGGAATGGTTAATGCCACTTCTTGCGGGGAGAGGCGTTCGGTCCTTCCTCCCAATTGCTTAGCCCGTTCTTCCAGGCTGCCTAGCCAGTCTTCCACATCCGCTTGACTAAAACTAGTTAGCTGTTCCCCTAACTGGATATGTTGAACAATTTGGCCCTGGTGCAACCCGGCAAAGTTAATGCCAACGTCGTAGTGAACGCAACCGGTTAGGAAAAGAGGAAGAAGAAGAAGAAATAGACGTTTACACAAAGATTGAATCATGTCTCACTTGCCGCTGTCATTGTCTTGGTTAAGGTAAGTATAGTTGCTAAGACCCCGTTCATAGTTTCTCAATAAACGCCGGGATTCGGCTAGGGAAATGAGATTTTTTTCCAAGGCTTGTTCCGTATGGCGGCGGAGATTTTCTAATAAGCCTTCTTCGGAATATTGCGTTTGCGCTAACACCTCGCTAATGGTGTCACCGCGTACTAACTGTTCAATCTTATAGCCTTTGGGGTGAGTTTGAATATGCACGACATTGGTGTCGCCAAATAAGTTGTGTAAGTTCCCCATAATTTCTTGATACGCCCCTACCAAAAACATGCCTAAATAATAGGGGTGATGGGTTTCTAGGGGATGGAGTTCTAAAAAATCTTTCGGGCTTTGGCCTTGGGGATTGATAAATTGGCTGATTTTGCCGTCGCTATCACAGGTTAAATCCGCTAAAATTACTCGTTTGGTTGGGGCTTCATTGAGGCGATGAATGGGCATAATGGGAAAGAGTTGTTCAATGGCCCAATGATCGGGGGTTGATTGAAAAACGGAAAGATTAATGTAGTAAATTGAGGTGAGAATATTTGCTAGTTCTTTCAGATCATCATTGATGGTTTCTTGATGTTTAATAATTTCGAAGAGTTTGGCACAACATGCCCAATACAGTTGTTCTGCCCTGGCCCGTTCTTGTAAACTTAAATAACTGAAATTGAATAAACTAATGGCTTCTTGTTTAAATTGAATGGCATCGTGATAGGGTTCCTGGTAATTATGTTCGTTAATTAGGGCATAGGTTTCCCAGAGATTGCGAATAATGATATGTTCTTGTTCTTCCGCCACAGGGGGCGGGGTGACTGGCGGTTCACTGCTTCCTAAGACATTAAAAATCAGCACCCCTTGATGGGACGCGATCGCGCGCCCGCTTTCACTCACTAAAGTGGGAACGGGAATCTTTGCTTGGTCGCAGGCTTCTTTAACTTCCGCAACAATATCATTGGCATAATTCTGCATATTGTAGTTTTTGGAAGCATTATTTTTGTTCGTTTTAGACCCATCATAATCAACCGCTAAGCCGCCGCCGACATCCAGGTATTTTAAGTTGCCTCCCATGCGGGTTAATTCCACATAAATCTGGGCCGCTTCGCGAATGGCTTCTTTAATAACACTAATTGAGGAAACTTGCGATCCGATGTGGAAATGTAGCAGTTGCAAACAGTCTAATTGATTGCTTGATTTTAGGGTTTCCACCGCTTGCAGAATTTGCCAAATGGTTAATCCAAACTTGGCGCGATCGCCGGTGGAAGTTCCCCATCTCCCGGTGCCCTTAGTGCTTAATTTGGCACGAACCCCGATTACCGGTGGAATTCCCAATTCCTGACTTACCTGTTGGATTAATGCCAATTCTTCCAACTGTTCCACGACAATAATGGTTTCATACCCTAATCGCCGGGAAAGCAATGCCGTTTCAATATAATCTTTGTCTTTGTAGCCATTGCAAATAAGAAGCGATTCTTGGATATCTTTTTGATTCAGCCGCAAGGGATTTAGGGTGGCCAAAGCAATCATCAATTCAGGTTTGGAACCAATTTCTAATCCTAACTGGTGCCGTTTGCCATCCCCCACTAGCGATTCCACCAGATGACGATGTTGATTGCATTTAATGGGGAAAACCCCGCGATAGCTGCCCGGGTAGTTGTAGCGGGAAATGGCGCGATCGAAACAGGCATATAAGCGTTCCACGCGATCGGCTAAAATTTCAGGAAAGCGAATTAAAATCGGAAGTTCAATATTGCGTTTTCTGAGAGCTTCCACTAACTCGTATAAATCTAAAGATGTGCCGCGATCGCCCTGTGGCGAAACCGTAATATGCCCGGCGCGATTAATGGAAAAATAGGGATCCCCCCAGCCTTGAATTTGATAAAGATCTTCGCTTTCTTCAATGGTCCATTTTGTTTGAGAAGATTGATAATTGTTGCCTTTGGCATTATTTTCTAGAGAAGACAAGGATTGGTTTTGAATAGACATACTGGCTTAAAAAATGACAGCAATTTCTTATCTTAGACCTTGCGACGTTAACGACACTACTTACTAAAACCTTTAATCACACAGCGATTTACCTCCTTTATTGCGCGATCTTAGCGGAGCTCCCAAAATAATATAAAACGCTCAACAGTTTGCGCAGCGTATATACTTTAAAATTTAATTATGTCTTTTCATCCCTCTGTTAATGTGTTATTAAAACAAGCTGCTTCTTTATTGCTGTATCAGTCAGTGTTAGCTGATGAAGCAGGACAAGCTTTTCTCGATTTATTGCAAAAACTTAATGCACAACAAAATTGCGTCGCTTGTTTAAAGGCTTACAGCAGTTGGTTTAAAACCCTTGCCCAACGCCGTCAAAGTTGGCAAGATTACCTGGTTGAGAAAATTCTCTATGATGAGAATCCATTTTCTCAACAAGTACAGTCAGTTTCCTTAGATTCTTTGCCTTCGGCTTTAGTAAACGCGGCGAAAGCGGATCTCAGTGTGTTGCAAACCTTGTACAACTGCGACAGCGAAACGGTTAGTCATTGGATACAAACGGCTTGCCAGTTGCCTCATCCACCTGTAGCTTGGGAAAACAGTTTCCAACAAGATAGTTTCCTCCATGACAGTAAAGATTGGTCATCTGTGGTGCCCCAACTTGCCCAGCATTACCAACGCAATGGCTGTGGCATTTTCGGACAATACGCGGCCTTTACTTGGCAAAATAGACAATTAGTGGGAATTGCTCACCCCGATCCTGCTCAAATTAGCGAAATTGTCGGCTATGACTGGCAGAAAGAAATTTTGATTCAAAATACAGAATTTCTTTTAAATGGGTATGCTGCCCTGAATGTATTGCTGTATGGCAGTCGGGGATCCGGTAAATCCTCTCTTGTGAAGGGATTGCTCAATCAATATGCCACGGAGGGATTAAGATTGGTGGAAGTTCCCAAGTCCCAATTGCGAGATTTGCCTTGGATTTTAGAACAATTACGGGAGCTTCCTCAAAAGTTTATTATTTTTGTTGATGATCTCTCTTTTGAAGAAGATGATGATGCGTTTAAGGCGTTGAAAGTCGTGTTAGAAGGAAGCGTCACCGCTAAAGCCAAGAATGTCGCGGTGTATGCCACCTCCAACCGCCGCCATTTAGTTCGGGAATTTTTCGACGATCGTCCGCGTCCTCGGGATCAAGTTACCTAAGCCAGAAGGTCGCCCTCCTGACTCGGCTTCAGAACGGTGCGTGACAGTTTCCCATCACACCGCTCCTCTTAAACAACGCCAGACTAAC
>PXPI01000122.1 GCA_003021905.1 Cyanobacteria bacterium SW_9_44_58 | reverse complement strand
AAAATCAATATCAATTGAATAAGGTTGCATGGACACGCTTATTTTAATCTACTGTCTTTCCTTCTCAGTGTATCTTATTGGTCTGAGAATTGCTATATTAGAATTTGGGAAACCAAAAGACTGGCTAAGTAAAGCGTTTGATATTTTTATCCTTGCCCTTATTTTCTTAAATTTAGTAGCAGTTGCTTTAGAAACCGTTGATCCTTTATTTGAACGGTATCAAGGATGGTTTCAAAGTTTTGAGGTTTTCTCAGTCATTGTGTTTACCGTAGAATATATTTTGCGGGTATGGAGTTGTACGTTTAAACCTCATTATCGACATCCCTTTTGGGGAAGAGTAAGATTTATATTTACCCCGCTGTCACTGATTGATTTATTAGCGATTATTCCCTTTTATTTATCGTTGCTTCCCACAGAACTGCGAATCGGTCGCACTTTACGTCTGTTTCGGTTATTTCGAGTTCTAAAGTTAAATCGTTATACCGATTCCTTAAGGATTTTAGGACGGGTTTTTCGGTTAAAGCAAGAAGAATTGCTACTGTCTTTATTTGTGTTATCGATTTTGTTAGCGCTTGCTTCTAGCTTAATTTATTTTGCGGAACATTCGGCACAACCCGAAGCCTTTTCCAGTATTCCGAAAGCAATGTGGTGGGGAACGATTACCCTAACAACAGTAGGGTATGGCGATGTTTATCCAGTGACATTAGTCGGTCGAATGCTTGGTGCAATTTTAGCCGTTTTAGGGATTGGTTTATTTGCGCTTCCGGCTGGCATTTTTGCCTCCGGTTTTTCGGAAGAATTACAAGCCCGTAAAGCAAAAAAACGAGGCAATGCCAACAAAACTTGCCCCCATTGCGGTAAAGTAATAAGTGAGGAATAATTGAAAGAAAAAGATGAATCTATTTAAAAAATCAAAGGGAAGTTTTTTAGTAGGATTCGGCTATTTATTATCCCCGCTTTCTTGGTGGAATGATTTATTTTTTAATTTACCTATTGCTTATGGATTTGCCTATCTATTTAATTGGATATTTGCTGATGCGTTTATAATTTTGACAGTGATTGGTTACTGGCTATCTAATATTATTGGCATTTTGATGATGCAGTGGGGAACGTTTGACTTATTTTTCGAGGATCGCGAGTCAAATTTCAAACGGGATGTTTTACTGGGATTAGCGGGAGCAACCATTTATACAGTGGCAGTTGTTGTATTGCTTTATTTCAACATTATTGACACTCCCGATTTTTTAGTTGCTATCTATCGTTTTTGATCGCGCTACTGTTCATTTCAAAAGACAACAATTTGTTTTTTCAATCTCTCAACTCCTTCCCAGCGGTTCGACGGCTTAAGGGAACACACATGGGCGTTCCCACCACCGGATCAGGAACAATGCGAGAATTCACACCAAATACATTAGACACCATCGCTTCAGTCATAACTTGCTTGGGCCTCCCCTGATCATAAATTTCACCCTGTTGAATAACTACCATATTATCGGCATAACGGGCAGCTTGGTTGAGGTCATGGAGAACCATGATAATGGTTCTATCTTGGGTTTGGTTGAGTTGCAACAGTAACTCTAAAATGTCAATTTGATGGGCTAAATCCAAAAACGTTGTGGGTTCGTCTAACAACAGAATTTCTGTATCTTGGGCAAGTGCCATAGCAATCCAAGCCCGTTGTCGTTGCCCGCCGGAGAGGTGATCTAAAGCGCGATCGGCGAATTCGGTCATGCCAGAGAGATCTAAGGCCCAAGCTACCATTTCTTCATCCTGTTTTGACCATTGTTGAAGCCAGTTTTGGTAGGGATAACGCCCTTGGGCAACTAAATCTCTCACCGTTAACCCTTCTGGGGCAATGGGGCTTTGCGGAAGAATGCCCAAGCGTTTGGCAACAGCTTTTGTGGAGAGTTTTGAGATTTCAGCGCCATCGAGATAAACTGTTCCCCGACGTGGCTTTAGCAATCGCGCCAGTCCTCGCAACAAGGTTGATTTGCCACAGCCATTGGGACCCACTAATGCCGTAATTTGTTGGGAAGGAAGGGCTAAATACAAGTCCTTAATGATAGGAGTGCCATCGTAACTGAGAGTCAGATGTTTGGTTTCCAATCGATTCATGAGAGTATCTTGTTGCTAGCGTTTGCGAATGAGTAAGTAAATAAAAAAGGGAGCGCCGATCGCACTAGTAATTAAGCCACAAGGCAATTCTGTGGGAGCAAATAGCATCCGTCCAGCTAAATCAGCCAAAACAACCAACATTCCCCCAATCATAGCAGCAGTGGGAAGTTGTCCTTCTTGAGTTGCGCCTACAAGTTTTCGTGAGATATGAGGAGACATTAACCCCACAAAGCCAATTGAACCTGCTGTCGCAACAGAAGCACTGGCAAGGGCAATACTAGTGATGAGTAAAATTCCTCGTTGCCTTTCGATGCGATTGCCTAATCCCCGTGCCACTTCATCGCCTAAACTGAGGGCATTGAGTTCTCTTGCCATCACTAGAGCCAGCAAACCAAAGATAACCAACCAGGGCAATAGCATCAATAGCTGTTCCCAACTGCGCCTGTAAACACTGCCGATTAACCAAACCATGGCTTGGGAGACATTATTGATATTACCAAAGGTAATCATGAAGCTGGTTAGTGACCCAGCAATAAAATTTAAACCAATGCCAACGAGAATCAGTCTTACTGGAGAACTACCTCCTTTCCAAGCAAAAAGATAAATGAGGATAGCAACACTTAACCCGCCCAAAAAGGCAACAACGGGCAGCCAAGCACTGGAAACAGATGGGAAGACAATCAGTAAGGTGACAGCCGCCAGAGCAGCGCCTGAATTAACGCCAATAATGCCTGGAGAAGCAAGAGGATTATGAGTAATCCCTTGGGTAATGGTTCCCGCGATCGCGAGTCCAATTCCCACACAAAAAGCAACTAAGGTTCGTGGTAGCCGTAACGTGCGAATAATAAACGCATAATCGGAATTGCCACTGTCTAACCCAAGAATGCTTTGAATGGTGGCAAGGGGGGGAACATAATACTCGCCATAGCTCACACTGATGATCATGGCAACAAGGGTTACCATTGCTAAAATGATTAATACAGTTGGGACTCGGCGATCAACCCGAAAAGAAAAAGGAACTTTTTGAGAACGAATCACTAACCAAGGAGATTTCATAACTTAACGTTTCACCTGCGATCGCACTAAATGTATAAAGAAGGGAGCGCCGATTAAGGGCATTACTAACCCCACGGGAATTTCTTGCGGTTGAAATAATAAGCGCGCGGCTAAATCAGCTAGCAACAGAAAGATTGCCCCAAAAATAGCCGCATAGGGCAATAACCAACGGTAATCAACCCCAATTAAAGCACGGGTAATATGAGGAATAATTAAGCCAATAAAGATAATGGGGCCAGCAATAGCAACACTTGCCCCAGCTAGTAATACGACGCTTACCGCCGCAGTAATTTTAACGAAAATTGTCCGTTGTCCTAATCCTTTTGCCACATCCTCGCCAAGGGAGAGCATGGTAAGCTGTCTTCCTAACCCCAATGCCAATAATAATCCTAGGATGAAGTAAGGTAAGACTTGCCAAAATAGGTCTAAATCTCGCCCTGCAAGCGACCCTGCGAGCCAAAACCTTACTTGATCTAACGTTTGTTGGCTAACGATGAGAATGCCACTGGTAATGGAACTGAGAAACTCGGTGAGAGCTGCTCCTGCGATCGTCAAGTTAATGGGGGTTAATCCTCCCGGTCCTAAAGACCCTAAAAAATAAACGCCGATCGCGGTTATCGCTGCCCCTATAAAGGCAAACCAAACGTAGAAGCCCAATGACTCGGCATTGAGGAGAAAAGTGGTAATCACAACCGCTAAGGAAGCGCCAGCAGTCACCCCTAAAATGCCAGGAGAAGCTACGGGATTGCGGGTAAGGCCCTGCATAATTGCCCCAGCCACCGCAAGGGCTGCCCCAACAAACGTGGCAATCAGCGATCGCGGCAAGCGAATTGTCCGAATAATCAGATGTTCTGTTGAGCCGTCATAGGCAACAAACGCTCGATATACTTCTGCTAGCGGAATATCGGATACGCCTAACGCCAAATTACCCACCACACAGAGCAAGAGGATTAAAACTCCCACAGCAAGCCCCATTCGGGAAAAGGGTTGTAGCCGGAAGAATTGTTGATGCTTCGAGCGATAATTAAGCAAGTTGATGGACAGATCTAAACGCAGTTAATCATTCCATATCCTAGACCTATTAAAAATAATTTGCAAATTTGCAAATATTTCCCTCCATTGTCTCTGGAAATTCTTATCATTGGAAAATCCCAAGCTAGAAAACTATGAATTTTCATGAAGGCTCGCTCCTTCAAGTTGAAATGTTGCTTTTTAATTCTGTATAATTTGATACAAAACCAACGATGTTTATCTAACTGAGGACAAAACAATGGCAACCCTAGAAGGAGAACGACAAAACTTGCAAGTTCAATGGTGCAGTCTGCCGACGAATCATTGCACCAATCGCATTAATGTCCCGCAATTGCAGCCCAATATGTGGGTTGAGTTATTGAGGGAATTGAATCCCTATAGCCACAACGAAGCCCTATTACTCTGTGAAAAATCAGAAACGGAATGGGTAGCTTGGGTTCCTGATCATGGCGAAGCAACTCTGCGAATTGATGAATTTTGTTGCCCTGTAGTTGATTGAAACGGGTTTCATGGTCATCCGAACTGGGGCGCGGTTACAATGATGTTAACAAAGAGGACTTTGCTGATTTAGAGTAGAAAATCAGTCTTGCAATTATTTTAGATTCAGCTGAATGTTCTGGTCCCATCATCCTCTATCCCGGCTTCTCCGTTACGGGAATGCTTATCATCCTAAAATTGCTGGCGCGATCGCGTGTTCCATTCTCAACACCGTTTTTGATTTGGCCCCGCCCTATCTCATTGGGATTGCCATTGATGTGGTCGTGCAACAGAAAAACTCCTTTATTGCGGGGTTGGGATTCACTAGCATCAAAGCGCAACTGGCAGTCGTTTCCTTAATTACCTTTTTCATCTGGAGTTTAGAATCGCTTACTGAATACATTTATAGCCGTCTCTGGCGTAACCTTGCCCAAACGCTGCAACACGAATTGCGAGTGGATACCTATGGGCATTTGCAAGAGTTAGAGTTGAGTTATTTTGAACAGCGCAGTACAGGATTCTTTCTCTCAGTTCTCAATAATGATATTAACCAATTAGAAGGGTTTTTGAATTTCGGGGCGCATCAAATCCTTCGGTTTGCCGCGACTGTGCTATTTGTAGGGGGAACCTTTATTGTCCTTGCCCCTGGGGTGTCTTGGCTTGCCATGTTGCCGATTCCCTTTGTGTTGTGGGGTTCCATTGCCTTTCAAAAAAGACTTGCTCCCCGTTATGCCGATGTTCGGGATAAAGCAGGGTTAAAGTCGTCTCAGCAATAATCTGTCTGGTATTGCAACGATTAAAAGTTTTACCGCAGAAACCTACGAGCGCGATCGCGTGCGGAGAGAAAGTGAAGCCTACCGTCAAAGCAATCAAAAAGCCATTGCCTTGAGTGCAACATTTGTCCCCTCAATCCGCATTTTAATTCTAATGGGATTTACCGCAACATTAATTTCTAGGGGGATTGCAAGTGGCTAACGGCAATTTATCCGCAGGAATTTACGGCTTTATTGTTTTTATTGTACAGCGACTCTTGTGGCCGTTTACCCAGTTAAGTGAACTGATGGATGAATATCAACGGGCAATGGCTTCTATTTATCGGGTAATGAATGTTTTAGATACCCCGGTTGCTATTCCCACTGGCGATCAACCATTTCCTGTAGAAAAGGTCAAAGGCGAGATTCAATTTGATAAAGCGACATTTGCCTATCCTGAACAATCACCGGTATTTCGAGACTTATCCCTTCATATTCCGGCTAAACAAAGTATCGGAATTGCCGGGGCAACGGGTTCGGGAAAAAGTACGCTGGTTAAGCTATTGCTGCGCTTTTACGAACCGCAACAGGGTCGCATTTTCATTGATGGCCAAGATATCCAAACCCTCAATATTTATGATCTCCGTCGCTGCATTGGTTGGGTGAGTCAAGATGTCTTCCTGTTTCAGGGTACTGTTGCTGAAAATATTGCCTATGGCGAGTGTGAACTACTCCCGTCAAATCAGAGATTCTGACGGGAGCTTCCCCTTTCATCAGGCGAAGCGAAACCAAAAGATCAAATCCAATGTCCGTCTTACACCCCCTCCCAGGGCAGTGAAGCTGGTTCCCAACTTCAATGTATATCTTTTTGTTTTGGCTGACCTCGCACTTGAGTTATCGTCGCCTCAGCGGCGAAGCGTCTTCTCGGACTTGAGATAGATGGCGTACACCGTGCACACTTCCGAGAATCGAACAACAAGTTTTGAAGCAAGCCCACGCGGCAACTTATTCAAGTATATCACCAGTGTCGTCATTCATAAGGCGCCGTCGCCGGAATTGATTTCCGGCGTTCTATGAGCGCCGTCACTCCGACAAATCAGAGATTATGTCGGGAGACTTCTGACGACGGTTAGTTAAAACCTTGTACCTGATAAGGCAAAAACTGCTTAATAGCGTTTATTAAATAATGCGACCAGCCCGATCTCGATTCGGGTTAATATGAACTACGCACAAGCCACATGGCTCTGCGTCTAACGAGGCGGGTTCCCAGCCCCGATAAAGAATGCTCTTTTTTGAATGAATCAGCCCTTCCTATTATCGGACTAAGTGACTGAACTGATAAATCGATTTGAACACAAGTTGCTATTTGGCGTTCCCTCATACATCCCCTCGCTTGATGCAACTCGTCAACACCGCGAATCACCTTCCCTAATCCGCTTCGCGCTCGATTAGGGACTGCCGCGCTATCGTTCAAATCTTAACTGAC
Organism: Cyanobacteria bacterium SW_9_44_58; assembly: GCA_003021905.1. Taxonomy (GTDB): domain Bacteria; phylum Cyanobacteriota; class Cyanobacteriia; order Cyanobacteriales; family Rubidibacteraceae; genus Halothece. The sequence continues at coordinate 6,218 of PXPI01000122.1, read as the reverse complement.
AAAAACTCCCTATCAAATGCGAATTTGAAATAAGCAGGTATTAAGAGAATTACTATTTATCAATGCTTATAGTCAATCCATAAGCCTCTAATTGCTTTTGATATTCTTCTGCTTCCGGTTCTTTACAAGTCACTAAGACACCCTTACCGTTATTGTGAACTTGAAGCATAGCTTGATAAGCCTCATCTTCAGTAAATTCAAGAACTTTTACTAGAGCTTCAATGACCGTGCCAAAGAAAACGCTGTCATCGTTGTGCAAGACTAAATCAACGTCTTCGCCTTCATTAAAGAGGCTTTCTAAGCGATCTCTGACCTCAGGAGTTGTTTCGGTTTCGGGTTTGGGAAGTACTTCCGGTGCAACTACTGCCATCGATAACCTCCTCCTCTAGTTTTACCTACTTATTTTATTTGTTATTTTTTAGATTTTCAAATGCGCGGCATTTTTCCCATGCCATATAAAGACGCAATAGGGGGGAACAATCGTGAGCTGGGATGGTTTCCCAACCTCACTTTCAAAACTATTTTAATTTCCTTGGCGTTACTTGACCGGAGGGGGCTTGCCACTTCGGCCAAATATTGCTGCCATGTTCTTCCTGCAGTCGTTGATCGCGAGTTATAATGTCCATTTCAATGGGCTTTTCAATTTCATCAATGATTTCACAGGGAGTGCCGGATTCCAGTCGATAAATTGCTAAAACTGAGTTGTTATTCATATCAAGTGAATCCTCTTAGTATTGATAGCGACATACTCCCGAATTCGACTTAATTAGGACGAAGCGGGATTTTCCACCTCTTTTAGAGGCTTCGCGTTTTATCCTGAGGCGATGTCTCTCCCCAGCCAGCATAATCATAACACATCTCGATCTGCCCAGGACAAGGGAGTCTCTCGACAGGCTATTCTGGAGGGGCTGTCATCCGAGGTTTCAATGTTAACTGCTAGCAGGACAGCTGAAAGCAAGGGCAAGCATGGGATAACTCAGGCGCGATCGCGCTAAACGGCCTATAGCAAAGCGTGAGGAGCTTTAGACCCGTGATTGTCTGGTAAAATAAACAAGCCCGATGTTTAGCAGCATGAGTAGCGATGGCAATTTTACAAACAACTCCTGACTCCTTATCCAATCTTGCTCAACAAACCCAGAAAGCAGCACAACAACTAGCTGATTTATCTACCCAACAGCGCAATCAGGCGTTAGAGGCGATCGCGCAAGCCCTTGCCAATCACAAAGACGAAATTGCCGCTGCCAATGCCACTGACTGTGAACAAGCTAAAGCCGACGGCATTCCCGAAGCATTGCAGGCGCGGTTAAAACTCAGCGAGACGAAACTGCAAAGCGCGATCGCGGGCATTAAAGATGTTGCCGGTTTGTCTGATCCCATTGGCGCAATCCAAATTCATCGGGAACTAGACACCGGATTGGTTCTGAAACGGTTAACTTGTCCGTTAGGGGTATTAGGAGTCATTTTTGAAGCGCGTCCCGATGCCCTGATTCAAATTACCAGTTTAGCGATTAAGTCAGGCAATGGCGTCATCCTAAAAGGAGGCAAAGAAGCCCTGAATTCTTGCCAAACGCTAACCAAAGTCATTCACGAGGCTTTAGCGGAAACGGATGTTCCCCCAGAAGCTGTGCAACTCCTTACGACTCGTGCGGAAACCCAGGAACTGTTATCTCTGGATGAGTCTGTGGATTTAATTATCCCGAGAGGTTCCAATTCCTTTGTTCGCTTCATTCAAGAAAATACAAATATTCCGGTATTAGGGCACGCCGATGGAATTTGCCATGTTTATGTGGATGAAGGGGCTGATCTGGAGAAAGCAGTCGCGATTGCCATTGATTCTAAAACCCAATATCCGGCAGCATGCAATGCGATGGAAACCTTATTGGTTCACAGTGCCATTGCCGAGCAATTTTTACCCCAGCTAGAAAAAGCGATGGCTGGAAAAGGGGTAACATTGCGGGGAGATGAAGTCGCACGCCGGATTTTACCGCAAATTGCCCAAGCAACAGAAGCCGATTGGGAAACTGAATACGGGGGATTAGTCTTAGCCGTTAAAATTGTCGATAGCTTAGAAAGCGCGATCGCGCATATTCACACCTACGGTTCCAGACATACCGAAGCAATTATTACCGAAAATGCCAGCCTTGCCCAAACTTTCCTCAATCAAGTGGATGCGGCGGGTGTCTTCCACAACTGTTCCACTCGCTTTTCCGACGGCTTCCGTTACGGCTTCGGCGCTGAAGTGGGAATTAGTACCCAAAAAATGCCTCCGAGAGGGCCAGTGGGTTTAGAAGGATTAGTCACCTATAAATACCAACTTACGGGAGACGGACACATTGCGGAAACCTATAGCGGCGACAATGCCAAATCCTTCACGCACAAAGACTTGTGATTAACGTTGCAAAACAATGCGATAACGGGGTTTGCCATGGCGAAGTTTATCCATAGCTTCGTTAACTTGTTCAAAAGGATAAAACTCGACCATGGGTTCTAACTGTTTACGAGCGACAAATTCCAGCATTTGTTTCGTTATGCCGGGACTCCCCACCGGACTGGCAGAGATAGATTTTTGTCCCAAAAGCAAGGAAAACATCTGTACAGCAGTGGGATTAGGGGTGACACCGAGGAAATGCAAGCGGCCGCGGGGACGTAAGGTAGCGAGATAACTTTCCCAGTCTAAGTCGGCATTGACGGTAGAGAAAATTGCATCAAAGGAATTTTCCATCGCTTTAACTGCTTCTGGGTCGCGGGAATTGACAAAATGATGGGCACCCAAGTTTCGCGCCTCTTGTTCTTTCTCCGCACTTCCCGAAAAAGCCGTAACTTCACAGCCCCAAGCACTTAAAAACTGTAATGCCATGTGGCCTAAACCGCCAATACCAATCACGCCGACGCGATCGCTGGCTTTGAGATCCAACTGCACAATGGGATTAAAAACGGTAATTCCGCCGCAAAAAAAAGGACCAACCGTCTGCGGGTTCAATCCTGCTGGAAGTTGAAACACCCAATTTTGATGGGCACGCACTTTATCGGCAAAACCGCCATAACGTCCAACGATAGTAAATTCAGCACTTTGACAAAGATTGTGATCCCCAGATAAGCACCACTCACACTTCATGCAAGAACTTGAAAACCAACCTAAACCCACCTGTTCTCCCACTTGCAAGCTGGTAACAGCGTCGCCAACAGCAGCCACTTTGCCCACAATTTCATGACCGGGAACAACCGGATACTCAGAAATTCCCCAATCATTATCAACAACACTGACATCGCTATGGCAGATGCCGCAATACTCCACTGCAATTTCTACTTCTTGAGATCCTAATTCTCCCGGTTCATAGGTAAACGGTTCTAATTTTTCCCCGGCTTCTTTTGCTGCGTAAGTGTGAATGGTCATGGTTTTTCCTCATCCCAATAAACATCAACTGACTTCATTAAGCCATGTTTTTTACTGTTGTGTCATATCTCTGCCGTTAGAAACGCGCTTGACAAACACTGTTTACAAATTGCTTGAACGTTTCTATAGCTTCTGGGGTAATCTCATGTTGCATGGAAAATTCCTGATAGGTCACATCGACCCCTTGTTGTTGCAGCGCATCCCGGGCTTTTTGTGCCAAACTGATAGGAACAACCGGATCTTCCGTACCATGGATAATACCATGGATAATTAAGGTTGGCGGTGAATAATGATTAACTTCCCGTTGGGGATGAAGATAGCCTGAGAAGGAACATAATCCGGCAAAGGGAAACCCAAAACCCACATCTAAGGTCATTGCCCCACCTTGAGAAAAGCCGGTTAAGAAGGTTCGCTGCGGCGGAACGCCGGTGCTGCTTTCTAGAGACGCCAACCAATCACTCAGGGTTTGCCGGCTATGGTTTAATCCTTGTTCATCATATTGCTGCAAGTCGTACCACATTTTTCCATGGGGAACCTGAGGATGGTCAAAGGGGGCCTCAGGAAACATCATTTGGGTATTGTTCCAATTGAGAACAGAAGCAAGCGTTGCTAAATCTTGGGCATTCGCCCCCCAACCGTGCAGTCCAATCAATAAATATTGAGGCGTCTCAGTTTGGGAAGGAATCGTAATTGTTTCTAGGGTCATGACGGGAATAATTGATGAGAAACCAATAAATGATCAGATTCTCATTCTCTCACCTGCTGATCGCTTACTGAATGATATTGCGCTGCATAGCTTTTTGGGACAACATAAAGAAAGACCCACCACCAAACTAAAATTCCGATAATCACTGGCAATGTCAGCCACCAGAGATGGGTTAATAGCCAAACACTTGTTGGCAAGACAATTCCTGTTAGGATAATTGACCAAGGTTGACACCACCAAGGCTTTTTCTGCCAAATGGAAGGGCGAGATTTTTGTTGGGTCATATTGATCAAAAATAACTACTCTTATGATGCTGCCTCAAGAACGAATTATTGTTCCCCTTGATGTTTCTGATTTGGACAGCGCGATCGCGCAAGTGGAAAAACTGCCTGATGTCACATTTTGGAAAGTGGGATTAGAGTTATTTGTTAGTACCGGAACTTCCATTCTAGATTATCTCAAACAACAAGAGAAACGCATTTTTCTTGATCTAAAATTCCATGATATTCCCAATACCATTGCCGGTGCTTGTCGTGCTGCCATCAACTACGAAGTGGAGTTGCTAACCCTTCATGCCACTGCTGGAAAACAAGCCTTGCAAGCCGCGGTGGAAGCCAAACAAAGCCTCAATTATTCTACCAAATTAATTGCTGTTACGCTTTTAACCAGTATTAATGCCAGAGAACTGGCCTTTGAATTGAAAGTGCCCTTAGAATTGCCGGAATATGCGTTACAGATGGCAATTTTAGCGCAAGAGGCAAGGTTGGATGGGGCCGTTTGTTCTCCCCAAGAAGCCAGTCAATTGCGAGAGGTTTGCGGCAACAATTTTTGCTTGGTTTGTCCTGGGGTTCGTCCTTATTTTGCGCAAAGTAGTGATCAAAAACGGGTCATGACACCCAAAGAAGCCTTAAAAGCAGGGGCTGATTACTTAGTCATCGGCCGCCCCATTACCAATGCTGCTAATCCTGAAATAGCATGGCAACAAATTTGTCAGGAGATTAAGAATTGATGAGATATTTCTTAGTGGGATTGGGGAGCGCGATCGCGCTATTATGGCCTCAGTCAGTTTATGCTCAATCGAGTTGTCCGAAGCCAATTAAGCCGTTAACTGAAAGTCTGCTCAGCGATTTACCCGGCTATGCCAATCGGGTTCTTCAACGAACCAAACTTCCTTCCAGAACACAAGACAATTCGACCTACTTTATTTTAGCAGGAAAACCAGAATTCAATCCCCTCACTGAAAATATTCAAGGAGATTATACGCCAGCGGTTCCGGAGGCTGAAACCCCACAAGTGGAACAAGTGTTTTTTACCACCCTCGAACGTCAATATGGTCAAAAAACCGTGCATTCAGTGGAAAACTATCATTGGCTATTTTTAACTAAAATGCCGCAAGGTTGGCGTATGGTGTTTTTATACTCTCGTTTTGGTTTACCTGATAAAACTCATCCCCCTACCCCTATCCAAGAAACGAGTAATGGGATTATTGGAAAAGCTATTCAGCTGTGGCTGCGAGACTGTCGCTTTTGAAGTTGAGTTGGATAAAATTGATAACCGCTATTCCCAATTAATCGTTAATTGTTCATCAGTTTTACTGCTATATAAACGATAATAATTAATAATTCCTCCTATTAAAAATAAAAGACTGCCAACAATATATTCCCAACCCACATAGGTAAATAATAGCGGCTGTTCTTCAAAATTCAAAGGTTGCCATAAATAGGGAATTGATGCGACCAAGAAAAGCGTTGAACCTAGAGCAAACATAATAGCAGTAATGTTTAACAGTTGAAGTTTCACTAAGGAATTAGCTTTTGTAATTTCAACAATATTGATGCAAGCGCCAATCAAAAATAAGAAACTGCCGATAATAAAGCACCAACTACCGGCAACAATCATGTCAATATGGGATAAAAAAAACAGACTGCCAATAATAAAGAGAATCGTACCAATGACATACACATTCGCCGCTAAAAATTCTAGCCAATCCCAAATAGATAAGAGATTTTGAGAACGGAGATATAGCAATTCTCAGACCAATAAGATACACTGAGAAGGAAAGACAGTAGATTAAAATAAGCGTGTCCATGCAACCTTATTCAATTGATTTTCGGAAAA